>JBCDCZ010000174.1:0-9713 GCA_039180865.1 Pseudomonadota bacterium | reverse complement strand
TCGCGAGATTCTTGGCCGGGTGGATGTTCCACCCAGTTTGACGCCTCCCTGTTTTAACTTAGCCGCTTTCTTTAGAGCGGCTTTTTTTTAACCTTAACTAATTGTTATCGTGCTGACCTGGCACACCTGCTCTTGTGCTTTCAAACAGATTTGACCTAAACTGCAATGATCCTGAGTGTAGTTTTGGCGTTATGCGGGATTGCGGGCATATGTCGGATTTCAGAGAAAAGAATGATATCGCGGATCACGACGGCGTCGTTGCCTTCAGTGGTCATTTGTTGCAGTCGCCGGCATTCCTCGACCTGTTCGACCGGGGCATGACCCTCGTGGAGGAGGCGGCTACCTATCTCGATACCACCGGACGGACGCAGTCGAAACTGCTTGAGCGTGAAGCATCGCTTGCTTATGCGACGGAATCGATGCGCCTTACCACACGGCTCATGCAGCTTGCCTCCTGGCTCTTGCTGCAACGCGCTGTCAGTGAAGGCGAGATGACGATCGAACAGGCACGCGAAGAGCGGCAAAAGGTTAAGCTCAAAGCCCAGGACGTGATGTCACAAGCGAAGAACTGGACCCATCTGCCGGGCGAATTGCAATTGCTGATTGAGCGGTCGCAGCGTCTGCAGGAACAGATCATGCATTTCGACGAGGCGCTCGACGAGAAGAAGACCGATACCTCGGCGGGCGACAATCCGTTGGCCGGTCAGATGCAACGCCTGAAAGACGCATTCGAACGTCCCTAAATGAGACTGCATGGTTCCGCGTGCTTAGGCGCTACCCACGAAGCTTTGTCCTAAAGATCCTCAAGCGCTTGTGACGCTTTTTCTCCGTCGTTTCCGTTTATAGGCTGGTTAGCGGTTGCCGCATCCGGGTTGTTCGGCGCCTGTTTTGTTGCTTGATCGGGCGCGTTTTCCTGCTTTTGCGGGCGATTCTTCTCTGCCATCGTCCTGATTGCTTTATGGGCTTTGATATCCCGGTTTTTGGCGTAGGCTTCGTGGTTTTCTTCAACTTCATTCAGGTCGTAGAGATAATTCACCATGATACCGGCTGATTGGGTATAGCCCTTCTCTGATACGTCACCGGCCCAATTGATCTGCCGAATGCTGGCGCCATTCCCGAGATGAAACCGCGAAACCGGATCCACAGGCTGCCTGTCGCTGCGCTTTTCGATCAGGAAGTAACGCGCCGCAAGACCTGTCAGTGTTTGCTGCATGTCCGGGTCTTCGTAAACATCGCCTGCTCGCGCTGCGCCGCGGATGTAATCCAACGCCTCTTTTGCTTTTGATTCTGGATCCCGGTCCGCTTCCTCATGCAACCACGACATGAAGCCTGGTACCGGTGAAAGGGTGACGAAAGTCTTCAGATTGGGAAGGCTGTGTGACAGATCGTCAGCAACCTGCTTGATGAGCATGTTGCCGAAGGAAACGCCTTTCAGGCCTTGCTGGCAGTTCGAGATCGAGTAGAAGACAGCCGTCGTCGCTTCGGTGTCGGCGATTATGGTGCGCTCTTCGGCTAGGACCTCTTGTATTGAATTCTCGATTTTGTTGGTGAGAGCGACCTCGACGAAGATCAAAGGTTCATCAGGCATAGCCGGATGAAAGAAGGCGAAACACCGGCGGTCCTCTGGCAACAATCTGCGACGCAGATCGTCCCAACTGTCGATCGCATGGACCGCCTCGTAGGTGATGATCTTTTCGAGAATATGAGCTGGCGTTTGCCAGTCGATCGGCCGCATCACCAGGAAACCGCGATTGAACCATGACGAGAAGAGATGCTCGAAGTCGACATCGGTTCGCTTTAACTGATTGTGCTTCCTGACAAGTGCCAAGATATCCTCACGCATACGGACAAGGCTTTGCGTACCGCCCGGTGCGGCATTAAGGCGTCTCAACAACTCAAGACGCCGCGGCTCGGCGACTTCCTGTAAGCGTTTCAGATTGGGTGCAGATTGATCGCGGGCATAGTTTTCCGCAGCATGCATCACATCGGTCGCGTCAACGTCGAAGGCATCGTTGATTTCGAGCAGAAAGGTTTCGCGTTCTTCGGTGCTTAGGGTTTGGTATTTCGTGAGGAGCGCATGGGCGATTTTGGTGCCGGAGACCTCTCCACGCTCCGAAACAAGGGCTTCCGCCAGTTCGAGAATCGGTCGATTGTCGGATTGGCGCGAGAAGGAAATGCCCCGATCGAAGACACTGGATAACAGGCCCTGAAAGAAGGATTGACCACTCATGAATGCCTCATCCTGTCAGCCGGCCTCATTGCGGCTCTTTGAGTTTAATGGATTGTCCGTGCGGTGTGGACCGGGCAGCCTCATCCCAAGCGTTATAACGGTCCTGAAGAAGCTCTGCGTCCAGGATACCCTTATGTAGAGTGAGGCGTTCGAGTGCCGTCAACCAACACTTATAATAGGCAGTATCATCCGGCATTTCCGCGATAACGGCGCCCAGGGTTCTTGCCCATTCTGTCCAGGTGAAATGACCGTTTTCGTGCAGCAGGCAAGCTATTGAGAAGACTTCTGCGTGCCAGGGTTCTGCAAAAACCGGCTGATCTCCTTCGATAGGAAGGTCCGGCAGCGCTTCGCGGAGACTTTGCGGGATTGCCACGTCGTTAGGGCGTTTCAAGATAGGGCTCCCAAAGGTCGGCCATGATCCGGTCGCCGGGTCGCGCTTCTTTTCCCCAGACGGCCTGAGCCGCAAACTCGACAGTGTAGAGCCAGCGAGGGTCTTCGCCGAGGTCGTGGGCATTGGAATCCGGATAGACGTAACCACCGTTCACCGCTGCGATCGTACCGATAACTCCACGAACGTATCGCGGTGCCCGCGTATGGCCGAGAGGGTTTCGTTTTATCACACGCACCTTATCGCCGGGCGCGAACCGGGCAGCTGTGTCGGCAGGCCTGTCACAAGGACCGCCCGCTTTCAGGACGCCTACCACTTTTTCCGGCTCGAGCACACCGGCAACTGGTGCCGGCGGGGCTTCCGATTTTCCCGTTGCCACCTCCGTCTCGCTGACAAGACCTTCACTGATCATGAGTTTTATCAGGGCTGCAATCCAGATCTCATAGTAGGTTGACGTCAGATATTGAGCTGGCGGCAAACTTTCGCGTGCATGCCGCGATTTATCGATGTTCCATTTACCGGATGCCCCCATGGCAAGGGTGATGGCGAGCGCCCTGGCTTCCCAGTCGCCGTGAAACACCGGATTGACCGGTTCCGGAATGACTGGGCCGAAGCCTTGCATACCGCCGAGATCATGTGCCGAATTCATATTGTGGATCCTTTAGCCGTCTCACCAGGTGCCAATGGAAGGCCGGTTCCAATCATTGAATCGCGAGTGACCAGGTCTTCAAGGGCTTCTACCGTCCATCCGTCCGTGCCTTTTGGTCGCATCGGAATAACGATGTAGCGCAGTTCCGCCGTGGAATCCCAAACCCGAATGTCGACGTTATCGGAAAGTGTGACACCGAAATCAGCGAGGACACCTCGCGGGTCGATCACAGAACGCGAACGGTAAGGTGGCGATTTGTACCAGACCGGTGGAAGCCCGAGGACATGCCAAGGATAACAGGAACACAGCGTGCACACGACCATATTGTGTTCGTCTGGGGTATTCTCGACTGCTTTCATATGCTCGGTTTGCCGCCCCTCAAAACCAAGGGAGCGGATTGCTTCCGTCGCATCACGGCGCAAGAAATCGAGATACTCCGGATCCGCCCAAGCCTTTGCGACGACTTTTGCGCCATTGCGAGGCCCAACATGGTTTTCATAAGTATCGACGATAATGTCGAGCGCCTCGCGTTTGATGTAGCCTTTTTCAACGAGAAGGGATTCAAGGCTTTTCACCCTCAAAGCTGTGTCGGACAGCGCGGAGTTTTCTCCATGATGGTGGTGGTGATGCCCGTCTCCGGCGTCGTCACCGTCTCGGTCTTCAAGCTGATTGTCAGCCATGCTTCCCGCCTTACTATTTTTGTACTCGTGCGGAGCGGTATCAAACGTCCCGCAACTCTGTCCCCTGATCGGGGCTGATTCAAGCCGAATTATATGTGCAATAGCCCGAATAGAAAGCCTTCGGTGCGTGTTTCCCTTACCGTCATATTTGTTCCCCTTTTTGAGATTTGATTCTAAAAAGGAATTGTTAGGTTTTTAACGGGACTGCCGAAATGCGGATTTCCAGAACGGGTGTGATCAGCAGCTTGCTTGCCGCACTGCTCGTGCAGACGACTTTTGCCTTTGCTCAACAGGCTGCGGATGCCGTCCAGCCCGAAGACCAGGTGGGTGCAGTCGACCGGAGTTCCGCGTCACCGGTGATCGGTAAGGATTGGATGGTATCGACTGCCAATCCGCACGCAAGCGAAGCGGGTGCTGCGGTCCTCCGCAATGGTGGCAATGCCATCGACGCCATGGTTGCCGTCCAGACGACGCTCGGACTAACAGAACCCCAATCCTCCGGGCTCGGCGGCGGGGCTTTCCTTATGTACTGGGACAACAGTGCAAAACGCCTTGTCAATTTCGATGCGCGTGAAACCGCGCCGCTCAATGTTAAGCCAACGCATTTTCTGAATGAAGATGGAAAGCCACTGCGCTTCTTCGACGCCGTTGTCAGCGGTATGTCCGTTGGGGTCCCGGGTATGCCGAAACTGCTTTGGGAGGTCCATCAGAAATATGGGAAAAGCGAGTGGGCACCCCTTCTTTCCCATGCGCGGCAGCTTGCTGAAGACGGTTTTGAAATTTCTCCACGCCTTGCCGGCCTGATCGCAGGGCGCGTCGAAACGCTTGGTCAATTCCAAAAGAGCCGCGATTACTTCCTGACGCCCGATGGCAACGGAAAGCCCCAGGGAAACCTCCTCAAAAACCCGGAATATGCAGAGACCTTAGCGCTTTTTCAAAAAGAGGGTGCTGATGTCTTTTATACCGGCGAGATCGCGCAGAAGATTGTTGATGCAGTCCAAAGCGCGGAGATCAAACCGGGCCCTCTATCGATGACGGATATGGCGATTTACGAGATCCGGGAGCGCGAACCGGTCTGTGTCGTCTATCGTGGTCTGAATGTCTGTGGTGCGGGTCCGCCAACGTCCGGCGGTATAGCCGTTGGTCAAATTCTCGGCATTCTCGAAAACTTTGACATCGCAGCACTTGGGCCGAATACACTTGAGAGCCTTCAGATGATTGGTGATGCGACACGGCTCGCCTTTGCCGATCGTGCCCGTTATGTGGCTGACATAGATTTCGTCGCAGTGCCGGTTAAAGGCCTTGTGCGCCGGGATTATCTGAAACGGCGGGCAAGGCTTCTTGAAGTCGGAAAGAAGCTTGAAGATGCACCGGCCGGTGAGCCGCTGTTCGATCATGCGCTGAATTTTGCCGACGATCCATCGCGCGAAATTCCCTCGACCACGCATTTCGTTATCCGTGATTCGTTTGGAAATGTGGTTTCGATGACAGCGAGTATAGAAAGCGCATTCGGCTCTAATCTGATGGCTGGCGGCTTTCTGCTCAATAATCAGCTGACCGACTTCTCGTTTATTACCCACATCGATAACCTTCCTGTCGCGAACGCTATTGCGCCAGGAAAGCGTCCACGCTCGTCCATGTCGCCCACGATTGTCATGAAAGGTGGTGAACCTTACATCGCGATCGGAAGCCCCGGTGGGAGCCGGATCATTCCTTATGTGGCAAAAGCCATCATCGCGCTGGTGGATTGGGACATGAACATCCAAGAGGCGATCAACCTGCCGCATTTTGCGAACCGTTTTGGCGCGTTTGCGCTTGAAGACAGCACTGCTGCAGTCGCCCTCGATGCCCCCTTGCGCGCACTCGGCTACGACACTGTCACGGTGCCGCTTAATTCCGGCCTGCATGGCCTCGTCATCGAAGATGAGCAATTGGAGGGCGGTGCTGATCCACGACGTGAAGGTGTGGTTATTGCAGAATAGCTCAGCGGATGCTCAGCAATAGCTCTTAGGGGTGCCCGTTCGCATAGGCGCGCATGAAACGCTCACTTGCTCTTATTCCATAAAGCCAGATGGAGGCGGCGTCTTCGGTCGCTACGCCTTCGCGCAATAGAGGCACTGTCGCGGTCAAATTAGCGCCAGCGCGCATGGCACTTATGAGCGCGTCGGTGGTCTCACGGTTTTTCGGATAATAGACATTTACCGTGTTGTGTCGCGTTTCCAGATCGCTCGCAAAGTCGAGTGTAAATGCCGGATCATTGTCGACCCTCAGCACCAGCGGACGGCTTTGGTCGAGGCGGTCCGTTGCTTCCAGTGGGGCATGTGTGAAGGAAATCTCCATCGATCCGTCCGTGCGGTCCCGATAGATCCGGAACGAGTAAACCGGAAAGTTGAATTCGTTGGCAAGGAGCGTTCCCGCAACCGCCCAGCAATGGGTTCTGTAATAAGAAACGGTGCGGTCGGCGGTTGGAATATGCTCCATGGGGCAAACGCCGAGCCACGCCTGATTGTAGACACGCCATTCACCGAATTGGTTCTCGAAAACGGTACCGCTCTGCGCACTGGTTGCGAAAATGAGACCGGCTGTGGCGAGGGCAGTCGAAAAGCGTCGGATCATGATTCATTCTCCATTGGGCGTGGTGCCCATTATACCAGAGAATAAATCTGTTTACTGGCGGCTGTTCAGAGCGATCCGCTGGTTTTGCTGTTCGCCGGATCCATCGAGGAGACGGTTGATCCTGTCGCGCTCGGTTTCGAAAGCAGCAAGCTGGTCGCCAGAGAGAACGCGTCCGCGGGGAAGACGAATCCGCATCGGGTTCACATGACGCCCGTTGACGATCACCTCATAATGGAGGTGTGGGCCAGTAGACAGGCCGGTAGAGCCGACATACCCGATGACCTGACCCTGACGGACCCGGGTTCCAGGTTTAATGCCCTTCGCAAAGCGGCTCATATGAGCGTAACCGGTTTTATATCCGTTGGTATGGCGGATTTTGACCCAACGCCCATAGCCAGCGAACCAGCGGGCTTCTTCGATAACCCCGTTACCTGCCGCAAAGATCGGTGTGCCGCGGGGAGCCGACCAGTCTACGCCCCGGTGAAGGCGGGTCTTGCCCAGGATCGGGTGTTTCCGCCAGCCAAAACCTGAGCGGAACCGGGCGCGAGGAACAGGTTGGCGCATCAGGAACTTCTTCGCGCTGCGGCCGTTCTCGTCATAGTAATCGACTTCGCCGTCATCGCTGGTTTTAAAGCGATAATAACGCCGCTTTGTGTCTCCGAGCGTGATGGAGGTGTAGAGAATTTCTGAATCCTCGGTCGCGATCTCCGATTCGGGATCAAGCGAGTAGAAGACCTCCATTTCATCGGTGGCGGTTATCTGGCGGCGGAAATCGACGTCGAAGGCGTAAATCCTGACAAGGTCGCGTATCAGCGGAGCCGGGATCTCTTTCTTCAATGCGGTTTCGTATATCGCGCGATAGGTGTCCGAGAGCGGGGCATATTCCGGTTCAGCGGTCTCTTCAGTGACGAGGTTCCCGGATGGTTTATCCATCTCGACATAATGCCCGGTATCGGTTCGGGCCATCGTCAGGACGTGGCTGCCTTCTTCGAAAAGACTGATGATGTCGGGACGTTCATCGCCGACATTGCCGGCATAGGCGAGCCGCAATTCATGACGATCGGTGAGTGTTGTTTTGCCGGCATGTTCGCGGAACGCAGAAACCAGTGTGTCAGCGGTTTTTCTAAGGGCGGGATCCGCTGAAACGACTTCGGTCACCGGCTGTTCGCTGTCGATATCGATGACTTCTTCGCGGGAAATTTCCGCAACACTCATGTACCGGTTGGTTTTGGCGAAGGTCGAGACGTTTTCATGCTTGATGATGACGCCGTCTTCGTTCGTCGTAATCCGTGCTGTCTGGATCGTTCGTTCCGGCTCAAACCGGGCTGGATCGACATAAGGAATCGCACCGGCATAGGCGAGGATGCTGCCATCACCGAGGGACGCTTTCAGGATTGGCAGGCGCTGGCGAAGGTTCGCTTCGATTTCGTCATCTGAGAATGTCCGGTCATGGGAGAAGTCCGATGCCTCGAGCGGCATTGGCAAATGCTGCATCGCGATTTCATCGTCGACCTGAGCACCATAGAGTATGTCTTCGTCGCCTTTTTCGCGGAATTTCTCATCGCTTGAGAAGATCGTGACAGGATCAAATTTCGGAATGTCGAAAGACGGATCGTCGACGCGCTTTGCAAGTTTCGCAGAAACTCGTGCAAAGGGCCGGGTACGCACGCGCTCTTTGCCGCCCTCGACGCGGGTCAGGGTGCTGAGGCGTAGAATCTCTTTTTCCTGTTTCTCGATTTTCACAGGAAGCGGGCGATCACCTTTTTCGGAATAGACCGTTGCGTCGGCATCCGCTGAGGCAAGACTGTAAAGATTGGCGGGCTGCTGTGCCTCAAGGCTTGGCACGACAAACGCATCCTGGCCCTCAAGCGCAGCCGTTAGAGCTCCGCCCATGAGCGTAATCGATGTCACGCCTGTCAGAATCGTTCCCGCAAGCCAACGAAGGCTGACATCGCGGCTGTCTGGAGGCCCCGCTTTTCCTTTCTCAGATGAAAGGGCAGGCGTGGTCCCGAACAATTCGGAAGGCAACGGCGCATTGCGCGCCCGCTTCTTGGTAGCACGTGAGGTTTTCATACAGCGCAAATGGAGCGGCCAACCCTCCGGTCCCAACCTGGCCGATCAGTCGGTCCCCCATGAACCGGCTGAAAATTTGTCCCAATTCAATTTATCGGTTGAAATGGGCAAAAATACAACCCTTTTTCGCCCAAAACCGACATCTGTAATCGCGCCTATACATTATAATATATGGGGCTGTGCAATTGGACTTTCGCTCAGAGCGCTGGTTGTCGATTTTCTTCGCCCAAAAAAAGCTGCGCGGCGTTTCCACAATCCTTCCACAATCCGCAAGAACCCGTTCTTCTGCGTTTCGTATTTTTCGGCTAATATGTGGATAAATCCGGTGGAATTCAGGGCTTCGAACAGCGCGAATTTTTTTTAGAAAAAATCCAAAAAAATCCGTTGACTCGTTTGGCTGCCTCAGACTATAACCCGCTTCACCGACGGGGCGACGCGCTTCTGGCGCCAGTCTCCTTCGCTTCGGTGAAATCAATAAAAGACACCACCCGGGCAACCGAAAGCGGTCTTTGGCGGAAAGCATCGCTTTCCGTTGATAATTCGACTTCGCGGTCAAGTTATCCGTTCTTTGACAATTGAATATGAAGAAAGAGAAACGTAGACGGCGAAGGCCTTGCGGATCGGACCTCTCTTTATGAGGGTCTCGATCAAATGACTTTGGCGGTCGTACGTTTCTATGACACCATGGATAAAGACTTCGGTCTTTAGAATATGTGTGTCCTCGTCAAACGTGCGATTTTTGCCAGCTCAAATTTTCAACTTGAGAGTTTGATCCTGGCTCAGAACGAACGCTGGCGGCAGGCTTAACACATGCAAGTCGAACGCCCCTTCGGGGGAGTGGCAGACGGGTGAGTAACGCGTGGGAACCTACCTATCAGTACGGAACAACTCAGGGAAACTTGTGCTAATACCGTATACGTCCTTCGGGAGAAAGATTTATCGCTGATAGATGGGCCCGCGTTAGATTAGCTAGTTGGTGAGGTAACGGCTCACCAAGGCGACGATCTATAGCTGGTCTGAGAGGATGATCAGCCACACTGGGACTGAGACACGGCCCAGACTCCTACGGGAGGCAGC
>JBCDCZ010000173.1:0-9767 GCA_039180865.1 Pseudomonadota bacterium | reverse complement strand
CGTTTCGGGAGAAAGCCAAGATCACCCGCAAGAACAGTGCCTTCACAGTCAGAAAGGATGTCTCGGAAGACCGGTACTATTGTTATCACGACATTCAATTGCAGGGTCCGCCGCCAGCGCGCAGCTTCCCGCTCGGGTTCCGCTTCCTCCTTCCGCGTCTTTTGAGCCGTCGCTTCTCGTTTCAGCATGTTGAGGGAAACCGTTCAGGGCCCGCAAATTTCCCGGCAAAAATCACAATCGATCCACCCAAAGAGATTATCGAGTGGAAGCTGCGGGAGGGTGAAGTCGTGATGTTCAGGTGGAACGATCTCGTCGGCTTCAGCAAGGGCATAAATTTTCGCCGTGTCGCGTCATTGTCGCTCAGTTCGCTCATCCTTGGCCGGATCATCTATTACTCCGCCGAAGGACCAGGTACGATCTATTTCAAGACACTCTCAGCGCCGGACATTAGCGCGACAAAAACTAGGCGCAGTCCATTCGACCCGACCGGCCTGGTCGCCTGGAATGCGCCGATCAGGTTTCACGTCGACGCCAGCCTCTCCACCCTCAATGCCTTCTTAAGTTCATTCAATATCACAACCGAACGTGGCAACGATTATGTGCGCGATACGACGGACCGGCGCGTGCGCGGAACGTCAGGCGGTATCCTTCGCTTTGTAACAACGTTTCTGCTGCCAATTTAAAAAAGCCATTCCTGGTCGCCTGTGAAATCGCGGTGGTCAGATCAAGGACGACGCCGCCCTATCCTTGCCGATAGTTGAGAGCTTTAGAGCCCGGTCATCTCTTGAATAGCGGCCATCACAGCACTGACATGGGCAGGATCTTGCGCTGCCTGATGGGGCTTTGAAAAGCGGCCTGAATCATTATCCCAGTACTGGCCACTCTTATCCGCAAATGTGTCGTCAAGAGCGAGACGACACAGGATATCGGCGCCAATCCCGAGATCGTTTCCGGCAACACCGAAACCTTCTCTCACCATTTTCGACGCAAGGAGCGAGCCGGGATTCACGGCAATCACGATGGGTCCATTCGGCAGGTCTTTGGACAGCGCTTCCGACCAGATCGTGATCGCGAGTTTGCTCTGCGCGTAAGCCCCCATATCATCCAGCTTCACCGCGCCCTTCAAAGCGTCGATATTGACCGGTGCCTGTGCAGCCGATGACAGATTAAGAATGCGCCCGTCTTCCGGCATGATCGGAAGAAGCGCCTTTGTCAGGTGATACGGGGCAAGCGTGTTCACGACAAAACGCACGTCCTGATCATTCGACAGGATCGGCTTCGGCGTCTTGAAGATACCGGCATTGTTGATGAGGATATCCAGCTTCTCCTGCCGAGTGCGAATGGTCTCGGCGAGTGCCGCAACATCCTCCAAGGACGAAAGATCGGCAAGATATCCTTCCACATCGCCATTAATCGAGGCGCGAGCATTGGCTAGCTTCTCCTCACTGCGCCCGTGGATGAGAATTCTGTGTCCATCTTCTGCCAGCATTTTAGCGGCAAGAAGCCCGATCCCGTCAGTCGAACCCGTGATAAGAATTGTTTTAGCCATCTTCTTCATTCCCCTGTCTCGAATTCGGATAACAAATCGTCCGCAAGACGCTTCATCGTGTCTTCAACATCCGCGGTATTGAAGCGCAAATTGAGCGCAACGTGATTGATGCCGAGCGCCTGCAGATCGCGCAGATAAGTCCTTAGAAAATCAATGCCTGAGCGAAAACCGAGATGGATCGGGCCCGGCGCAGCGTCCTTCTCTGAAACAAGGTCGATGTAAAGCGATTGCATGACCGGTTTATCAGGCGCTCCGGCCTTTTCCGCGCGGGCCCGGTAATCAGCAACCAGGCGGGCTTGCGAAGACGCATCGCGCGGATATGTCATCCAGCCGTCGCCATTTACGGCGACCCAATCCGGGCTTTGCTGACTTCCCCCGGTTATCAGCACCGGGATCCGGCCCGCAACAGGCTTCGGGAGAAGGTCCATCGTACCGGCAAGCGTACCATGCTCGCCGGTATGACCTGGATAATCATCAGCCATCGCACGCAGATAAGCGAGGCTTTCGCGAAACCGTTCGCCCCGGTCATGAAACGTCCTGTTCATGGCCGGATATTCTTCGGGCCTATCGCCGGACGCGACACCGAGAAGAAGGCGCCCGCCGGAAAGCTGATCCGCCGAGGCTGCGGCTTTCGCGACATGAGCAGGATGCCGGAGCGGCAGAATGATGCTCGCAACACCAAGCCCAATCCTGCGCGTCGCGCCCGACAGGAGGCCCAGATAGACGAAGGGATCAAAGACCTGACCGGCATCGCCGAAATTCGGCACATTGAACGGCACATCGCGGAGCCACAACGACGCAAAACCGAGATCATCGGCAAGCTTTGCCCGTTCGATATGGCGCTCCATATCCGCCACCGGCCGGTTGGCATGGGCTTCAAGCGGGACCACAAACCCGATACTGAGTTTGCCCGGCCGGAAAACAGAATTGTAAGCGCTGTTGAGCGTGCGAAAACCACTGGATCCAGCTGCTTCAAGCACACGCTGATCAGTCATCGCTTTCTCCGGCATGGTCTGGTTCTCCTTCAAGGCCATCCCTAATACCGCACCAAAGTCCGGCTTTCGATGCTCTTACGCGTTCTCGAAAGCGCCGGGTCTTCCACCATGTCAATTGCTGAATGCCCAATTGGCGCCTGCCCGCGATTGTCAAAAATGTTGAAGACGGCAATCTCATCCGGCGTCATTTTCGACCGGTAAATCCATTCATGCTCCGGATTGGCGACAAGGCCCATAATGTGTCCTTTGCGGTCCGGATAGATCAGGTCGATCATAATCCAGTCTTCGTCGTGGACGCTCGATGGACGAACGAAACCAAGCGGTGCGGAATTGATTGGCGACCCGACCGGACGCCAGACATTGATGAAGGCAAAATGACCCTTCGCCCATTCTGCGGCCCGTTCGGCCCCGAGAATATCGACGAGACGCCGGTTTGCCCCCTCCGGACTGTAATCGCTGTGAACATTGCGCGCTGGTTTCCTGTTCGCATTCGGATCATCAATGCGCACGGTATGATCGAAGATGACGACTTCCGTCGCACTGATTTCACGCTTCAAGATGGCGGTCAGTTCTTCGTCATAATTGTCCCGCCACGCATCACCGTTTTCAAAGTCTGAAACGGCAGACGGCGTTTTGAAAAAGCCTAGACTGTCTTCCTTGAAACTCACTGACGTTTCACTGCGGGCGTCGAGAACATCGATCGTGTTGAGGGCATAATCCGGGTGGATGATCCGCCCTTCGACACCGCCTGCATCGATGTGGAAGGCCTGACGTTCCGGGCGGTGGACGTGATAGTTTACGCTGGCTGTACTGGGCATTGAAAACCTCTTTTCTTCAACGTGTTGTGGGGATGATGATTTGCGGCTGTTATTGCGCGGCGCTTCGTCAGGCGAGATCGTCAATGCCTTCGATGACGAAGTGTAAGCTCGTTGATCCCGCCGTGCGCGCCTCAAGCTGCGGCTTGTAGTCGGGGTCGGCCATGAAATTCATGGCCACATCCAGCACCCAGGCTTCGTTTGTGGCTGTAACGGCAAGACTGGAATTGCTGACCATGATTTTCTTTCCTTTGTCTCTATGACGGGTGAGCCTGTTGCAAAGGATATGAAATCTGCCTAACCCTAAATAAAGAGCATATTTCGGATATCAGAATTCGGGTTTTAAAGATAATATGGACACCGATGCCCTTCGCCTTTTTGTTCTTTCCGCCGAGAAGCTGAACATCAGTGCCGCAGGCCGCGAGCTTGGCCTCGCGCCAGCCGTTGCTAGCGCCTGGCTGGCGAAACTTGAGAAAAGTATCGGTGCGGATCTTCTTCACCGCTCGACCCGCAAGGTCTCCCTGTCGATGGAGGGAGCGGAGTTTCTTCCCTATGCCCGCGATATCATCGCGCGCGAAGATGCTGCCCGTGCAGCCCTCGGCCAGGGACAGGCGCGAATATCCGGAACGCTGCGCTTCACTGCCTCAAGCACGTTTGCGCAGCAATTCATTGTACCGATATTGCCAGACTTCACAGCCATGCATCCTGATCTCACACTGGATCTGCGCCTCTCGGACAAACAGATGGATCTTATCGAAGGAAGCTATGATCTTGCGCTTCGCAACGCGTCGCTGGAGGATTCGAGCCTGCGCGCCCGCAAACTTGCCAATGATACCCGCCTCCTATGCGCATCTCCTGCCTATCTGGAGCAACACGGCCATCCCGAAACGCCGGACGACCTCAAAAACCATCATGTGATCGCTTTTGCTGACCTTTCCGCGCGTGGCCTGATCGGTCCAGACGGCTCGGCGGCCCGCTTCGATCCGATGGCGGCCAAGTGCAATCTCATCATCGATGACGGGTTGAGCCACAAGCTTGCAACCCTTGCAGGTGCCGGAATCGCATCGAATTCGATCTGGAACATCCACACGGATCTGGCGACGGGACGTCTCGTGCGGGTGCTTGCAGACTATCGTTTTTCCGATGAGACCGCCCTGTGGCTTATCTATCCGCGCTCCAATGTGCTTTCCACAAAGGTCCGCGTCTTCATGGATTTCCTGCTTGAGCGCATCGGCAGCAATCCGCCGTGGGAGACCGGCGTGCAACCTGTATAACGGATGGTTAGTTTTCGAGTATTGTCAAAGTGGACAATGAACAGGTGCCAGAGACCGATGCGCACTTCCCTTAGGAATTTTTAACCAAAACCGACTACAGCACTTAAACACTGGGTGGTTATAAAATCTGTATTTCAATTACAAATTCGAGCCCGTTATGTTTCGCGCTGTTTTGTTTGTTGTTTCCATATTCGTCTTAACGTTCTCTGCCACTTATTTTCTTGCATGGTCCCTTCAGGGCGATGATCAGGTCGAATCCCAGGCTGCAGTCCCTCAAGCCGCCGCTTCAAGAGGTGCATTTTCGGTTTCTCAGCTGCGCTTCACAGACGCTGGCCCGCTTGCCGAATACGTTTATACAGAGCCGCAAAATAGTTTTGAAACGCACTCACTCAACCACTGGCTGATCCCGAGACGCTACCATGCTTATGTCAAGAGAAGCGCCAAACGGGATACGAAGAAACCGGCGATAATCCTTCTCCACGGCAGCGGCAGAAGCGGTGTTTCCGTGGTCGATATGTGGCAATCCGTTGCCAATCGGTATGACCTCGTGTTGATCGCACCGGACAGCTTGAGTGGGAGCGTTTGGTCAACAACCGCCGACCCAACCAGTTTATTCCGCGCAATCATTGCCGATGCCGTCGATCGCTTTGGTGTCGATCCTCAAAGGGTCTATCTGTTCGGACATTCAGCCGGCGGGGTCTATGCGACTCTGCTCGCATTGGAAGAGAATTCCCCGTTTCGCGCGATCGCCACCCATGGCGGCTTTCCTTCTGTTGGCATGGTCGGTCACCTATCCAACCACGGTCGGCGCAAACCGCCCATCCGCCATTACCTCGGTGATATGGATCACATCTTCAGCGTTGACCGCGCGCGCGCCGTTGGAAACAGAATGAAAGAGGCGGGATACTCAACAGAACTTGTTCTGATCCCAAACCATACCCATTGGTACTACGAGATCGGTCCGCAGATTAACGAGCGCATTTGGCAGTTCTTTAAGAGGCAATAAGGAGATTCGGAAAGCCCATATCTTCGTGTCTTACCTTACGCTGTGAATGCGACCTCGGCAGGCATGTTTTGATAGCAGACTGGGCGTAAAAAACGCCGTATCGCAAGCGTTCCGACACTTGTTGCACCGAAATTGGTGGACGCTGGATAGGGTCCACCATGCACCATACTGTCAGCGACCTCCACACCTGTGGGAAAACCGTTGAAAAGGACGCGTCCCGCCTTGCGTTCCAACGCCTGCAGCAGGTCTGCGGCACGTTCGGAATCTCCCGCATCCATATGAAGCGTAGCGGTAAGCTGTCCCTCAAGCCCCGCGATCAGGCGGCGATAATCATCCGGACTGTCAACCACCACCACGATACCAAGCGGTCCGAAAACTTCATGCGCAAGATTGGGATTAGCGACAAAAGCCTTGGATGTCGTCCGGTATAAGAATGCACTTACCGAACGGTTCTCGGCCATGCCGGATACCAGAGCTTCAACATCCGGTGTTTCAGCTATCCGGTCGCGCCCGTCTCTAAAGGCCTGAGCAATGCCATCCGTCAGCATGGTCTGCTCTGCCGTCTCATGAAGGGCCGCGGCCGTAGCTTGGATAAACGTTTCCGCATGATCGCCCGCTGACACGAAAGCAAGCCCTGGATTGGTGCAGAACTGCCCGGCACCCATCGTCAAAGAACCAGCCCAACCCTTCGCGATCTCAGGACCGCGGGCAGCAAGCGCCTGCGGTAAAAGAAACATCGGGTTGACCGATCCGAGTTCACCGAAAAACGGGATCGGTTCGTCGCGCGCCGCGCAAAGATCGAACAACGCCCTGCCACCACGCAGCGAGCCGGTAAAGCCGACGGCCTTGATCAGAGGGTTTTTAACAAGTGCGCTGCCGACTGCATTGCCGCCGTCGTGAACGAAGCTGAAGACACCTGGATGAAGGTTCAGGGCCTGCCGAGCCGCGTCGATGGCGTCAGCCACTATTTCGCCAGTGCCGGGATGGGCCGGATGGCCTTTAACTACGACCGGGCAACCGGCAGCAAGGGCTGCTGCCGTATCGCCGCCCGCCGTCGAAAATGCGAGGGGGAAATTCGAAGCGCCGAAAACAGCGACCGGGCCAATTGGCCGCTGAACCATTTTGAGGTCGGGGCGCGGAAGAGGCTGACGGTCCGGCAGAGGTCCATCATGACGCATGTCGAGATAATTTCCTGCGCGGATGTGAGCGGCAAACAAACGGAGTTGACTGGTTGTCCGCCCGCGCTCGCCTTCAAGCCGTGCTGCCGGAAGCCCGGTCTCAGCCGTTCCGATTTCGGTAATCTCGGTACCACGCGCCTCGATCTCATCAGCGATTTTTTCTAGAAAGGCTGCCCGGTTGTCACGGGATGAATAGCCATAAGACCAGAAGGCGTCCTCTGCGGCGGCGCAGGCTTCATTCACGAGATCCGCCGTGCCCATAAAATAGATCTTCGAAGGACCATTCGCGGGGGCGGACGGGAAGGTTCCGGCCCCTTCTTTCCAGGTTCCGGCAATAAGGCTCTTTCCATCCATAATCATATCCTCCAACCAAGCCGCGCATGGCGCATTCTGCCTAACCTTAGCTTTACAACAGTTCCAGAGAAACGGTGATACATATCAAAAACACGTAGGCCCAGTTGAGCGACACTTACGGGAAAACCTCTATAGGAGCCGATGTAGCGCTATGTCCTTTTCCGAAACTCTCATGGAAGGAAATCCGCGTCTTAAACGCACTCTGACCCTTCCCTATGTCGTCCTTTACGGCCTTGGCGTGACTGTCGGAGCCGGTATCTATGTGTTGATCGGCGAAGTGATCGGGCGGGCGGGCGATTTCGCCCCCCTCGCTTTTCTGATCTCTGGCATCGTTATGCTTTTTCCAGCCGCAGCCTTTGCCGAACTCACCGGGCGCATGCCTTATGCAGCGGCGGAGGCGCATTTTGTCGGGGTCGGCTTTAATTCAAGAGTGCTCTTTTTACTTGTCGGACTTGCTGTCGCGGCGATTGGTATTGTGTCCTCTGCTGCGATTGCCCATGGCGCGGCAGGCTACATCTCGGAACTTGTGGCGATTGACCGCCCCTTCCTCCTGACCCTTATCATTCTCGGAACGGGCTTTGTCGCGTGTCTCGGCATTCGCTCTTCGATCCTTTTTGCCGGGCTCCTCACGCTTATCGAAGTGGGCGGACTTCTTCTGATCGTCATAGGCGCCTTTGGGGGCGGCGGGGATTTTGCCGGTCAGGCCATCAAATCCGTTCCTGTCACTTTCTCGCCCGCGGTTTGGGCGGGGATTGCCGGATCGAGCCTTCTCGCTTTCTTTGCCTTTATCGGTTTTGAGGACATCGATTCCATCGCCGAAGAGACCGTCAATCCGCAACGAACACTTGCCTGGGGGATTTTTCTCACCCTCGGGATCAGCGTTGCCATCTACATGCTGGTGGTACTGGCCGCGCTCGTTGCCGTTCCGGCGGAAGAAATCGCCGGTCAATCCGCACCACTCGCGCTGGTCTTTTCAAGAACCACCGGGCTGACACCGACGACCATCACGCTGATTGCCATTCTCGCAACCGTCAACGGCATTATCGTGCAGATCATCATGGCCGGGCGGGTGCTCTACGGGCTTGCCAATCGCGGCACACTCCCGGGTATCCTCGCCAAGGTCAGCACGATCACCCACACACCGGTGATTGCGACAGTCCTTTCCGTTGTAATCGTGCTTGCCCTTGCACTTACATTTCCCATTACCGAACTTGCCGAGTGGACATCAATCATCACGCTCTCGGTCTTCATTCTGGTCTGCGCGTCTCTTATCCGCATCAAGGCGTCGGGCGAACCGGCCCCGCCAGGAACCTTCATCATACCGGTTTGGGTCCCCTATTGCGGTGTGGTTGCTTGCGCAGCGCTACTGATCTTCGGTGCATTCGCGGGAGCCAGCGGACACTGATCGCTCGATGAGTTCGCTCAATGATGACGGGCCGCGTGGATCAGCATTAGTTCCGCGATGTTTTCGCGGGTGACATAACCGATAAAGCGCCCCGCCTTATCATTCACCGCGAAGGCAGGCGCTCCGCCAGCCTGAATGATTTCAAGCGAAGGCGCGAGCGGCTCTGAGACGAGACGTTCCGGCAGATTGATCATCGCTTTCACAACCGGGCTATGCGGACCGCTTTCTTCCATCGCCTTCACCATAGCGGCGCGCGTCAAGAGCCCGCGAAAGTGCCCGGCCCCATCGACCACCGGAAATTCCTGCTGAGTCGTCCTGATAAGCGCATCGGCGGCCTCCGCCATCGTTGCCTGGGTGTCGAGGGCTTCGAACTGCGTGATCATCGCATCGCAGACCTTGAGCGACTTCGCAACATCCTGCAACGAGGCGGATTCCGCCTCAGCTGCAGCAGCGAGATAGACGAATATTGCAATGAAGATAAGGAGTGGATTTCCAAAAAGCCCCATGAAACCGAAGAGAAAGGCAATACCCTGCCCGATCTTGGCAGCGGTCTGCGTCGCCCGAACCCTTCCTTGCGACAATGCGAGAACGGCGCGCAGAACACGCCCGCCGTCCATGGGCAGAGCCGGCACCATATTGAATACGGCGAGGATGACGTTCACGGCGGCGAGCCTTTCGACGAATGTGCCCTGCCGGGCACCGCCACTATCAGGAGCTTCTTCAAGCGTTCCAAGCGTGCCAAGTTCCGGCTGTGCGCCGAGAAGCAGAATGAGCGCTCCTGCAATCACCACATTCACCGCGGGTCCTGCCAGAGCGACGACGATCTCTTCGCGCGGATTTTCCGGTATGCGTTCCAACCGCGCGAGCCCGCCGATCGGCAAGAGCGTGATATCGGGCGTGCGGATCCCGTAGCGCCGGGCTGCAAGCGCGTGGCCGAGTTCGTGGAGAACAACGCATGTGAAAATCGCAATGACGAAGACAACACCCTCAAGCGCTGCCTCCGCGCCCTGATCGGCCTGGATCAGACCGATCCAGATCAGAAGCAGAAAGAAGGTGACATGGATGCGGATGTCGCTTCCCGCCACCCGGGCGATCTTGAATGACCACGCCATTTAATATCTCCCACACTTTGACCCCGCGCCCCGCCGTTATTCGGTATGCCAGAAAGCGCGGACCTCAGTATTGCGACGT
>JBCDCZ010000172.1:0-9783 GCA_039180865.1 Pseudomonadota bacterium | reverse complement strand
TCCAGGATAGGTCGCGACGACAGAGACTGTCGGCGGGACAACGTCGGGGAACTGGCTCACCGGGAGACGGGTCATTGCAACCGTCCCCATGATGAGAATGATGAGGGAAAGAGCGATCGCGAAGACGGGTCGCTCAATAAAGAAATGTCCAATTTTCATGGCAATGATCCTTCCGGTTTTCGGGTTTTATTGAGCGAGCGCGAGGCGCTCTTTGCTGGTTTGATCGATAGCGGAAACGGTTTCGCCGGGACGCGCACGATGGTGGCCTTCGACAACCACACGTTCACCGGCCTTCAGACCGGCGCGGACAACCCGCATATCCTTGACGACGGGTCCGATTTCGACAACGCGGCTTTCGATCCGGTCGTCTGCGCCAATGACGAGGACAACGCGGTTGGTTTGTTCGACCGCAATGGCTTCATCCGGTACCAGGATGGTTTCGGCGTCGTTGCGGGCAAGGAGTTTTGCCCTTGCGAACATTCCGGGTGTCAAAGAATGATCCGGATTTGCGAGACGTGCGCGCATCCGGATCGTCCCGGTTGACGGATCGATGCGGTTCCCCACGAAATCGACCGCGCCTTTGAGAATGAATTCATTGGTGTCCGGCAAAGCGGCAAGCACGGGTGTTGCCGCTGATCTTGACGTTTCGCGAATACCGTTCTTGGCGAGCCTTTGGTATTTCAGGATCGCGTTTTGATCGACTTCGAAGTTGAGATGAATCGGATCGAGGGCGACAATCGTTGTGAGGTGTGTGGCGCCGGAATTGATCCCGCGCACAAGCGCGCCCAGATCGACAAGGGTTTCATCGACCCGCCCGGTAATCGGTGCGCGAACAAGGGTATATTCAAGGTTGAGTTCCGCTTCCTGCAAACGGGCTTTGGCGGCCGTGAGATTGGCGGTGGCGGCTTGCATTTCCGCATAATCCTGATCGCCTTTCGCTTCAGCGATCACCTTGCGGGCGACGAGCCTTTCGGTCCTTTGAAGCTGCGTGTTTGCAAGTTCGAGACGCGCTTCCGCTTCTGCAACGGATGCACGGGCCTGGCTGAGTGCGGCTTGAAAGGGGCGTTGGTCGATGGTGAACAAGGGTTCGCCTTTTTCGACGATATCCCCTTCGCGGAAATGGATCGCTGTCAGGTGGCCCGACAACCGGCTTGATATGTCGACACTGTCGATTGCTTCGAACCGGGCGGGATAGGTGTCCCATTCGCTCACCTGTTCCTGCCTTGCATGGGCAAAAACAACCTGAGGTGCGGAAGGCGCTGTGATTTCGGTCGGTTTGACTTTCGCTGATGCGTGATCAATCAGGCCGTTGTGATAGGCATAATATGCGCCGGACAACGCGGTGGCCGCGAGGAGGGCAGGCAACATAAAGGTCTTGGACATCAGGGCAACTCCTTAGGTGGTCGGTTGCACAGACATCTATTATCTACTCAAAAATACAGAATAGGCGTATTCTGGATATCACCATTGCGTTTTATGCAATTGAAGTTTGAGGTGAGGCTACCCACACTCCCAATAGGGAGGCGCGCCGAATGCGTCTGCAAGATGCTCGACAAAGGCGCGCACCTTCTTCGCGCCGCGACGATTCGGCAGATATACAGCCGATATCGACCCTTGTCCCTGGACCGGATTGGCTTCCCAATCGGTGACCACCTCGACCAAACGTCCGGCTGTGACGTCAGGGCCCACGAGCCATGTGGGCATCAAGATTATGCCGGTTCCACCAAGAGCGGCTTCCCTCAAGACCTCCGAACTTGTTGCCTTTAGCGAGCCCCGGACACGGATTGTCTCGGTTTCACGTCCGCGCTTGAAGGTCCAGACCGGGCTGCCCGTTTCATAATCAAATGTCAGACAGTTATGGGCTGTGAGTGCCTGCGGGTTGTCCGGGATGCCGTGTTCCTCGAGATAAGAGGGGCTGGCGCAGAGGACGCGCCGGTGCGGCGCAAGCTTTTTGGCAATCAGCGCGGAACTCTCCAACGCCGCAAGCCGGATCGCCACATCGATCCGTTCCTCAACCAGATTGACCATACTGTCGGTCGTCAGGAGCATCAGTTCGACGTCCGGGTATTTGCGAAGAAAAACCGGGATTGCCGGAGCTATATGCAGGCGCGCAAATGCAATCGGCAGGCTAACCCGAAGGTTACCACTCAAAGGCCCTTCGGCTTCGCTGATACCGCGATCGGCTTCTTCAAGCTCACCCAATATACGGCGGGCGTCTTCAAGGTATCGGGTCCCGGCATCGGTGAGCGTGATGTTTCGTGTCGAGCGATTCACGAGGAGCGAACCGAGATGCTCTTCAAGCGCATTCACTTGCCGTGTGACTGAGGATGTGGCGACGCCCATCCGTCGAGCGGCAGGCGCAAAGCCGCCATGCTCGACGACCGCGATAAACGCTGACATGGCCGCAAACCTGTCCATTAGAGCGTTGCGTAAAGCGCAATGAAGATATCCATAAAAGCCTAATTATCATTCAAAGTGAAAGGGGCCAAGTTGTTTCGCGAAAGGAAACAACAATGACTGTTCATATGAAAATGACGTCCGATTTCATTTGTCCCTGGTGCCTGATCGTCTCCGGCCCGCAGTCTTCTCAGACATTCAACCACGCGATCCCCGCCCCAAAAGCGGCGGCCTGAAAGGAACCAAGACGATGTCCAAGAAAGAGAAAAAACAGGCAATCATTATCGGCGGATCGCTGGGTGGATTGTTTGCCGGTTCGGCACTCGAAAAAGCTGGCTGGTCCGTGACGATCTATGAACGCTCACAACATGATCTTGATAGCCGTGGTGGCGGGATTGTGCTTCAGCCCGACGTGGCGGACGTCTTCCGCAGGGCAGGCATCAATACCGGCAAAATTGAGCTCGGTGTCGGTTCACGGCACCGCACTGTCTTCCGTCCTGACGGCTCCATACAAAGCAAGCAGATCGCCCCGCAAACCCAGACTTCATGGTCGCTGATCTATACGACCATGCGGTCAGCCTTCCGTGGCTCCTATCTTCAGGGAAAGGTTTTGAAGGACCTTAAGCAGGATGAAGCCGCCGGTAACGTCACGGCGATTTTCGAAGACGGAACCGAGGCGACAGCAAATCTCCTGGTCGGCGCCGATGGCAATGGATCGACGGTTCGTCATTTGCTCTGGCCGGAGGTGGAGCCTGCCTATGCCGGATATCTCGCATGGCGCGGGCTTGTGCCTGAAGATGAAATGCCGCCCATGGCGAGAGAGGGGCTGCATGGCGACTTTGCATTTGCGAACAGTGCAGGCTCGCACATGCTCGGCTATCTGGTCCCGGGCGAGGGGGCGGATACAAGGCCCGGGCATCGCCTTTACAATTATGTCTGGTATCGCGTAGCCGACAACGAAACGCTGAGCGACATCATGACGGATCGCGACGGCCGGTATCGTGGTTTTTCCATGCCGGAAGGAAAGCTTGCGGAAAAATGGGTCGAGCATGTTTACGCTGATGCCGACGCTCTCCTGCCACCTCAGTTTCGCGAGATCGTCCACGCAACGAAAGAACCGTTCGCTCAGGCAATCCGGGATCTTACTGTGGATCGTATGGTGAAAGGCCGTGTCGTCTTGCTTGGCGATGCCGCGTTCATTCCCCGTCCGCATACCGCGGCAAGCACATCAAAAGCAGCGTCAAACGCGCTCACCCTGGGTAATGCTTTAGAGCAGTATCCAGATGTCGATGAGGCGCTCGCCCATTGGGAGCCCCGCCAACTGGCGCTCGGCCAGGCGCTTTATAGAAAAGGAACAGCGGCAGGTAATCATCTCCTGTTTCACACGACGCGAAATTCAAGGGTTGGCTAAGCGACCGCATTTACACCGGCTGCTCAGTGGCCTTTTCTGATCATCCGCACGGAATCGCTCATCCCCCAGATGCAGCATTCCAGACAGGCAAGTAAGCCGACTAAAATCATGACATTCCAGATTGTGCGACCGAGGGGTTCGACACCATTGACGCCAAGCGTCATCCCGATCGCGCCGATCCCGATGAAGATCGCGAGGTAAAGAAGACCGTTGACGATCCCTTTTGCGTAAAACCGGTGAATGCCGAGCATCGCAAAACCTGAGAGGCCAAGCGATGTATAGAGACAGACGGAGAAGAGCGACGCCTCTTTCGGTGGCTTTTTCTGTGTTGGTTCCCTTTGCGGGGCCGGACGCTCATAGGGGTCGCGGCGGGTTTCGTCAGAGCTCATTCTTCCGAAATTCGCCATGGCCTTGCGATCCTTGCAACTCAAACAACAATAAGTATGACAAGAGGATAGCCGACCGTCCTTTTGAAACCTTTACCCAAGGCGAAAATGAAGCAGCGCCTTGACGGAATGGTTGACGGTTTCTTGCCGAGACGCGCGGCGTTTAGCGAAGAAAGCCCGGAGTCGCGAGAACCGCAAGCACGGCAAGAAACGTGCAAAGCTTGAGGGCACGGCGTGATCTTGTGTGCGGCGGCCTAAATAAGCGGCCTCTCATTCTAGCCCGCGATTTGCTGGATGTATTTTTCAAAAACCCAGCCTTTCTTGCCAGGGCCCTGATATTCGCGCGGGGCCGTCACCGGCGGACAATCGATACCCTCCGCGCCATAGACGATCCCCAGCCACGGGCCCTCGAGATTGAAGATCCAGACATTTTCGCCATCATGGATCTTGTCGATCATCGCATGGTCGGTGCCGGGACCAGCGCGCACCGCCAGGAAATTATCGCCATCCGGGTTGAGATTGGCCACCTTGCCGAATGAGCAGGTATCCCAGTCCTCTTCCGGGGTTTCCATAATCGGTTTCTGCAATTGCTGGGCATGGGACTGAGCAACGCAAAGAAAACCGGCAAACGCCAAAAGGATCAGCTTTTTCAACTCTTTTCCCCTTTTTAAAACCGGAAAGACGAGCCCTAGTCTACGGCATTTTTATCCTTTTTTGAACCAAGCGCGGTTTTGGGGCGACTGATCATTGAAAGAACCATCGAATGCGCCCGGTCGGGAGAGGTGTGTTAAACTTGCCTCAAACCCGGTTAAGTGGCAACGGCGTTCTGGTGGCAACGGGCCGTGAGACGATTGGGAAGGGATTGGTATCGTGAAGAAACGCTCAAATTTTGCAGGAACGGGAATGGCCGTTTTTTTGGCCGTTCTTGGTTTGAACAGTGCGATGCCAAATCCGGCATTGGCGGACCAGGACGCAGATTTCAGCCGCTATTGCCGCGAAAATTATCCTGGAAGCCAATATCAGAAGAACGAGCAAAGCTGGGGGATCCAGCATGTTTGCAATCAGGGCGGAACACGGCAGGGGATCGATTTCGCGCAAGCCTGTATTCTCACCACGGGAAACCCGAACCACCGCCTTCTTGGCAACCGGGTGATCTGCTCCGGAGACGCTCAAACCGATCAGGATCGCGTTAAACAGGTTGCGGGTCCGTTGGATATCGCCCGGTTCTGCAATGAGAAACATCCGGGCTCCCGTCACGAGGCAAGACCGGAAGCGACGGGGATCAAGCATTATTGCCGTCAGCCGGGTGCTACGGGCGGTTTCACCCTGCACCCGATTGATCTTGCTGACGCCTGTGAAGCACAGCGCCAGGTGCGCGGTTATATCAATGCCGGTGTTCAGGTCCTCTGCACGAACGCGAACTTCGCAGGGATCCCGCGACCGGGAGAGGGCGGCTCCGGTGGCGGAGGTGGCGGCACCTTTCCGAAGTTGAAACCGGAAGAAATCATCAAGGCGAAGAAACCGGGTCGTCTTGAGGGCGAGAGCGTAAAATACTCAAACCTGCAGAACTGCGGAAACGGCGATCCCGATTACATGATCCGGCTTCCCTTTTCGGCGATGAAACGGGGATTGGGCGGTCAGACCTTCGACTATATGGGTCTCACCATGTCTTGTCCGGGATTGGAAAACGGCGTCGTCATCTCCTTTGACGATGTTTGCAATCGGTTTTCCGGTGCCAAGCCGCCGATGGAGGTGCGCCTTTTGCCGAATGGCCTGCCGATCTGCTGGAAAGAAGGCCGCAAACGCTGGCCACCGCGCGACGGCGAGGCGGGTTGGGGTCTCAACGGCAAGCCTCTGACGGGTGTTTGCAATGAAGCCTATTTCGGCCGTCCTCCTAGCGCCGAAGACCTTAAAGAAGAGAAGATGACGGCGTTGCTGAAATATGATGCGGGCGCTCTCACCGTGGAATGTTTTTATATTCCAACAGCCACGCTCCAGGCTTTGTTGAAGAGCTGAAGCTAAGACCGCATCAACCTCCTGAAAGGACAAGATCATGGCCCGCAAATCGCAGAAAGGATCAGGCGGAAAGCGCGGGCACTCCAATCAGGACAATTGGATGACCCACCAGGAAGAAAAAGACCTCGGTCGCAGATTGCGACGCCTTGAGGAAAAAGCGGAGATCCGCGCCGCAAGGCTCGATCACGAGACAGAGCCGGAGAGCCGGAGCGACGACTAGGTGTCTGACAGTGCGCTCAGGCTCTGTCTGTCGGAAGGTTCAGGAAGATTTTGAGGGTCTTGCCGTCATCCTGAAACTCAATCTGCACATTGCGGCAATTCAGGTTCACGTAATCGCGGCCTTTCTCGCTGATCACCTCGACGCGGGTGACATCGGGAAGGTATTCGGTCTTGTCTTTCATGAACGAACTCCGGGACGTGGATGCTCTTGGGCAAAGGCGAGGGGGAGTGTGCCGCACTGAGGGAAGTTTTTGCAACCAGCAGTGGTTTTTGGGTCGTTCCGAGTTCCAATCGTGATTGGGGATGCGAGGGACGCGTAACACCCGGATCATGCGTGCGAATTTGATTTGTTAGTCACGGGACGACTCGTTTTGTTCACCAAGACGCTGCGAAAGTCGGTCAAACGCTTCAAATCTTCCAATTATTTTGCCTTCTCTTCACTTAAGTAAGACAATTTAGAAAAGCTTATTTCAAACAGTTGGTTATATTTCATGGAACACTCAATGCGAAAAGCGCAGACCATCCAGGATGTTGATGAACTTGGAGCCGACCAGAGATATCTGGAAATCAGAAAAGAAGCAGAGGCCGCGGCCGGGCCGGTCGGAAGCCTTCGGATGAGAGCGTCCGGATACTTAAACATCTACACGGAATCGGAAGGCGTATGCCGGTTCGCCCTCGTGGCGGCGCACGGAGCGCTTTGGGCCTCCTGGTATCTTGTGTGCGCTCATATCGCCGCTTTGTTTTTCGCAGCAACAGATTGGTCTTGCAGGCTTTCACCAAGAGAGAAGTACCGCCAATTTTGCGACTATGTGGAGGCACTAAAAAACATCAACAAGCTCGTCATGGTGGAGACCTTTATCCTTATCCGAACGCTTCGGGAATTTGGTGTTGACTATGCTGTCAAGAACGGCGTTCCGGAGGATCTCGCCAAAAAATATGCGCGAGCGATTGAGGGAAATGAAACGGAATCAAGCGTGTTGCGCGAACTCTACCATGAGCACTTCCTTTGGGAGCAGGAGCGTGTTGTGTCGACCAAGCTCGACGACGCTTTTGAGAGGTTCACATGGCCTTTGATGAGCAATCTCTGTCAGCGTCCCTGGGTATGGTTTTCATATTTCCGCGTTGGAAAATCGTTGAAGTTCAAGAGTTTCACAGACCAGGCTGAAAGGGTCGAGAAGGGATTGATCGCGCATGACCGCGCGGTGGAATTCGGCGTCGATCGCATTTTGAAAATCACAAAAATACGCCTGAAGATCTTCCCGGGATTTGAGTGGCTGCCGCTTTGAGCGGAACACGCGGTCCTTATTCGTATTACCTATGGCACGTCGAATAAAGAAAATGCGACAGTTCGGGCAATGTCGCTGTGCACAATCTGTGAGCTCACACCACCACCTCCACCCACAAAAGAGCCCCTTGATGAATGACGTAACGCTGGAAAGTTTCAGTCCGCCGATCACGCAGGATCTCGGGGAGTTTGACCGGCCCGTTTTGGTTTTCGGCGGACCGTACAGCAATCTGGAGGCATCTAGGGCGCTTCTTGAAGAGGTGGCGCGGCTCG
The DNA here is from genome assembly GCA_039180865.1 of Pseudomonadota bacterium. Taxonomy (GTDB): domain Bacteria; phylum Pseudomonadota; class Alphaproteobacteria; order Rhizobiales; family JACESI01; genus JBCDCU01. The sequence continues at coordinate 1,796 of JBCDCZ010000172.1, read as the reverse complement.
GTATCCCGAGCGATCATGTGATCTGCACGGGCGATATCGTCGCCTATTGCGGAAATCCCCGCGAGACAGTCGATCTCATGAAGGAAAGCGGCTTTCATTTCATTCAGGGAAACTGTGAGGAAAACCTATCGAATGCGATCGACGATTGCGGCTGCGGTTTCGACGAGGGAAGCGAATGCGCAATCCTGTCGGACAAGTGGTACGCGCTCGCTCAGGCCGCAACGACCGCCGAGCAGAAAGACTGGATGGGCACGCTCCCACACCGGATCGCATTCACTTACGCGGGAAAGCGCTTCCACGTTCTCCATGGATCGAACCGGGATATCAGTGAGTTCATCTTCCCGTCGACCGATCCTGAGAGGAAGGCCGCGATCATCGAAGAGACGGGTGCGGATGTGGTGATTGCGGGTCATTCCGGCATGCCGTTCACGCAAGAGATCGGCGACAAGATCTGGCACAATGCCGGGGTGATCGGATTGCCACCGAACGACGGCACACCAAAGGTTTGGTATTCCATCATTGAGATGATTGACGGCGAGTTGATCTTCCACCACCGCGCGCTGGACTACGATCATGAGGCTGCTGCCGAAACCATGCGGGGGCTCGGGCTTCTGGAATATGCCGATGCGCTCGTCAGCGGCATCTATCCGTCTCAGTCCATCCTGCCAGCCGATGAGATCGGGAAGACGGGCCAAGCGATCCCGACGTCATCGGTGCGCGTGACACTTCAGGATATCTGAAAGTTCGTCATTGTTATTTGAAGTCTTCAGAAGACCAAATGACCGCCACTAGAGATCCTCATCGGACGACCGTCCGTCAATCTGCTGCTCATGGGCGATCGCCGTGTTGAACACCTCGACGTAGCGGGCGACTTTCCCGTCCTTGAAAGTCCAGAAATGGGCGACATCGAAAAACATCTCGTTTCCGGATTTTTTATGGATGAGGCCGACATCGAGATATACGGCGACCTGACCGGCTTCCTCGACAAAGATCCGCGGAAGAAAGCTGACCGTTTCATAGATGTCGCCGATCATGATGACCTGCTTCAAGATCGCGTCTTTGCCGCGGTAAAGCCCGGCATGGGGAAAGAAGTTTCGCGGGGCGGTCGATATCCACTCGGTCTCGTCGCTTAGCGCCTCCGCCAGTGGATCGAGGCTGCCTTCGATGAAACTGTTATAGATCGTCTCGACCGTCTTCTTATTGCCGGATCCTGCAAGGGTGATCAGACCCATGGAAGCTGCCACCTGGACCGCAGCAGCCCGGCTTCTCACATCGAACTTCCGGAAGATATTGCGCAGGTGATAACTCACCGTCTCGGCGGAAATGTTCAGAAGGATGGCTTGTTCATTGTTCGATTTTCCGGCTGCAACCCAATGAAGAATCTCGATTTCCCGCCGCGTTAAAAGCTGAGGAAACCGGGATCTTTGTAAATTCCCGTAAGGACTGGCCAGTCTTTGTTTTCCACCCATTCGAGCAATCCGCTTCCGGTTTCCGGCGTAATCATCAGTGTTGCAAAAGGGCGACAGACCGCGTCCCAAGTGTTGCTTTGCCATTAGAGCGACCCGTGAAAAGCCGCACAACTACATGACCGTGTAGGTTACAGAATTTTTTCAGTCGCTAGGGTCGCTCCAAATTCAGCATAATTTGGGAGTCGGCCAGATGGTTCAATCTGTCGTCGTGCATGGAGCACGCGCATGCATCCGCTTGTCTAAAATCCTGACAGTTTTCTCGGCGCTCTGGGCCGGTATTCTGCCGTTTTTCCTTGCGACGGGCGGGACTCTTGTTCATGTCCGCCC
>JBCDCZ010000171.1:0-9862 GCA_039180865.1 Pseudomonadota bacterium | reverse complement strand
TGATGAAGAAGATATTCGGGAACTGGTGACCGGTCTCCTGGAGGATGAGGGCTATCAGACACGCTCCGCCGCGACGAGCCACGATGCGCTGTCGGAAGTGAACAAGCGGCGTCCTTCGCTGGTCTTTCTCGATATCTGGTTGCAGGGGAGCCAGATGGACGGTTTGGCTGTGTTGGATGAAATTAAGAAGCACCATGATGACGTTCCGGTCGTCATGATTTCCGGCCACGGCAATATTGAAACCGCCGTTTCCGCCATTCACAAAGGAGCGTACGATTACATTGAAAAGCCCTTTAAGACCGACCGTCTTCTTCAGGTTGCAGAGCGCGCGCTCGAAGTCTCTATGCTGAGATCGCAGATCCAGGATCTCAAACAGAAAACGGGTGAGGAAAAGCTGATTGGTCAGTCACTGGTTTTCCGGCAAATGGTGCAAACGGCAGCGCGCATTGCCCCGGCAAACAGCCGGATTATGATTTCCGGGCCATCCGGGTCAGGCAAGGAACTCATTGCCCGTGAAATCCACGCGAAATCTCATCGCAGTAAAGGGCCCTTTGTCATTCTCAACACCGGTGGGATTGAAGGTGATCAGATTGAAGAAGAACTCTTCGGATCGGAAGCAGCAGACGGCAGCCCCCGGAGAACAGGTGCATTGGAAAGGGCCCACGGCGGTACGCTCTATCTCGATGAAGTCGCAGACATGCCGATGGAGACGCAAAACAAGATCCTCCGCGTGCTGATTGACCAGGGCTTTCATCGCGTTAATGGGGCGACACCTGTCAAAGTCGATGTCAGGTTCATTTCGTCAACCGCTCGGAACCTGGAAGCCGAGATCGAGCAGAAAACTTTCCGGGATGACCTGTTCCACAGGCTTGCGGTCGTTCCGCTCCGCGTTCCAGCCTTGTCGGAACGGCGTGATGATATTCCCCATCTCGTGGAATACTTCATGGCGCAGATTTCGGATAGCCAGGGGCTGCCGGTGCGCCAGATCTCTGATGAGGCGATGGCCGTCCTGCAGGGGCATGATTGGCCGGGAAACATCCGTCAGCTTAAAAACAATGTGGAGCGATTGATGATTCTCACTCAGGGCGACCCGGATAGTGAGATAACCGTAGACCTCCTTCCGTCCGAGATCGGTGCCTATCTTCCACACGCACCGTCGGGCCATAACGGGGGTGAGCAATTGATGGCAATGCCGCTACGCGAAGCACGGGAAGTGTTTGAGCGCGAATATTTGCTTGCGCAGATCAGTCGTTTTGGCGGTAATGTGTCGCGTACAGCTGATTTTGTCGGAATGGAGCGTTCCGCCTTGCATAGGAAGCTGAAATCGCTTGGGGTCAGCGGCAAGATGAGCGGTGGCCAAAGCGCTAAAAACGTCAATTCCGCGGCTTGACGAAAGACCCGCACGGTATTGATGATGTGCGCTGTTTGAGGGGCAGGGGTAAATGAAGGTGGTCATCTGCGGCGCCGGGCAGGTCGGCTTTGGTATTGCCGAACGCCTCGCCGAGGAACGCAACGACGTTACGGTGATCGATTCTTCCGAGACGCTTGTAAAGCGGATTCGCGAGACACTTGATGTTCGCGGTTTCGTCGGTCACGGCGCCCATCCCGATACCTTGCAGCGGGCCGGTGTTCCGGACGCTGACATGCTTGTCGCGGTCACACTTTATGACGAAGTGAATATGGTCGCCTGTCAGGTGGCCCATTCCTTGTTCAATGTCCCGACGAAAATCGCGCGTATTCGGGCACAATCCTATCTTAAGCCGCATTGGCAGGATCTTTTCTCCCGCAACAACATGCCGATCGATGTGATCATTTCGCCGGAGGTCGAAGTCGGCGAAATGCTTCTCAGACGGTTGCAGGTGCCTGGCTCTGACGACACCGTTCTGTTCGCCGATGGCCGCATTGCAGTGGTCGGCATTCATTGCGATGAGGATTGCCCGGTCATCGAAACACCGTTACGACAGCTTTCTGAACTTTTTCCCAATCTTGATTGTGTCGTTGTCGGTATCGTACGCGGTGCCAAACTGTTCGTCCCGCAATCTGACGACATGATGCTAGCTGGCGATGTTGTCTATGTGACTGTGGCGCGCGATCAGGTGCGCCGTGCACTTGGCCTGTTCGGTCATGAAGAAAAACAGGCGAACCGGGTGATTATCGCGGGCGGTGGCAATATCGGTCTCTACCTCGCAGAAGCGATTGAGAAAGGCCAGACCCGCGCGAAGGTGAAGATTATCGAAGCTGATAAGGAGCGGGCAATAACGGTTGCTGATCGACTGCAGCGTACCGTGATCTTGAATGGAAGCGCGCTTGATGAAAATCTTCTCACGGAAGCTGACGCGGCCCACGCCGACATCATGATTTCCTTGACGAACAACGACGAGGTCAATGTGTTGTCAGGGGTTATGGCGAAACAACTCGGCTGTCAACGGTCGATGGCGCTCCTTAACAACAAGGGTTACACATCGCTCAGTCGTTCGCTCGGCATAGATGCCTATGTTAATCCCCGGCAGGTGACGATCTCGAAGGTCTTGCAATATGTCCGCCGAGGACGCATCCGGGCTGTCCACTCGGTTCACAACGGTCAGGCTGAAGTCCTTGAAGCGGAAGCGCTCGAAACATCCTCGCTTGTCGGTCAGCCTTTGCGCGAACTTGATATCGACGATGGCATCCGGATCGGTGCTATCTATCGTGATAAATCCGTAATCATTCCGACAGGCGATACGAAGATCAAAGCGAAGGATCGGGTGATTATCTTCGCCGATGCTGCACATGTTCGGGATGTTGAACGGATTTTCCGCGTCAGCCTGGATTTTTTCGGCTAAGGGTGCCCGGATGGCCGGCGTTCTCCGCATTGTTGCCTTCAGCCTTATTCTGCTCTCCGTGATTATTGGCGTTGCAGCCTTCTCAAGCCGAAGCACCGACACGCCGACAGGGCTTGATTTTCGCAGCCTCGTTTTAGCGGGTCTCCTCTTCTACATAAGCCTTTGCGTAGTCTTCGTTTTTCGCAAAACTGCACGTCAGATCAATCGTGTTGAAGGGTGTTTTCTGGCTGTTTTGCTGTGGGTGGTGCTGCCGGTACCGGCCGCGCTCGCCCTTTTATCCTTTACCGATATGGATCCGGTCGACGCGCTTTTTGAGGCGGTTTCCGGTCTGACCACGACGGGCATGACCGTGTTCGATACGTTGGAAGGTGTCCCAACGCCTGTGATTGTCCTTCGGGGGACATTGCAATGGCTCGGTGGCCTCATGACGCTTGTCATCGTTGTGGCGATATTGGCGCCGCTTGGAATTGCCGGACTTCCTGATGATCAGGCGACTGTTGTGAACCGTGAGGCGACCGTTTTTCGAGGCGGCGTCGGTCAGACCGTTTTGAGTGTAGCAGGTGCCTACGCCATCATTACGGTTGGCTGCTTTGTTCTTCTGGCGGTGACGGAAGTTCCGATTTTTGAAGCCTATTATCTGACGCTATCCACCGTTTCGTCTGGCGGGTTTGTGCCTTCAGATACGCCGATATCCGAGCTTGGCAATCCGTTCGCCCCCTTTGTCCTTATTGTTTTTATGGTGATTGCCGGGACCAATATCATCTGGCAACGTTTGCTCGTTGGTCGGCGGCTCCAGTTGCTCAGATCTCACAAAGAAACCTATTTCTACTTAGCCGCAATCGTTGTCTTCGGCTTCGTTTACGCGGCGGTCTTCTTTAACCGTGCAGGCTCGGTGGATGTTCTGACACCATTCGACGCGATCACCGAAGGCCTCTTCACGGCGGCCTCGCTCATCAGTACGACAGGATTTGAGATAAGAAACAGCAGTTTCTCTGTTCTGCCGGTTGCTCTGGTTGCAATTCTAGTTCTGATCGGAGGATGCTCGTTTTCGACGGCGGGCGGCATTTCATTCTATCGCGTCGGTGGCATGATGAACCGCGCGTTCACCGATCTTAGTCAACTTGTCTATCCGAGCAGCATCTATTCCGCGCGTTTCGGATCGCAGCGTTACATGATGTCGTTGATGAAAGCGATTTGGACCTATTTTTTTGCAGTTATCTTTGTCGTGATGATCGGGACAGTCCTGCTTTCGCTTAATTTGGACAGTTTCGAAGCTGCTCTTATCGCGAGTATTGCGGCCTTTGCAAATATCGGAGCTTTCTATTCCACCGGTTGGAGTGAAACGGGGCAGTGGGTTCGCTTCGCGGATATGGATTCATCTTCGAAACTTGTGCTGTGTGTGCTAATGATCCTTGGCCGGTTACATATTTTGACGCTGCTAACAGCGTTCAATCTGACATACTGGAACAGAGCAAGATAATTTTCCTGTATCGCTTGTTTTCGTTAAATGGGTAAGCGGGAGTGGTTTCCGGGGGGGAAAGATGAGCCGGATCGCATATGTTAACGGACAGTATGTCCCACACCGCAAAGCTTCGGTTCATATTGAGGACCGGGGGTATCAGTTTTCAGACGGTATTTACGAAGTCTGCGAGGTTCTGGACGGGCGTTTGATTGATGTTCCAGGACATCTCGATCGCCTTGAGCGTTCTGCTCGTGAACTGGATCTTGGTCTCCCACTTGGCCGTGCGGTGTTGGAGATGGTGATGGCCGAAGTCTGCCGACGAAACCGAATCAAGGATGGTATCCTCTACTTGCAGGTTACACGCGGCGTCGCTCCGCGCGATCACCCGTTTCCCAAAAACGGTACACGGCCTGCTTTGGTTATGACAGCCAAGTCGATCCCACGCCTGCGTGAGAGTGAAAAGGCCGAACGCGGTGTTGGTGTCATCACGCTTCCGGATAATCGGTGGGAGAGGGTGGACATCAAAACGGTATCACTTCTGCCCAATGTGCTTGCAAAACAGAAGGCACGCGAGAGCGGTGCTTACGAGGCCTGGTTTGTTGATGATGAGGGATTCGTCACTGAAGGATCTTCGACGAATGCATGGATCGTGACACAAGAGGGCGTGATTGTAACCCGGCAGGCAACGCGGGGAATCCTTAGAGGGATAACACGCGACACAGCCATTCGGGCCGCACAGGACCTGCAATACAAGATTGAGGAACGCCGCTTTACCGTGGAGGAGGCCCTTCAGGCTCGCGAGGCATTCATTACAGCTGCATCAACTCTGGTTATGCCGGTTGTAACCATCGATGGAAACCCGATCGGCGATGCTCAACCAGGCGAAATTTCCCGCAGACTGAGAGCGCATTATCATGATTATGCGGCGTGAAATGATGAAAAGCACGGTGGGGGGCTTCACATATGACGCACTTCAGAGTGAAATAAGAGGTAAAGGCGGCTTTCTGTGCGGGAAATCCTTGTTCCTGCACGAGAAAAGTATGACTATTCCATCAATCAACCGCTTTGCCTATTTGAACCAGGTGGTTTAATAGGGCGAGTTGGATTGCCACCGTTAATGGGCACGTGGCAAGCAAATGGACGAACAGGGATTATAAGAATAATGGCCGAACGCGCACAAAATCTTCAGGATACATTCCTCAACCATGTGAGGAAATCCAAAGTCCCGCTGACAGTGTTTCTGGTGAACGGTGTGAAATTGCAGGGCGTTGTGACGTGGTTCGATAATTTCTGTCTGCTCCTACGCAGGGACGGCCATTCGCAGCTTGTTTATAAGCACGCGATATCTACCATCATGCCGTCGCAGCCTGTGCAGATGTTTGAAAATGCGGATGATTAGGCGTCCTTTTGTGGCCAATTCATTCATGCGTTTCGTTTCCGCTGAAGCCAGTTCGCATCGCGCCTGGTGAAGGCACATAACCCGGAGAGGTATGGCAGGGTTCGTAAATTTTGAAACGCCGCGGACAAAAGCCGCGGTGCTTGTACCGATCGTTTCGTATAGGGCATCAGGAACAACCGCGCCGAACGGATCTGCGCGAGACGGTTCCGCGTTGTCGTCACGCAGCGCCGAAGCTCAATTGGATGAGGCGAGGGGGCTCGCGTCCGCCATAGATCTGGATGTGATCTTCACCGACGTCTCCAATCTGAATGAGATTCGGCCAGCGACGCTATACGGAAGCGGAAAGGTGGAAGCACTGCAAAAACGGCTTGAAGAGAACGACATTAAACTCGTCATCGTCGACCATTCTTTGACGCCCGTACAGCAGCGCAATCTTGAACGTGCACTCAACGTCAAAGTGCTCGACCGCACTGGATTAATCCTCGAAATCTTCGGCGCGCGCGCCCAGACAAAAGAAGGACGGCTGCAAGTTGATCTCGCGGCTCTGCGATATCAACGCGGTCGACTCGTGCGGTCATGGACGCACCTTGAACGCCAGCGCGGTGGAGGAGGGTTCCTGGGCGGTCCCGGCGAGACACAGATCGAAGCCGACCGGCGTGCATTACAGACAAAGATCGAGCGGCTCGAACGGCAACTGGAAGATGTCAGGCGTACGCGCGCACTCCACCGTAAACAGCGCAAGAAGCAGGATATGCCTGTGGTTGCTTTTGTCGGTTACACCAATGCCGGGAAGTCCACTTTGTTCAACCGGATTACGACGGCGGACGTCATGGCGAAGGACTTACTTTTCGCAACACTCGATCCGACATTGCGCCGTATAGAGCTTCCTCAGGGATCGACGGCGATTATTTCGGATACTGTAGGCTTCATATCAAACTTGCCGACTGACCTGGTTGCGGCCTTCCGTGCGACGCTTGAAGAGGTGACGGAAGCCGATGTAATTGTTCATGTCCGCGATATCGCCCATGAGGACAGCGAGGCACAGGCGGATGATGTGGCTTCCGTCCTGCGTGAGCTATCGATTGATATCAGCGATGCGGAAGGCCTTTCGCGGCAGGGACGCTCTTACATAGAGCTCTGGAATAAGATTGATCTGCTTCCTGAAGAGGAGCGAGACCGCCTCAAGACGCAGGCTGCGAATGTGTCGGGGTATGAGGTTGCAACTGTTTCTGCGCTCAGCGGCGAGGGGATCGAACAGTGTCTCGGGCTTATCGAGGCCTGTCTCAACCGAGCAACGGAGGTTCGTAACGTGACGCTCGGAGCAGATGATCTAGCGCATATGCATGTCTACTACACGCATGGCTCTGTGATAGATCGCAAGGAGGATCCGTCAGGAAGTGTGGAGCTCACAGTGCGCTCTGACCGGTGGAATAAAATTCAGAACCTAATTAAAGAAAATACTTTATATTATTGATTTCAAATTTGTTTTGATGATTGCCATAGTGCCTCAAGCTCTGCCAGTGTGTAGTTTGGGAGGCTGTTTCCGTGTGATGCCGCATATGCTTCCATGGCCCTGAATCTGCGCATGAATTTTTGGTTCGTGAGCTCTAGGCTTGTTTCCGGATCGAGTTTGAGGTGGCGGGCGATATTTGCCATAACGAACAGGACGTCACCGAGTTCCTCTTTGGCTTTGTCACTAGGCTTTCCTTCGCTAATCTCATCGCGCAGTTCTTTGGTTTCCTCGTCGAGCTTGTGGAATACCTGATCGACATCGTTCCAATCGAAACCGACGGTGGCCGCTTTTTTTTGAATCTTCACCGCGCTTGAGAGTGCTGGCAAAGCGGCCGGCACGCCGTCAAGCAGGGACGCGGTTTCGCCGTTCGATTGTTCCGCAGGCTGCTTGAGGGCGGCTTTTTCAGATTTTTCCTGCGTCTTTATCTTTTCCCAGTCTCCGGGCATAAGGCCGTTTTTCTTTTGTTCTTCCGTACCGAAGACGTGCGGGTGACGACGGATCATCTTTTTCGTGATTGCATAGACGACGTCGCTGAAGGTGAATGCACCGCGTTCTGCGGCGATTTGCGAATGATAGACAACCTGAAGAAGCAGATCGCCAAGCTCGTCACACAGGTCATTCATGTCTTCACGATCGATGGCGTCCTTTACCTCATAGGCTTCCTCAATTGTGTAGGACGCAATTGACGAGAAGGTTTGTTCGACGTCCCAACTGCATCCAGTTTCAGGATAGCGTAAGCGTTCCATCTCCTTGAGAAGGATCTCAATGTCGTTGGACGGGGAGATGTCGCGGTATTCATCCAGGAAGTCTTTCGAGGCATTCGTCATAGGTTTGTGTCCCGTGGAATTCTGTCTCGCTCAAGTATTGCGCTCCGGCATTGAGAAGGGGCCGGTTCTGTCAGGTCTTGTGCCGAATCGGTTTGGCGTTGTCACGGGATATTTGCTGCCAAGAGGCGTGTGTGATGAGAGGATCAATAGGACGCATAATATATATTATGGAATTAAAATGACCTTTTCAGCCGTGCGATGATGACTGCTACGTCGGATTTTATGCTGGTGCGTTTTTGCTACGGGTTTTGTTGATGCCTTTACCTTCCAGGTCCTTGCTCCGGATTTCGATCTGGACAACGATTTCATCGCAGCCGTTACAGCATCGCGTCGTATCCTGACAGCGTTTGATCACTTCCATATCGAGATTGAGGTCGGAGCCGGCCAGCGCTTTGGACAACAGCACGAACAGGAATTCTGGTTTGCGCCTTATCTTCGCTTCTATGGGTTTCCCTGGAACCGCTATCTTCACACGTCTGTTGCGATTAATACGGGTCTAAACTATGCCACCGGCGTATCCGAGGTTGAAGAAATCCGCGGCGGACCTGCGCCCGGGAGCAGACTATTGCATTTCCTGTCGCCCGAATTGACGCTCGCGCTGCCGCAATTGCCAGACTATCAAGGAACCGTCCGGCTTCATCACAGATCCGGTGCGTTCGGTGTCGTTAGCGATTCCAAAGGGGGGTCGCAGTATCTCACATTTGGATTGCGAAAGCGGTTTTAGAAGGCGCCGGCTTTCTCCGTGCGGACGGGTGGTAGCCCCTTCCCTTTAAAACGGGCTTTGGCGCGCTGGAAATTGTTGAAAACAGACTTACTATGATTTTGGTTTAAAGGCCGATGACTGAACGATTGCGTTCAGGGATTTCACAATCGTTTTCATTACGTTCGCACTCACGTTTTGATTGCCGCTGGTGATGTTCTTTTTCATGGTTTGGGCAAAGGAGTTGCAGAATTTTTGAAACATCTGGTTTGTCCGCTCTGCGCGTTTGGTGGCCTCACTCTTTTCGGCCCCTTCAATGTTCTTTGCCCACCAATCAGACAGCGATCGAAACACCTCATCAAAGAAGCCCCAATCCACTTTAACATTCTCTACAAAGTCTTTGAGATAATTGACGATATCGCCTTCTCCCGCAATAGTATTCGCCTCCACCGTCACCTCGATCAGACCCTCTATCTGGCCCGAGTATTGAACCTGCAGGATCTTCATTGTTTCTCCGGAAACTGCATGGGCATAATCGCCTGCTTTTTCGAGCACAACCGCGCGGATTTCTTCACCCGCAAACCAGTCTTCGATGAGTTTCGGGATGCGTGCCTTCACTTCTTCGGCAGCGAGGCTTTCTGCAAATCGGCGCTCGAAAAGGTTGCGGATTCCATCGAGAAGTTTGCCTGCTCGTGGGTCATTGAGGACAAGATGAACGATGTCGTCTGCGAAGGCAGCGCTCGCGTTAAGAGTTGCCGCAGTTAGTTCCTTGCTTAACTCCGTGCTGCGGTTTTCGATTGTCTTTTTGAGATTTTCGCAATGCCCACCGATGGAGTATGCGCGCCCTAATCCCCGGCCAATCGTAAGTTCCGGCTGCTGGTCGACAAAAATCCGCCTACCGCTTCCGTTGTAGAGCGGATGGGTTTCGACCATCTGACGCAGCCAGTACCAGTTGGAGCTACCCCCGGTCAGAATGAAAAAAGGACTGGCGCCGATCTGAAATTCACTCATGCCGCGCTCAAAGAGAAAGCGGCCCCATTCTATGAGATCGATTTCTTCACCCCGCGTCAGCTTATCGTAATAGGTCCGTTCCTCCGGACTGATGTCTGATGTGGATTGAGCGATCCAGGCTGAAAGGG
>JBCDCZ010000170.1:0-9910 GCA_039180865.1 Pseudomonadota bacterium | reverse complement strand
CGGCAATGAACGTCGCGTCGCGAATGTTGCGCCAGAGCGCTTTGTGGTCTTCACCGCGCAGCTTTTCCGGAGATCCATATTCCGAAAGCGCCTCGGTTAGCTGATCAAGGCGGTAATCGACCTGTTCGGTAAACCCTTCCACGCGCATCACAGTCTGTGCATCGCTCCCGGTAACAAGGGCCGGAAGATGCGCAAGACCCGTCGCTTCAAATGGTGTTCCTGCAGCAGCACAGAGCGCCTGTACACCTTTTTCGTTGTTCAATCCCGGAAACACCAGAGTGGCGGAATCCTGAGGCGTTGGGAGAAGCTTGAATGTGACTTCGGTTAGAAAGCCGAGCGTTCCCCATGCGCCCGCCTGAAGCTTGACGAGATCAAGGCCGGTGACGTTCTTCATGACCCGCCCGCCGTTTTTGACGATCTCACCTTTGCCGTTGACGAATCGCACGCCGATCAGGCTGTCACGTGCCGCCCCGGCAAAGATCCGCCGTGGCCCAGACACGTTACCGGCGACAACGGCACCGATTGTCGGCTCACCCTCAGTACCCAAAAGCGCTCGGTGATCCATTGGCTCGAATGTGAGCATCTGCGCACTGTCGGATAACGCCTTTTCAATCTCTGCAACCGGCGTTCCCGCTTTCGCGCTGATCACCATCTCGCCCGGTTCGTAAAGTGAAATCCCACTCACAGCTTCGCTAGAAAGAACATCGCCCGTCTCAATAGCGCGTCCGATCGATGACCGGGTCCCGCCGCCTTTGATCCGAACGCTTGTTCCCGAGGCTGCAAGGTCGGCGACGATGCTTGCCGCCTCTTCTTCGCTCGCGGGTTTATGGATGGTCATGCGGCTTCCTGCGAAGACTGGGATGATGTTTCCCGAACTTCAAGCGGGAAGACTTTGGCGGGGTTCAAGATCCAATCGGGATCAAAAACCTCACGCACGGCCATTTGCTGACGCAGATCCGTTTCATTGAACTGGTGGAGCATCAAATCGCGTTTTTCGATCCCAACGCCATGCTCGCCTGTCAGACAGCCGCCAACATCAACGCAAAGCCGCAAAATATCGTCACCTGCAAGCTGGGCCTTTTCGCTTTCTCTTGGATCATTGACGTCGTGAAGGATCAACGGATGCATATTACCGTCGCCGGCATGGAAGACGTTGGCGACACGCAGCCCATATCCGTCAATAATCTCGTAGGTCTTCTTCAAAACGTAGTCGAGTTGGGAGAGCGGTACAGTCCCGTCCATGCAGATATAGTCAGCAATTCGACCGGTCGCTCCAAAGGCGGATTTGCGCCCTTTCCAAATGGCCGCAGCTTCCATTGCCGACTGGCTCTCACGGATCGTCGCGACATCATGCCTCTTCGCGATCTCGATGATTTTGGAAAGCATCGCATCCATCTCGTCATCGGACCCTTCGACCTCGACGATGAGAAGAGCTTCAACATCCAGCGGATATCCGGCCTTGGCGAAGGCTTCGCAAATGTGGATTGCCTCCTTATCCATATATTCAATTGCAACCGGCACGATCCCGGCGGCAATGATGTCAGCAACGCAAGCTCCCGCGACCTCCGAATTGTTGAACCCGAACAGAACGGGTCGGGCACCTTCGGCCTTCGCAAGGATGCGGACAGTTGCTTCGGTCACAATGCCGAGCTGACCTTCCGATCCGCAGAAGAGGCCAAGGAAATCATATGCCGGCGCGTCGAGATGATCGCCACCGATCTGGACAATAGAGCCATCGAGAAGAACGACTGTCACACCCAGAAGATTGTTGGTCGTAACGCCGTATTTCAGGCAATGCGCGCCGCCCGAATTCATACCGATATTGCCGGCAATGGTGCAGGCAAGCTGCGATGACGGATCGGGCGCATAGAAGAAGCCATCCGCGCCAACGTTGTCCGATATGGAAAGATTGGTGACGCCACTTTGAACCCGTGCAGTCCGGTTCTTGTAATCAATTTCAAGGATCCGGTTCATTTTCGTGACCCCGATCACGACCGCATCTTCCTGAGGAATGGCGCCGCCGGCAAGAGACGTCCCGGCCCCACGCGGCACAACCGGAACCCCTGCATCCGCACAGAATTTCATAACCGCCGCTGTTTCTTCGGTCGTTCGCGGAAGAACAACGGCAAGGGGGATGCGCCTGTAAGCGGTAAATGCGTCGGTCTCATACGGAACGAGTTCGCGCTCGGAACTAATCAGACATTCATCGGGAACTAGTTTCGCAAGACCCGATACGATTTCAGAGCGCCGAGCCATGATGGCGGGATCCGGTTTCGGAATTTCGATCTCGCTCATTTCTTCAAAGCCTCCTCGTATCTTGGTAAGTCTTTGCTTCGCAAAGCTGGCTTGCTGCGTCAAGCTCTCTAGCATACGCTCTAAAGCGGCGCGATGGAACGGGACGATACGCCACTTGCTCATACATCATCTTCTCCTAATTGAGAGCGTTGGCCGGTTAGATTCGCAGGATGGTAAATGGCTTCGTTTCACGATTTTGAAATCTTCGCTCGCGTCGTGGAAACGGGCAGCATGTCGGCGGCAGGGCGCGAACTTGGTTTTTCACCGGCCCTCGTATCCAAACGGATGAAACGTTTGGAAGAGCGGCTTGGCGTGCGGTTGATGCAGCGCACCACCCGTCAAATTGCACTCACTGAAGTTGGCCAGGGCTTTTATGAACGCATCCTCGCCATCCTCTCAAGCGTTGAAGATGCCGAGAATTATGTGAGCCGCCGATCCGACACAGTTCGGGGCACACTCAGAGTGTCAGCTCCCACATCCTTCGGTCGGATGCATGTTGCGCCCTTTCTGAAAGACCTGATCACGCAAAATCCGCAAATTGAAGTGACCCTCGATCTGTCCGACGATTTCGTGGACCTCGTGGCTGGCGGATATGATGTGGCGATCCGCATTGCTGAACTCACCGATTCAAGCCATGTGGCACGCAAGCTTGCTGCCAATACGCGGATCCTATGCGCATCATCGAGCTACCTTGAAATGTATGGCGAACCGAAGAGCATCGCCGATCTTACCGACCATCAGTGCCTTCATGCAGCAAGCCAGGATGTCTGGCGGATGACAGGACCCGACGGATCCGTTGCCGTTAAGCCGAATGGCATGCTGAAAACGAATTCCAGCGAGGTGGTGCGCGAAGCCGTTCTCGCTGGCCTCGGCATTGCCTTTCGATCAACCTGGGATGTTGGTCCTGAACTTGCCGACGGCAGGTTGAAAGTGGTGCTCCCAAATTATCGCGGATCAACGAATGTCGGCGTCTATGCAATCTATCCAAGCCGGCAGTATCTGCCGACAAAGGTTCGGGTCTTTCTCGATTTCCTGACGTCGCTTTATGGCGGAAGTACACCCTATTGGGAAAAGGGTCTCGGGCACATCCTGAAGTCCAGCCAATCCGTCTGAGACGCCACCCTCACAACTCAGATATCTCCTACCAATTGGTTTGCGGAAGAACGAGATTGTGCCGGCCAACCTTATGAATGTCGGTCTCGCCGCACAGGCCCATTGTCACATCGAGTTCCTTATGGATGATCTCAAGAGCCTTCGTGACACCGGCCTTGCCCATCGCGCCGAGGCCGAAAATGTAGGCACGACCAATGAAGGTTGAGTGGGCTCCCATGGCGACAGCCTTGAAAACGTCCTGGCCGGAGCGGATTCCACTGTCCATATGGATTTCGATCTTGTCTCCAACAGCATCGACGATATCGCGCAGGACATCGTAGGACGCCGCTGCCCCATCGAGCTGACGCCCGCCATGGTTGGAGACGACAATCGCATCGGCACCGAGATCGGCAGCAATCCTCGCATCCTCGACGTCATTGATACCCTTAAGGATGAGTTTGCGGTTCCAGTGTTTCTTGACCCATTCAACGGAAGACCAGTCAAGCGTTGGATCGAACTGACTTGCCGTCCACTCGCTCAGTGATGTCATGTCGGAAACGCCTTTGACATGGCCGACAATATTGCCAAACGACCGACGGTTGGTCTGAAGCATTTTCAAACACCAGCGTGGTTTAAAGAAAAGGTCGGCAATGACCCGCGGTGTCGGTTTCGGTGGCGTGGACAACCCATTCTTGATGTCCCGGTGCCGCTGGCCGAGAACCTGCAGATCAAGCGTCAGCATGAGCGCGGAACACCCCGCCGCATCGGCACGGGCCATGAGCGATTCCGAGAAACCGCGGTCGCGCATGACATAAAGCTGAAACCAGAATGGTTTTTCCGTGTTGGCCGCAACGTCCTCGATTGAACAAACGGACATTGTCGTCAGCGTGTAGGGAATGCCAAATTCCTGGGCCGCCTGAGCGGCCAGGATTTCACCGTCGGGATGCACCATGCCCGTCATACCGACCGGCGCCATAGCGACCGGCATGGAGACTTCATCGCCTAGCATAGTTGTTTTCACCGAGCGGTTGTCGATGTTGACGGCGACCCGCTGACGCAGCTTTTGACGCTGGAAAGCCGCTTCGTTGTCGAAATAGGTGCCCTGGGTCCATGAGCCGGTATCGACGTATTCATAGAACATTTTTGGCACGCGCCGGCGCGCCATGTCTTTCAGGTCGGCAATATCGGTGACTGCAGCCATAACACATTCCCCCCAAGGCAATCGTACGCGGACTTCGGCTTTATAGGATCAAACAGTCACCTTGCCAACGCGGCATGAAAACACCAAGGTGACGGCCATGTCTGCTGCGATGATCCGAAATGGCCTGCAGAACCGGGTGAGTGCTGACGGGTCGATCCACGCAATCCCCTCTCGTGGGCTCATGATGGGAAATCGCGGGCGCATCCACGATCCTCAGACACAATCACTCCTGAACAGGCGCTGGGCAACCAAAGCCTGGATCATTTGCGTGACGGATTTTCGCGGCCGTCACCGCGAAGTGATGGGAAATTCTTATACTGAGCTCTTTTTCCTCGATGAAGTGACTGCTCTTGCTGCCGGTCACAGGCCCTGCTTCGAGTGCCGAAGGAAAGCCGCCATTACCTTCCGGGATCTGTGTGCCGCAACCCAAGGTCTCAGCGATCCACCACGCGCCGCTGATATCGACACCGCCTTACACAATGAACGTCTTTTGAACCGGGGCAAGCGCCTTCACTTGCGGCCGAGATCTGCATTGCCGGACGGCACTGTGGTTGCCCTGGAAGGCAAATACTATGCGCTCCGTGATAGCGAAGTCCTCGCGTGGGACTTCTCCGGTTATAGTCCAGCCAACCTTTCTGTTGACACGCTTCCCGATCAGGTTGATGTCCTCACTCCGCCCCTCTCGTTGGCAGCTCTCTCAAGAGGGTATCAGCCTCTCTGGCACGAAACTGCAACGATCTGAGGCCTCGCCCGTCTGGTGGCACCCATTCACCACCGTCATGTCTGAGATCATTTGTTTTCGTTCGACAGAAAACGAAAAACATGATGAAGAGCCGACATGGCGCTATCAAAAGACAATCCGGCAGCAACACCCGCTCCATCCCAATTCAGGATGTCGAGCGGTGATATCGCGCTCTATGCGGTTCTCGTCTTTGCATGGAGTGCAAGCTGGTATCCACTGAAGCTTCAGATCGGCGTTGTCGATCCGGAAGTGTCACTGGTCTGGCGCTTTATCATCGCCGGTCTTGTGATGTTTGCCCTTCTTGCTGCGACGGGACGACCGCTCTTGGTCGCGCCACGCCATCATCCACGCCTTGCCCTCATCGGAATCCTGATGTTCTCGAGCAACTTTTTTCTCTTTTACAACGCCGCTTTCTACGTGCCGTCAGGTCTGCTTACGGTGATCTTCTCGACAACCTCGATCATGAACCTGGCTCTCGGGATGCTGCTTCTCGGCTTAAAGCCTGATCTGCGCGTTGGCTTCGGTGCTCTTCTTGGTGTCATCGGGATTGCTTGCGTCTTTTCTCCGGAACTCAGCCGATTGTCGTTTGGCGACGGCGCGCTGATTGCACTTCTACTCGGCTTATCTGGAACGCTCTCTTTCGCGCTGGGCAACACGGTGTCGTCGACTTTAAAGGGACATGAAATTCCGATCTTCACGTCCGTGGCCTGGTGTATGATTTATGGCGCACTCTTTATGGCCCTAATCGCGACCGTGAGGGGTTCGCCTTTCATTGTCGACTGGCGTCTTCCCTATATCGGCTCGCTGATCTGGCTGACATTGACCTCTTCCGTCCTGGCTCTGGCGGTCTACACAACGCTCATCTCACGCATCGGTGCTGCGCGCACCGGATACGCCACGGTGATCTTTCCGGTCTTTGCCCTTCTGATCTCGACGGTCCTGGAAGGTTACCAATGGCATATGTGGTCAATGGTTGGTGTCCCGCTCGTCGTACTCGGCAACTACTTTGTTCTTTCCGGCGGCGGGCGATAAAAACGCCGCTCACCACCCTGCAAGCATACGATTTGGACGCAGGCGCGGTGCGGCGCGCGAGCGCTGCGATTGTGCCACGACTTCGGCGGGCATGAGAGAAATCTCCGGTGAACCGAGATTGCCAAGAGATTCGACGATATGATCGGACAGCGCGGAAACAATTTCCGCATTGGCGCCGCCGAGCCAGATGAGCGCAATTTCACATGGATCGAGTTCAGGAAACCCGTCATCCGGACCAAGCACCCGCATACCGGGCCGAAGCGCCGATTCCGGCAAAACCGAGACAGCTAGTCCCGACAGAACGGTCGCGGCAATCACCGTTGCCGACCAGCTGGAATACTTGACCCTGAAAGGTTTGTTCATCGCCTCAAGGCGCTCCTCCGCCTGTCTGCGCCAGATGCAAGTCTCCCGCCCGAATGCGACCGACAAAATATCCTGACGGTGCGTGTCGTGATGGGCCGATGTCACCCAACAGAGTGGCTCTTCGCGCACGACGCGGGCCGGCCCCTTGGTCTCATCGTGGGTGATCAACGCCAGGTCAAGGCGTCCCTTTTTAAACATCTCAACGAGATTCGGCGTCGGCTCGCAGGCGAACTCAACCTCAACCCGTGGATTGGACTGGGCGAAACGCGCGAGGACCTCAGGCAAGAACCGATCGGCAAAATCATCGGGCATGCCGAAGCGGATTACACCTTCCAGCCGGTTGTCATCGAAAGCCGCCAAGGTCTCCGCCGATAGTCTGACCATCCGCCGGGCAAAGACGAGCAGCCGTTCGCCGTCATCGCTTAATCGGGAATGGCGCCCATCACGGACAAAGAGTTGTTTCTGAAGACGTTCTTCCAGCTTGCGCATCTGCATGGAGACGGCCGACTGGGTCTTGAAAACGGCTTCCGCGGCGCGGGTGAATGACCCCGTCTCCGCGATCGCGACAAAGGTATGCAATTGGTCAATATCAAGCGGATTTGCCATGGCGGCCTCTCTTGAGAAAGGAAATCAAGTGCCGTCATCATTCATCAATTTATCGAATGGATGCAATCAAAAACATTCGTTTGTGGAATTAAACGGCGCGTGAGATAAGGTCATCGTTCTCAAACGTCCTAGCACTGCTTCCCTCCCAAGCTGTCCGGCTGCAACCGGAACGGCCGTGGCGTTCTCGTCACCCAACTCGGTTTGAGAACAAATTAGATAGAAAGGAGACTGACCATGACCCTATTTCGCAACAAAGACGATCTATTTTGCGCCAACGGCACGAACATTGTTCCCCTCGCCGGCCCGGTGGGTCAGAACAAGGTCTCGAAACGCCGCCGCTTCCTGCCGATGGCAAAACATGCCGGCTTTACCGGCACGCTCGCCAGCCTAGCCGGAACGGTGACGGCAAAGATCAGGGCAGCCTATGCGCGCCGACAGGATCGCCTGATCGTGCAATCACTCCTGTCGTCAAGCGACGAGGTTCTGCGTGATATGGCTCTGACCCGTGGCGACCTGACATATGTCCTTTCAACGAAATCGCCGCTTCTTGCGACCGAACGGCTGAAATTGATCCGGGCAGAACGTCGTGCCGAAAACACTGCTGCAGCCCTGCATCGCCAGGATGCGCTTCTTGCTCTCATTCCCGCGCCCTTCGGCAATGGGAAACGGACAATCGGCAAAGAAAGCGCTGGAACCTGATCGTTACGGCCAAGGCTGGTTGACCAATACCTCCCCTCCCACTCCGCCTTGTCAGCAAGGCGGAGCTTCGGCCCCACCCAGCCGACTGTAGCCGGCCGTGATTTCCGATCACGGCCGGCTTGGTTATTGGCATTCCATGGGCTGCTACGCGCGTTATTATACGTATTTCCCCGCCTATTAACGGTATTTTGTTTATGTTTTGTTCCTGCTGTCAGCAATAGGAGGAGCATGATGGGTATTCAGGAAACAAAAGACATCGGCATGCGGCTCGTCGCATTCTGCCGAGAAGACAAAGACCGCGAAGCGCTCGAAACACTCTATGCGGATCACGCCACAAGCGTTGAGGCGGTGGAGATGTCCGGCGGCGGTCCACGAGAGTTCAAAGGTCTCGATCAAATCCGTGGGAAACATGATTGGTGGGAAAAGACGATGGAGGTGCATGAATTCTCCGTCCACGGACCCTATTATCACGGTGAAGACCGCTTCGGGGTAATTTTCGACGTTGACGCGAGCAATCGTGAGAGCGGCGAACGCTCTGCAATGCGTGAGCTTGGCATCTATACTGTCGCTGACGGAAAAATCGTTTTGGAAGAATTTTACTACGAAGTCTGATACGCAGTGCGGGACACGTCACCCATTTCTTCAGCCTGTGATGCCCTTTTGGATATAGTCGCAGGCTGGACCTCGTTTACTACCCGCCCGCTCGATGGACATCATCTTAAACCTGACGCTGCCGTTCTTTGCAGTCATCGGCCTTGGCTTCCTCGCCGTGCGCCTTGGGATGGCGGACGCGTCAGCGATCGGCGCGCTTAACATCTTCGTCTTTAATTTCGCAATGCCTGCTCTTGTCGCGGGCGCTCTTGCCCGCCAACCGATCGATGTCCTTATCAATCCTGCTTTCCTCGTTGGTTGGGCGCTCGCAGGGCTTCTAGTCTTTGCGCTCGGAATGGCGGTGAGCAGGATCTTTTTTTCCGGGTCGCTGCGCGAAATGGCGCTCACTGGTCAGGCGGCTTCGGTCGGAAATGTCGGCTTTCTCGGTTTTCCCCTTCTTGCGGCAAGTTTTGGAGATGATGGTCTTCGCCTTGCTGCCAGTGCCATCTTTGTCGACCTGCTTGTCCTGATACCGCTCTCCTTTTGTCTGCTGGAAGCATCGGGCGGCGGATCGGCACGTCAGATGGCAGGCCGTATTGCACGTGGCGTGTTCTTCAATCCGTTCATGATCGCCATTCTGATCGGTTTTTCTTTATCCGCGAGCGGGATCGGGCTATCGGGTCCAATGGATCGTTTTGCGAGTTTCCTGGGAAGTGCCGCAGGACCAACCGCTCTCTTCGCCCTTGGCATCTCACTTGCGGGGCGGCGGATAGAAGGCGATCTGCGCGCAGCTGGTGCCATGTCGGCCATGAAACTTCTTGTCCATCCGGCTGCTGTCTTTGCCACCCTCTACGTGCTTGATGTACCGGTCTTTGCGCTCGCGGCCGGAACCGTCATTGCGGCACTCCCGATTGCCGGAAATGTCTTCGTGATCTCCGCACAATATGGGGTGATGCCGAGGCGCTCATCGACAGCCATACTTCTATCGACGTTGTTTGCAATCGTGACGACCGCGGCTGCGCTCTATCTTGCGGGTGTCGATCCCGGATAGACCTCTAGAACGCGTAATCCTTGAAGATTTCCGAGAGGTTTTTATCCCAACTTCCATGATACCGGTCGAGCATCTTTTCCGCCGGTGTCTTGCCGCTTGCGAGCGTTTCCTGGATCGGTTCCAGATAATGGGTCTCATCAAGTCCGGTCTCGCCAAGGCGTCCGC
Source organism: Pseudomonadota bacterium (assembly GCA_039180865.1). Classification (GTDB taxonomy): domain Bacteria; phylum Pseudomonadota; class Alphaproteobacteria; order Rhizobiales; family JACESI01; genus JBCDCU01. The sequence continues at coordinate 73 of JBCDCZ010000170.1, read as the reverse complement.
GACGGAACAATCCCTCACGGGAGATCGCAACAACCTGTTTTGCAAGGTCTAGCATATTGGAATCGCGGAACGG
>JBCDCZ010000169.1:0-9963 GCA_039180865.1 Pseudomonadota bacterium | reverse complement strand
TGCCCGCATCTCAACCCATGCCACCGAGGCGGCAAAAGCAGCAGGCGCAAAGATCATCCGCCTTGAACGGCCTGCCTGGAAAGCAGAGGCCGACGATCGATGGCATCATGTCCCAAGCGTTGAGGAAGCAGTGCATCTGATCCCCGATGGGGCCTCGACGCTCGTCACAATCGGACGTCAGCAGCTTGGGGCCTTTCTAGACCGCGACGACATCAATGTGGTCGCAAGGGCAATCGAAGGCCCGAAGATCACCGTTCCGGAAAGTTGGACGGTAATCCTCGACCGGCCGCCCTTTCCGCTTGCCGAAGAAATCGCACTTTTTGAAAAGTATGAGATCGATGTGCTCGTTACCAAAAACGCCGGTGGCACCGAGACCCGCGACAAGCTTCTCGCCGCGCGGGCTCTGGAGAAACCGGTGATCATGATCGACCGGCTGCCGAAACCCGACGTTGAAACTTACGCAACAATGGAGACTCTGTTGTCGCGTCTCGAGACGCTTTGACGGGAGCGGCTCCTATCCTGCCTTCAGCTTTTTGCCACGATTGCGCAGAATATGAGCGTGAGCTGCATCGTAAAGGGCGGAATCAGGAAAGGCCTGCGCCTCGAAAACCCGGCCAACAAAAATCAGCGCCGTACGGGTGATTTTCGCCGCGCGAACCTTTGCGGCAATATCAGACAAGGTACCGTGCAAAATCAGCTGATCAGGCCAGGTCGCGCGATAGACAACAACCACTGGGCAATCCGATCCGTAATGAGGCGTTAGCGTCTCTTCGATGTGTTTCAGGTTTCGGATCGACAGGTGGATAGCAAGAGTCGCCCCCGAGCGCCCAAGCGTGTCGAGATCTTCGCCCTTCGGCATTGCCGATGCCTTCATGGCCGTCCGGGTCAGGATAACGGTTTGAGCAACCTCAGGAAGTGTGAGCTCGGTTTTGAGTTCGGCTGCAGCCGCTGCATAAGCTGAGACGCCGGGCACAATCTCGTAGTCGATACCGCGCTCGTCGAGTTTGCGGATCTGTTCGGCAATCGCGCCATAAATGGAGGGATCACCGGAATGAACGCGCGCGACGTCCTGTCCTGCGTCCCGGGCCTTGTCGATTTCAGCGATGATCTCATCAAGATGCATCGGAGCGGTATCGATCACCCGGGCATTGGCGGGGGCGTTTGCAACAACGGCTTCGGGCACCAGCGAGCCTGCATAGAGACAGACCGGACAGTGCTCGATCAAGCGAAGGCCTCGAACAGTAATGAGGTCCGGCGCTCCGGGACCCGCTCCGATGAAGTAGACCTTCATGACGTTTTCCTATGGTAGCCGCGGGGCGTATAGACATGGCTCTTGCCGTCACCCGTCATGATACGCTCAGAGTTCGATGAGCCGACAATCACGATTGTGAGCATGTCAACGTCTTCGCTCCTGACGCTGGCAAGTGTTTCGACACGCACACGTTCTGCAGGCCGTCCAAGATCCGTTGCAAGAATGACCGGCGTGTCATCGCCCCGCCTTTCCCGGAAAAGGGCGAAGGCCTCATCAAGGAGCGTAATGCGCCGCTTCGATCGCGGATTGTAAAGGGCAACCACGAAGTCGCCGTCGGCCGCCGCTTGAAGCCGCCGCAAAATGTCTTCCCTTGGGGTGAGAAGATCCGACAGGGAAAGACAACAGAAATCATGCCCGACAGGAGCGCCGGCGCGGGCGGCGGCGGCCTGAAAAGCAGAAATCCCAGGTGCCACCACGATCTCAACACGCTTAGCGGCATCTGAGACCGGGCCTTCGGATGCTCCGGTGTCGACGAGTTCGAACGCCAATGTCGCCATTGCAAAGATTCCGGGATCTCCTGAACAGACGACCGCGACATCACGTCCTTCACCGGCGAGTTCGAGCGCGTGGCGAACCCGCTTCTCCTCCGCGCCAAGATCGAAACGATGCTCCATCTGGTGATGTCTAAGATCGGAAACAAGGTCGAGGTAGAGGCCGTAGCCAACCCAGTCGCTTGCAGCACGAAGAAGCTGAACGGCTTCGCGGGACCGCCAGTCAGGCGTGCCAGGTCCAACCCCGATCAGGCTCACCCGACCGCGTGACCTTCCAGGTATCAATTGATTGTATGCCGGTGTCTCGGCGAGCGCCGCCGTCACCCCCGATCCTTTCATCTTCGGAACGGTCAGAACCCCGTTTGCTCCGGAGGCCGCAAGTGCCGCGCCTTCCGCGACACCCGCCACACCGACTTCAGCACGTACGATTTCAGAGGGTGTCTGAAGCCGCGGCTCTTCCTTCGCGAGCTGGTCTTTGTCGAAAAACCATGCCGGAACGTTGCAGGCCTTTGCGACGTCATGGATCGCGGTCTCATCCGCTTTGACATCAAGCGAGGCAATGGCTGCGAGCGATCCTGCCGCCACATTCGCCTCTTGCAGAACGATGTGCGCGATGGCCAATGCCTCGTCTGACGACGCCCCTCGCTCTGTGCCGAGACCGAGCACGAAGCGTTTTTCATGAAAAACAAGGTGACCATCCCCGATAGCCTCGACCGGGGCCGTTCCAACGGTGATCTTGAGCTTACCGGCTGGATCGACCGGTAGCTCCGAGGTCGCCAGCCAATCGTGTTCACCCTCAAGGTAAATCTTTTCGCCTTTCAGAAGCCGTGCCATGAAGGGCTTGTAGCTCTCAGGATTGGCAAGACGGAGATCTTCCGGCGGTTGATCGAGTGCGATCTTGAAATGCCGGTCGCCTGACGTCGTAATCGCCGGCTCGGTTCCAAGCGCTTTTCCGATCTTTATTGCGAGGTCGTTGGCACCTTGATGACCTCCAAGAAGCGGCACCACCGCCTGACCATCCTCGGAGACGGCAATCACCGGCGGCTCATTCGCCTTGTTATCCAGAACGGGTGCCAGAAGCCGGATCAGGATTGCGGCCGAACAAAGCCCCACGACTGCGATCCTGTTTTCAAAGAGACAACGGAGGTGGTCACCGGTCTCGTGAAATGCAAAATCACCGTCCGCGCGGCCAGAAAGAGAATGAACGCGAGCGCCCGGGAGTGCCGCGCGAAGCATTTCGGCTGTTTTCGTTCCGCTTTCGGAAAGAACGACAACAGCAATGTCTCGAGGGTCAGGCATTATGAGGCGTCGCTCCACTTCCGCTGTCATTCTCGATTAATATGGTCGAGAAATAGGGGCGCTCACCCGTTGGAACGTCCGAAAGCTTACGAACCGCCTCATTCTCATTGGTTGCCGCTTCAACAATGATCGCTTTGTCCGCAATACCCAACCGTTCGAGAAGGCCGCGCACCTTTTCAAAATGCCGTCCGACCTTAATGATTGCCACTGCGTCGGCGGTTAGAAGCTCGCGCTCAAGATCGGCTTCATCCATGGGAGCTGGAAGCACTTTGAGCGTTTCGTTGCGCCCGGCAAGCGGCTTGAGCGCGGACGCAGCACAAGCTGTCAGAGAGGTTACCCCCGGAACAACTTCAACTGAAAAATCGGTCTGGAGCCGCTCTACCAGATACATTGCTGAGCCATAAAAGAAGGGATCCCCTTCGCATAGAAGGGCAACATCAGCGCCCTTCTTCAGGTGGGAGGCAATCACAGTGGCCGCACGGTCATAAGCGCGTTGTGCGGGCTCGCGCTCGACGCGCATGGGCACGTCGAAACCAAATTCCAAAGTCTCTTCATGTACGAAGCGATTAACGATCCGGCGCGCCATACTTTCACCGCTATCCGCCCCCACGGGATAGGCCACAAGTCCGGCTTCTTTGATGATGCGGCTCGCTTTGAGGGTCATCAGTTCCGGATCGCCCGGCCCGACACCGACGGCATACAACGTACCCTTGCTCATTTGACGACCCGCCATTGCAGGACGCTCATACGCGGAGACAGCGCCCTCATCTTCCCAACCTTCGTCAGGATGGACACGTCAAGGCGCACGAGTTCGCCGCCATGAGCTTCCTGGAGAGCAATCGCTCTTGCTTCGCCTTCAAGCGTCACGGTGTTTGCGACAAGAACGCCATTGGTTTTGAGCGCTTTCCAGGCGGCATCAAACACGCCTTCTTCCGAGAGCCCGCCACCGATAAAGACCGCGTCCGGCGGGCCGACGTTTTCCATACTCTCCGGAAACCGGCCCTCGACAACCTTGATATCGGGAACACCGAGGGCGTGAGCGTTTTCGCTGAGCATGGCCAAGCGGTTTTGATCCTGCTCGAAGCAAACCGACTTTGCATCGCGTGCCGATCGCATCCACTCAATCGCAACCGATCCGCAACCCGCGCCGACATCCCACAAAACCGCCTCGGGGAACGGTTCCAGAGCGGAGAGTGTTACGGCGCGCGCCTCACGTTTTGTCATCTGACCATCATGAACGAATGCGTCGTCCGGAAGTCCCGGGGTGCGAGGCCGGATGACAGCGTCCCTCCCCGGTTTGCAGTCAATGGCGAGCATATTGAAATCTGCAAATCCTTCATTCGGCATCGTGTCGGCCCGGAAGGAAACTATGCGCTCGGCCTTCCCGCCGATATGCTCAAGGACGCTCACCGTGCTGTTGCCGAACCCGCGTTCATTCAAAATAGCAACCGCTTCACCGATCGTCGTCGCGTTGGACGTTAGCGCCAGGATCCTCTGGCCAGGTTCAATCGCGGCATGGAGACGTCCGATAGCGCGCCCGTGAAGCGAGATGCAGGCGACATCCTGGAGTGGCCAGCAAAGTCTGGTCGCTGCCAGCGAAAACCCCGACGGATGGGGCAGGATGCGCATTTCCTCCGGCTCGAACACCCGGGAGAGAGTCGCACCGATCCCAAAATGCATCGGATCGCCCGTCGCAAGGATTGTCAGCGCCTCACCGCGCCTTTCTTTGAGATTGCGCAGGGTTTCGTGAACGCGGCTCGTCCACGGCGTAACATCCTTGCCATCGAGTGCCGTCTCGGGAATTTCAGCAAGAACACGCTCCGGTGCGATTACAGAGTCAGATGCATCAAAGAGACGGCGGGCTGCAGGCGTCAGGCTTTCAAGTCCATTGTCGCCAATGCCCAAAACCGTCAGCCATGCCGGATCGGACATCAGGCGACGCGCCTTTCAAGGGCGATCTGGCTCGCCGCATTGAGCGTTGCGCACGCAATGGCGCTACCGCCACGACGACCTAAAAGGGTAAAAAAAGGAACACCGCGCGGATCCTCGCGAAGTGCGGCCTTTGCCTCGGCCGCACCGACGAACCCAACGGGCATTGCAAGAATGGCAGCCGGTTTCGCCATGCCTTTGTCGAGCGCTTCCAAAAGCGCAAAAAGCGCCGTTGGCGCGTTGCCGATCAAGATCACTGAACCTTCGACAAACTCTTCCCAGAGGCCCACTTGTGCAGCTGAACGGGTCGTTCGAAGATCACGGGCAAGCCCCGGAACCCGGTCATCATTCAACATGCAGAGAACGTCGTTTTCGGCTGGCAGCAGAGACCGGATGATACCGGCACGCACCATTTCGCAGTCTGTCAGGATCGGCCTGCCATCACTGAGCGCGGCGGCGGCTGCCCGCGCAACATCGTCGGAATAGGCTAGATCTTCGGCAAGATCGACCATCCCGCACGCATGGATTGCCCGCTCTGCCATGGCAGCAATTCCGACCGGTAGCGACGTGAGATCGACTTCGGTACGGATGGTCGCGAAGGACTTCGCGTAGATTGCAGCAGGGTCTTTCAGATAATCTGTCATGGCGTATCCACCCCTTCGCTGCTTGCAACCCGATCAGGTGCGCTCACCGGTCGAAGTGTTTTGGGACCAAGCGGATGATTCGCATGGGGATAAGGATGATGGGTGTGGGCATGATCATGGCTGTGCCCATGTGCATGATCATGGTGGTGGTGATGATCGTGGGTTGCCGCTGGCAAAGCCTCCACGCCGCCCTGGCGGCAATAGAATCCGTTGCAGTCTCCTTTACAGGGGCAGTCTTCTGGGGCGACAGTGCCGATCCCTTCGACATGGTGGTGGTGGCTTTCCTGGGGAAGGCCAACCTGATCTTCGAACCCAAGCACCTGCGCACGGTATTTGCACAAGGCGCAGTTCATAACGTTTTCACCAGTATCGATCTGCTCGAGCCGTTCCTGGAAGGTCTCAATCACGAGTGGATGGTCATTCAGATAACCGGCTTTAACGAACTCAATCTCCGGATGTTTTGCCGCGACGAAATCCGTGTTCTCGTAGATCCGTTTGATCAAGACGCCCGTGAAGAGGAAATAGGGAAAGACGACAATGCGCTTGAAACCAAGCCGAGCTACCTTTTCAAGCGCCGGCTCAACGAGCGGGAACGTCACTCCAGAATAGGCGACTTCGCCCCAGCCAAAACCGAAGCCTTCCCATAGAAGGCGCATCACTTTCGAAATGTTCGAATTGGCATCCGGGTCCGAAGATCCCCGCCCGACGACCACGAGAAGCGTGTCTTCCGGCGCGACCTTATCCGGTGCCGATGCAATGGCCTCTTCGATCCGCGCGCCTGCCGCCCGGATCATCCGGGAATCGATCCCAAGCTCTTTTCCATAATCGATGTTAACGCCGAATTCGCGCGCGTATTCGTTGAGAACCGAAGGGATGTCGTTCTTTGCATGGCCCGCAGCAAAGAGCATACCCGGCACTGCCTTGATCCGCGTAACACCCTGTTCGCGCAAACGGTCGAGACCGGTCCGGATGACGGGCGTTGCGAACTCCAGATACCCATACTCCACCGGAATGCCCGGATAGCACTCGCGCAGACGTATCGCGAGTTTGGCAAATTCATCGACAGCGAATTTGTTCCGGCTACCGTGGCCACAAATCATGATGCCGAGTTTCTCGCCCGGAAAGACGGTTCCGCCGGGTGCTATAGCTTCATCCGTTAGCATTCCACGCCCCCGCCGCAAAAGTGCTCCGTGTTCCTCCGCGCCGCGTCCTGGCGCCTTATCATAACTGGGAAGGTATCTGTCATCTTGTCCTTTCAGCACCTGAGCAAACCCCCGATTTGGGTCGGCCGCCTTCAGGTTCCGTTCCGCCATGCCCCTATTGCGCACGGCACTGATCGATAGACCCTATTCTTTTGCTATCTCAGAAGACGTTGATTTGCGACAAAAATCGGCTCAAACGGCACGGCCGAGGCGACCGGCCTGCGGCTTCAATTTGTCGCGTCAGCCTGTTCGTAAAGGTGGATAGCGGCCGCCAGGTCCTCGAGCGACGCGCCGGTTGATTTGAAGAAGGTGATTTCGTCCGCGCTCGCTCGGCCCGGATGCGTGCTGCGGCAAAGATCAAAGAGGTCGGCCTTTACATCATCTTTTTTGATCACGCCGTCCTTTATCGGGAGCACCACATCGCCTCCCTCTACCAATGCGCCGATTCGGGTATCGACAAAGACCGAAGAGCGTCGCACGGCTTCATCATCGCTTTCCCGCATGGATGGCGTGAATGCTCCGACAAGGTCAAGATGCGCACCCGGCTTCAACCACGCGCCTTTGACGAGCGGATCATTCGAAAAAGTTGCGCAGGAAATGAGATCAGCTTCCCGAATGGCACTTTCCAGATCCTCTGACACCGAGAAGGCGGTCTCCGGCAGAAGCGGATCAAGTCTCTCTGCAATGCCAACCGCGTTCTCGATCGTGCGATTCCAGATCGTGACCTGGGTAATTGGTCGGACACTGGCATGCGCGCGAATGAGGTAGGGTGCCATTGCGCCGGCCCCGACCATGACCATCTTCGCGGCATCGGGACGCGCAAGATAACGTGCCGCAAGGGCGGAAGCACCGGCAGTGCGCCAGGTGGTCAGTGTCTTGCCGTCAATCATTGCAAGCGGAGCGCCGGTCCGCCCGTTCATCAGGATGTATGCGGCCTGTACACCTGGCTCACCGATTTCGCTGTTGTCCGGATAGACATTGACGAGCTTTACACCGAGATAACCGTTGTCATTTCCGGCAAGCTTCGACCAGGCGGGCATGAGAAGCATGACGCCATCGGCGCGCTCACCGCGATCGATCGTGTGGTGATGGCGGAGCGGCGCCTCGATATCATCACGGAAGGCGGCATCCAGAACACCGACGAGCGCCGGATAGGCAAGAATGCGATCAACGTCTTCAGCGGTGAATGTCCGCATATCGGGTCGACTGGTCAGCTACGCGGAGACGGCAGGCTCTGGGTCTTAGTCAGTACATCGACCCGCTCCTGTATCTTCTTGACTTCATTGCGGGCCAGTGCGGCCGCGAACTTTTGTTCTCTCGCCTCTGTACGGAACCGGTGCTGTTTCATCCAGGCCGCAAAGCCCCCGATTAACGCTCCGACAACGAGACCTGCGAAGAGAACCCAGTAGAGGGGGACCGTAAGTTGAAAGGCCGGATCTTCCTGATTGAACGGATCAAGGATGATCGTTACCGGTCCACGGTTTGCGACAGAGAGTGCAATCAGAACGATTGCGGTTGGCGCGAAGACAAGAAATTGCAGCAAACGTTTCATCTGGAAATCCATCGTTTTCGCAATCCCGCCGTACCATTTGCGGGATTCAGGCAAGGCGGTCTTGCCGTGCCTCCCATTTCACGCCCTAAGCTAATCGGCGGAAAGGAAAATTCCAACACGGCGAAACCCTGACACCGCTGCTAGCCTTAATGACCTGAAACGCAAAGCACAGGTTTCGATCTGAGAGACCACCGTCAGGCTTGCGGATGTCCCGGGTTCATGCGCTCACGCATCTCCTTGCCTGTTTTAAAGAAGGGCGTGAATTTTTCCTCGACACTCACCTGGGCACCGGTCCTGGGATTGCGCCCGGTTCTTGCAGGGCGATGCTTGACTGAAAATGCACCAAAGCCCCTGAGTTCCACGCGGTCGCCTCTTGCCATCGCATCTGAAATCTCATCCAGTATCGCGCTTACAATTGCCTCAACATCACGATGGTACAGGTGCGGATTTTGATCCGCTAACCGCTGAATCAATTCGGACTTAATCACAGATCGCCCCTTTATTCCCTGATATATCCTGCTTTTACGACTAATCTCACTCTTTCACATATTTTTCAGCCTGCCAAACGGATAAAAAACCGTCAAGCTGAGAATTTCTTGAAATTTGAAGGACCTGACCGCTCGCATCTGCGAAATCGCCGAGCCCCAGAGTCCGCAAAATCGAGAACACAACGGCCCGTGTCCCGAACAACTCGTCGCGCGGCTTTGTCAGCGACCAATTGATGATCTGAAGGTCTTTATCGATGCCCTTTTCGTCGATGAGCCATTGTTTGGCAGTGTCCTCACCACCAATCGCGTCAATCAAACGATTTTCGAGGGCTTGCTTACCGGTGAAAACGGCCCCGTTCAGAACAGCTTCTGCTTCAGAAGGAGAAAGCTGGCGACGATCCGTCACCAACCCTGCGAACCAGTCATAGGTATCAAGAAGCATGGTCTCGAGCATCGCGCGGGCTTCTTCCGGCGTCTCGTTAAAGGGTGACGGTTCAGCCTTCAGCGGCGACGATTTGATCTCGTTAAACTCAATTCCGACCGTATCGAGCAGACGTTCGACATTGGGATACTGGAACAGGACACCGATCGATCCAACGATCGCCGTGCGCGGAGCGACCACATGATCGGAAGCGACCGCAACCATATAACCTGCTGATGCGGCAAGGCTGCCAACGCTGGCTACAAGCGGTTTTTCTTCGGCGACTTCTCGCAGGGCATTGTGCAATTGCTCGCCACCCACGGTCGTCCCGCCCGGCGAATTCACCGACAGGATCACCGCTTTCACATTGTTGTCTTTGCGGATTTTCTCAAGCTGTTCGCGCGCATAGCGTTCCGCATTGATAAAACCTGTCACCTCGACCCGCGCAATATGCGGCGCCCTTTTGTTCAAATCACGGAAATCCGCAACCGAGACTGCAATCCCGATTATCCCGATCACAATCGCGATGAACGCGACGACACGCCATACGGTCAGTTTCCGCCTGAGCCTCTTACGGTCCAGGAGTTGGTCCAAATTACTGTCCATAAACAAATCCTGTCTGCTG
>JBCDCZ010000168.1:0-9998 GCA_039180865.1 Pseudomonadota bacterium | reverse complement strand
CGATCAACTCGCAACGACCGGTACAGGTATCGTTGATGCGATCGGCAATGTCGGCTCTGAAGTCTCCGGTTCGATTTCGAAACGCGGGACCGATGTCGCGACGAGCCTTGCTCAAGTCGGCGGAGATGTGACTGAAGCCATCGCAGTGCGCGGACGTGAGATCACGGCAAACCTCGAACAAGTCTCCGGCAGCGTCAACGATGCGCTTGCAGAACGAAGTGAAGCTGTCACACGCAATATGCTGGAAACCTCAAGCCAGGTATCCGATTCCATGGCCCTCCAGTTTGGCCAGGTTTCCGATAGTCTAAAAGTCTTGGCCGAGGATGTGAACGCGTCGTTCACAGCGCGGGGCACGGAAATCACATCGAGCCTCTCCCAAATGAGCGAAGACGTCGTCCAGACCATTACGCAGCGTGGAACGGACATTTCCGACACGCTTACATCGCTTGGATCCGATATTTCGGAGACTATCGTTTCAAGCGGTGGGAAGGTCACAGGCGAACTCTCAGGGATCGGCGACACTGTCACAGCGGCTATTACGGCACGCGGCACCGAGGTTGCTTCCAATCTTGCTGAGATTGGTGAGGCAATGCGCGCGGCTCTCGCCGAGCGTTCCGAAGCGATTTCGAAGAATTTCGCCGCAACCACGCAGGATATCACCGACGAGTTCAAAACCGGCACCAATGCCCTGATGATCGATCTCTCCCTTCGCGGGACGCAGATCGGCGAGCAATTTGACGAAATCGGCGCACGGATCGCGGAAACGATCAGCGAAAAAGGCGACAGGTTCACAACGGAACTCGCCGAAGCCAATGCGCGGGCAGAGAAGCTTATCGTCACGGACGGCACTGCCCTTGCCGAGCGTATCAGAGAGACTGGTGATCAGATTGCTGGTGACATTGAAACCCGTTCGAGCGGCTTGATCGAGCGTTTGGAGAGCACATCAACCCAGTTTAACGAAACGCTTTCAAACAATTCGAACGAAATTACCGAGCGCCTTGCGATGGTGGGCGAACAGGTCAATCAGGCGCTCTCCCAACGCAGTCAAGTGCTCAACAAGGCGATTGCTGCGACCGGGATCGAACTCATCAAACAGATCGAAGAGAAAACAACTACGCTCAACGATGATGTTGATAACAGGCTCATCCAGATCAACGAGACTGTCGATGTGAAGGGTGCGGAACTCGCAAAAGTCCTGGAAACGCGTGCCAACGAATTTGACCAGTCGGTGCGCGAAAACCTCAATGCCATCGATACGACGCTCCATGCCCGCTTAAAGATGACAACCGAGAACATGACCGCCAATCTTGGAACGCAGGCGGAGACAATCGAGAACAAGCTTGGAGTACACGCTAAAACACTGGAAGACACGCTCAGCGCCCGGGTCAAAGATCTTGGCGAAGCGATGGACCAGCAAACGGCACAAATCCACAATTCCTTCACTGCCGGCCAGGAGCAGCTAATCGAAGAAATGGGCAGCCGGTTGGGGGATGTGCGCGAAGCCATGCGCCAGCAGTCCGATGGTCTCACAGAAGCGCTCGAGCAACGCATCGACGTTATCAACAACACGATCGGATCCAAAGTGGACGATGTGGTCGGCACGCTCGCGGAAAGATCCGACCGCATGGAAGACCTCGTTCTCAACAAGATGGTGAAGGCAAGCGAACAACTCGTTGTTGACGCTGAAAATGCCCACCAACGGATTGGGGAACTATCGCAAAATTCCAGCTCGCTTCTGGTGGCTGCTGCAGACGATGCCGCCAACACATTTGCGCGCAAAACCCACGAAGCTGGCCAAACACTCATTTCGGCCCTTTCAGGGTTGTCGCAGGGAATCCGCAACAACGCGGCACAAACCGCCGATACAATCCGCGACAGTGCCGCCCAGATGGACGAGACTTTGTCCAACAGGATGGCAAATGTCGAAGCCATGCTTCGCGAAGGCACCGAACGCTCGGAACAATCATTGCAAGAGAGCGCAGACAATCTTGCGAACATTCTGAAATCCACCACAGCCCTTTCCGACCAGCGGCTGCGTCAAAGCGCGAGCGATATCGAGACAACCCTGGCATCGGCAGCGACCGCATCTGAAGATGTGCTGAGCAAGAACGCGGCCCGGCTGGAAGACATGTTGCGGGAGCGTACAGCAACAATTACCAGCGCAACTCAGCAAAGCGAGAAGGCTCTGCTGGAAAACGCAGCGCAAATCGAATCCGTCATGCGCGAGCGCACCGGAGCTCTCGCCAATGTGTTTGCTCAAGAAGGCCAACAGCTTCTCGCTTCGATTACGGAGCAGGTCGAAGGCGCTGGCAACCTGATCGCACGGCTTGATCGCTCAAACGCCGATCTTCGTAACGCGCTTCATCTTGCCAATGAGAATCTCGGCACGATTGAGGCGGGTCTTGGCAAACGCGCCGACGAACTGCGCTCAGCCATTGATGCTGCCGTTGAACGCGGCGGTGAAGCAAATGAGCGTCTTGCACAAGAGCTTGCGAAACTCAACGACCTGTCGAACCGGACAGTTCAGGACACGGCGCTTCTAGCGAACCGCTTCGAAGACCAAAGCCGCGCGCTATCCGAAGCCGCTGGCCTCTTTGTCAATGCTAACCAAACGCTTGACTCATCCGTTGAAGACCGCACGCGTGCGATCGGTGCCCTTTCGGAGAACCTGGTTGCCAAGAGTGCTGATATCGAACAATTGCTGCGCTCTTTCACCGGTATGATGAACGATACAGTCAAGCAGGCCGAGGAACGCGCACGGTTGGTGGCAGCGACTTTGTCGACGACAGCGAATGAAGCGTCACAGACCGTCGCCAAAGAGCTCGAATCCATGCAGAGCGGTGTCAACGCCCAGATCAACGATGCCATCAAGGAAGCGACCGGACGCTTTGCCGGTGCATCCCAGGAAATGCGCCAGGTTGCGAAAGACCTGAAACGGGACCTCGATGAGACACGGAGCGAAATCAAGCGCGGCATCTTTGATCTGCCGCAGGAAACCAAGGAAAGCACTGCGCAAATGCGCCGCCTTGTCAGCGAGCAGGTCCGAGCGCTGAACGACCTGAGCGACATCGTCAACAACCAGCGTACGCGCATGACGGCCCCACAGGCAGACACGCCCGCACAAAGTCCGGCAAGCGCTCGCACGGCACCGCCAGTTGCAGAGCGGCCAGCGGCACCGGCGAGGCCAGCCCGAGTTGCCGCTCAAGACGAGCGTCCCGCTGCCCGCATTAACCGCACCCCGGTTCAAAGCGAGCCTGCGCAAAATGCTCCAATCCGAGCACGGACACAAATACCAGCGGCGCGCCCTGCTTTCGATCGGGATCAGTCTTTTACAGACCAACGTCCGGCACCGGACGCTCCATCCCGCAGCGATCGCGTCAACCCGGAACGTCGGGATGACGTGCAAAGAGAGTCTTATCTTGCCCGCGCCCGTGCCGAGCGAGGTGAGCGGCAGCGTGAAGCTGTCCGGCAGCGCGAAGATGTGCGCCCCCATCAGGAAGCCATTCCAGAGCTTGCCGCAAGCCAAGGACAAGCTCCGCAGACCAGGCCCACCTTCGAGACACGGAGCCGTGACGCTCAGCCGACCCCGGCTGCAACACAACGTCCGTCGGCACCCGTACAGCCGAGGCGTGAAAATCCACAACCGGTCGGTCATGAAAACAGGTATCCTCAAACCTTTGGCAGAGCCGAACCAACACCTGAGGTGCAGGCGGTTGAGAGGCCGGCATCTGCAGCACCCGCTGCCCCGGCATTCGGCCCGCGCACAGAGACCACGCGCTCTTCATTTGAGACGAGCGGCGGCGGAAGAGCGTTCGAACCTGAGGGCGAGGACGGCTGGGTTAAGAACCTTCTTCGCCGCGCCTCCAGCGAGGAAGCTCTTGCACCGGAAGTGCGGACCCCTGCCCCGCAGGCCCAGCCTCAGACTGCCGGCGTCGGTCGTCACGAGCGGACGCCGGATCATATCGTCGAATCGCTCTACTCACTCAGCGTTGATCTTGCTCGGGTGATCGACCGTGATGCGGCAATTGAACTGTGGGACCGTTATCAGCGCGGCGAACGTGACGTGTTTACCCGCCGCATTGTCTCTCTGGAGAGCCGTCAGCTGCGCGATGAAATCCGGCGCCAGTACAATGGTGATCGAGAATTCAACATGACGGTTGATCGGTATATTGGAGACTTCGAGGTGCTCATGCTTCAGATCTCACGTTCCGATCCCGGTAATCGGCAATCAGAACACTACCTGAATTCCGATATCGGCAGGGTCTATACGATGCTTGCCCAGGCAAGTGGCCGGTTTGAATAGGTCCTGAGATCCGAATTCAAAGTCCATAAAGAAACACGAACACAACACTAGAAAAGCGGCCCGATGGGCCGCTTTTTTGTTTCGCGACGAGACTCTTTGAACCGATCAAACGGTTCTGTAGGTCCATGCGATCATTGCATTCGTCAAATCATTCAAGACACCATTAAGCGCTTGAATTGCAGCAACCGGTTCATCTGTCGAGGGCGCACTCTGTTCAAAGATCCGACTTGCAACGACCCGCCCGTTCCGATCGTTCAAAATCCGCATGGCTATCGTGACCTTTGCCATGAAACCGCTGCCGGTTCTTTCAATTTGAAAATCGCGCAGATCAAACAACAACTGATAATCGATGATCAGCCCATCGCCCGGCAGCCCGACGGCCCGGGCGCCTCCACTCAGGGAATATGCGCGGCTCAGGTAGAGCTGAACCATACGCGGTAGGCGATCTGACCAGCGAACTTTCGGGAAATAAGTGATCTGAGAAGCCGAGGGCCTGATCACGATACGGTCGCTATTGAGAGAGTTCAGCACTTTCGGTTCGGTAATCAGGATCTGGCCCGATGCACGCCCCTGAATATCCGAAAGGCCTTCGCCAATCACGAGATCATAGACTTCGGGTGCCGGTTCTGGAACGATAAGAGCGCAGCCGGAAACACTCAACGCAGCCGACGCGGCAAGAAAACCCGTGAAATTTCGGCGCGTGAGACCGTTTGTGACGCCTGCCTGACCGTTGATACGGTCACTATCGCTGCCCGGAAATCTGTGCCTCGTCTTCGTCATGTCAGTCAGAAAATCCCACCCGTTCTCGCATTCTATCGTTCATCAGTTCCGTCGCTAGCGCCGCTGCCGGTATTCCGGCACCTTTTGGCCGCTTAGCAGAAACTGGGTAGGATTGCTTTCCAGATTGCGCAAAATTGAATCGACGCGAGAGACAGCCTGTCGGCTTTCGCCAATCAATGTCTCGATGTCACTCAAACCCCGGGTCGAAAAGTTCTCCAATCCACCGGCGATCCGGTCCGCGCGCGCCTCAAAACTGTCGGCAATCTTGCGGATCGATTCGGCGGCTTTCGTGGCCTCGACAATTAGCCCGTCACCGTCTGCTTCGACGAGCCCATCAACCCGGCCGATCAGACGATTGATTGAATCCGCCGTGCCGACCAGTTTGCCTGTTATTGTCCGCGCATCAGCGATCACGCTATCGATGCTTTCGGAATTCTCAGCAAGCGTATTGGTAAAGACCGTAACGTCCTTCGTTGCCGTCTCCGCATTTGCAATTATCGAATCTATCTGCTCGCCGGCATCATTCAGGCGGCCCGCGAAGCCTTCCAGGCTTGTAATAAGATTGGCGATCTTTTCCTGATCAAGCGCGGTCAGAACCTCATCAACCTTTCCAAGCGTCTCATTAACACCACCGGTGAAGGTTTCGACATTGTCGAGCGTGCGCTTCAGTTGATCACTATCCAAAACTTCGGACGTTTCGACGAGCTTAGACGAAACTTTCGTAAAATCATCCAAAGTGGTGCGAGCGCTGACAAGGATCTGATCGATCTCATCCGTATTCTGGGAAAAACTGTCCGATATGTCTCGAATGTTTGTCAGAGTGGTGCTGACAACGTCCGGGTCAACAGCGGCCAGAACACCATCCGCCTTTTCGACTGTCGCGCTGAGATCAACAGTAAGACCCTCAACATTCTTCAAGATCCGATTCAAGGTTCCGTCATTGAGGCTTTCGGTCGTTGTTCTTAAATTTTCCGCAATATCAACGAGTGTTGCGACTGTCGTCTTCGCATCCTCAACAATCGGACCGATCTCTCCTGAACTGGCAGCAAAATCGGTTGTGATCTTGTCAACATTCTCAAGCGTTGAACGAATACGATCCGGTTCGATCGCGGCAACGATGGCTTCAATGTCATCGGAAACCCCCGAGACCGTGACTCCAAGCGCGTTTATGGCCGACGATGTCTCGGCGAAATTCTGTAAAAGCTCGTCGATCCCATCGGCATTGTTGGCAAGTGCGGTCGAGAATTTTTGGACGTTTTGAACCGTTTCGGATATCGGCGCAATATTCTCGGTCAGAAGATTATCAACCTTGAGAAGTACTTCATTGGCGGTTGCCACCGCCTTGCCTGCCGCTTCAATTGTTTCTGCAAGGGATGACGTCGTCGCCCGCAAAACCGGCGTTCCTTCCTCGTCGAACAGAAGCGGCGCGTCCGGCGTTCCACCGACCATCGTCACATTGGTAAGCCCCGTTAGAGGCTGAGACGAAACACTGATCGTTGTATCCGAGCGCAAGGGAATGTCGGCACTCACCCGCAGTTTCGCATAGATATTCTGCGGATCCTCGACCCGATACTCGACACGGGTCACACTGCCAACGCGCAAGCCATTGAAGAGAACGCCGGATCCCGCGTTCAATCCACCTGCATTAGCTGGCAGTACGAGATCTATCGTCCGCGCTTCGCCGGTCTCATTGTAGCGGTCGAGCCAATAGATGAACCCAAAGGTCATCGCACACACCAGGATGGTGAACAGGCCGATAGCTATGTAATTTGCGCGCGTTTCCATGATAAACTTGCTTTATCAGCGTCCCTGCAGCCACCCGTCCGGCAATTCCCCAGTATGCCGGAACTAACTGACGCCTCTCGCGCGTCGGGCGCGGTCGCCGTTGAAGTATGAGTTGACCCATGGGTCATCAAATTCAAGTAATTCTTCGGGTTTTCCAGCGACCAAGACACGTTTTTGGCCCAAGACGGCAATTCTGTCACAGGTTGCGAACAGGCTGTCGAGATCGTGCGTTACCATGAAAACGGTGACCCCTAATGTATCCCGCAAATTCATGATCAATCGGTCGAATTCCTGCGCACCAATCGGATCGAGACCCGATGTCGGTTCATCAAGAAAGATAACGGCCGGATCGATCGATAATGCACGCGCGAGTGCGGCACGCTTGATCATCCCACCCGACAATTCGGACGGAAATTTGTCTGCGGCATCAAGGCTGAGACCGACGAGATCCATTTTCATGAGCGCGAGATCGTCCATGAGATGTTGTTCCATCGCGAAATATTCGCGCATCGGGACCTGGATGTTTTGCCGAACGGTGAGCGACGAAAAGAGCGCGCCGTGCTGGAACAGAACACCGAGTTGTTGATCGAGAATATTACATTCGTCGTCGCTCGCCTGATCATAATCCACACCCATGATGTGGACCCTGCCCTTTCGCTTCGGATTGAGCCCTAGGATCGTGCGAAGAAGCACTGATTTCCCGGTTCCGGAAGCTCCGACCACGCCCAGGATCTCACGGTCGTAAACGGAAACATCAAGGTCCTCCAGGATAACGACATCACCAAATCCCACTGTCAGGTTGGTCACCTTAATGACCTCTTTGCGCGGCCCACCGTTTCCGTTTTTTCCTACCCAGGCGTCCATGAGTTCACGTATCGAGGTTAGCAGAGATGACGGCGAAGATCCCGTCAACAACAATGACCATGAAGATCGATTTGACGACCGCGATCGTCGTGTGGCGGGATAATGATTCGGAACTGCCCGCAACCTTCAGCCCCTCGGACATCGCAATCAGGCCGATTATGAGCGCCATAAACGGCGCCTTCACGACACCCAGCATGAAATAAGACAGAGGTGTCACATCGCGTGCGCGCTCCAAGAACACCTGCCAGGACATATCGATATAGATCCAAAGGGCAAGCTGAGCGCCAACCAGTGCCGCAAAATCAGCAATGACGGTCAACAGCGGGAGCACAAGAACCAACGCCATGATGCGCGGAAAGAGCAAAACATCCACCGGATCAAGACCGATCACCTTCAAGGCGTCGATTTCCTCGCGCATCTTCATAGACCCGATCTCGGCGGTGTACGCCGAACCGGAGCGGCCGGCGACCATAATCGCCGTCAGGAGAACGCCAAGATTGCGGGTGACAAGGACAGCCACGAAATCGACCGCCATAACATCTGCGCCAAAGAACGATAATTGATAGGCGCCCTGCTGAGCGATAATCGCGCCGATCACAAAAGACATGAGTGTGATGATTGGAACCGCTGTCAGGCCCGTTCGCATCATATGCGTAACAAGAGCCGGAAAGCGGAATCGCGCCGGAACAACCAGAGCTTTCGCAAAGGCTGAAACAAGCGCACCCAGAAGCGAGAGGATCCGTTTCACCTCATCTATCCCGTCTTTCAGGCTCTCCGCGACCCTATCGAGCACGCTTTCAGGTTTTGTTCGAACAGGCTCTAAATCACCGACCGCCTCGCTCGCGCGTGCAATGCGCTCAAGAAGAACGGTATGTTCTTCGCGCGGCTCGATAAAATCCACATGGACACCACGCGCTGCATATTGATTGCGCAATGTACAAAGAAGCCACGCACCGGACGTGTCGAGAATAGCAAGGTCCTTGAGATCGATTGCGACCTTCTTGGGCCCGGCAGCAATCATTTTCGGGAGCGCTTCATAGATTGTGTTCGCATGCCGGATCGACCAGCAGCCTACGGCCCGGTAGGCCTGCGTGCCGTCAGCTAAAGGTGCACTTTCAGCCAGCGTACCGGCGGTTTGTTCGACGAGTGCGTCCATAGCCCGCATATATACATAAGAACGGAAAGCCAGCATTGTCTTTTTTGCCGAAGCGGTGGACAAAGCGCAGCTGGAGCTAAAACTATCACAAAGGCTTTCGTTCACCATGAGAGACTTGCAACTGAATGTGAGAACCGCGCAATGGCGGTTGAAAAGTCCGTTCAGAATCTCGCGTGGTGTTAAAACACACGCCGAGACGATCATTGTCGAACTAACTGATGGCACGCATGTCGGGCGCGGCGAGTGCACACCTTATGCTCGATACGGCGAAAGCGTTGAAAGTGTCGCCGGGCAGATTAATGGCGTCCAGGCAACTCCAGACTGCCTTGCAAATTCCAATAGTTTGCAGAATGCCTTGCCGCCTGGAGCCGCCCGGAATGCGTTGGATTGCGCGCTGCTCGATCTTCAAGCAAAAGCAAGCGGTGTGCGTACGGCGACCCGATTTGGGCTTCAGCCAAAACCGGTCACAACCGCATATACGCTCAGCCTTGATAGC
Source organism: Pseudomonadota bacterium (assembly GCA_039180865.1). Classification (GTDB taxonomy): domain Bacteria; phylum Pseudomonadota; class Alphaproteobacteria; order Rhizobiales; family JACESI01; genus JBCDCU01. Next base: position 614 of record JBCDCZ010000168.1, on the reverse strand, counting down.
CCGGAGGCTATGTTTGAGGCTGCTCGCGCCGCCGCGGCAAGACCCCTTCTCAAAATCAAACTCGGCAGCGGGCCTGAAGACGAGGAAAGGCTGAGGTCGGTGCGACGCGGAGCCCCTGATTCAAGGCTCATCGTTGACGCAAATGAAGGCTGGTCCGAAAACGATCTAGACCGCAATCTTTCGATAGCCGTCGAGTGTAAGGTCGCGCTGATCGAGCAACCCTTACCAACCGATGGCGACGAAGCTCTTGAACGCTTCTCATCGCCGATCCCCTTGTGCGCTGATGAAAGTGTGCATACCCGTGAAGACCTTGACCGCCTTGCCCGGCGCTACAGCGTCATAAATGTGAAACTTGACAAGACCGGCGGTTTAACGGAGGCAATGGCCCTGATTTCAGAAGCGCGTGCCCGCGACCTCACTATCATGGTCGGCTGCATGGTCGCTTCCTCCCTCGCGATGGCGCCTGCTGTTCTTGCAGCCCAAGGAGCCGCTTTCGTGGACCTCGACGGTCCGCTCCTCCTTGCCGAGGATTTCGAGCCCGCGTTGCGATTTGATGGCAGCCTCATTGATCCGCCTGATCCCGCACTTTGGGGCTGAAAAACATCAGGAGCGGT
>JBCDCZ010000167.1:0-10115 GCA_039180865.1 Pseudomonadota bacterium | reverse complement strand
GGAGCGGCAGAAAAGGATGTTGGCAGAATAGAGTTCCTCGACATCGCGAGGCAAATCGCGATTGCTCATCATGAGAAGTGGGACGGTTCAGGCTATCCCTATGGCCTCAAAGGTGAGGCTATACCGCTTCCCGCTCGTATTATGGCATTGGCCGACGTTTATGATGCCTTGCGCAGCAAACGTCCTTACAAAGCGGCATTCAGTCACGAAAAAGCTCGTTCGATCATTGTTGAAGGGCGGGGAAGCCATTTTGATCCCGATGTAGTGGATGCTTTCCTCGCATGTGAACCAAAGTTTGTGGCGATATCCAGCAACGAACGAGAGGCGGAAGTGCCGGTTGCTGCATAGCAATACAATATTACGGATCCCGCCGATCATGCAGATTATGGAGGGAAATCGTTACCGTCTGACGATGATCCCATTACAGTGTTTACGCTTCGCGGAAGATATCAGCTCTGACCAATCTGAGGTTGGTTGATTGTTCGGCCAACGTTTTAATTGACACTCGAAGCAGATCGCGCCATAAGCCGCGCAGCTGCCGAATACATTCAATCGGAGCGTAGCGCAGCCTGGTAGCGCATCTGGTTTGGGACCAGAGGGTCGCAGGTTCGAATCCTGCCGCTCCGACCATTTCTATAAAACGTCGAATAAGCCAATCCGCTCAAAGCGGATGATAGCAACGCGCGGCCCGTTCGCCTGATGTTTCCAAGGGTGGATTGGCCTCGTGGCACACAGAATCGGCACGGCTACACCGCGGGTGAAAGGTGCAACCGGGCGGCGGATTAAGCGGGGAGGGGATTTCGCCGCGAATCGGCTCGAAAACCCGCTTTTCAACGGAGATCTTGGGCATCGCATCAAGCAGCATGCGCGTATAAGGATGGCGAGGATGATCGAAGAGATCCGCCGTCGGTGCAATCTCCACGACCCGCCCGAGATACATGACGAGTACCCGGTCGCACAGATGGCGGATCACGGATAAATCGTGGCTGATAAAGATCATTGACAGCGCTGCCCGGTCGCGGATTTCCATGAACAGATTGGCAATTTGTGCCTGAACGGAAACATCCAGCGCCGCAACCGCCTCGTCGCAGATCAGGAGTTCCGGCTTCACGGCAAGGGCCCGCGCAATGCCGATCCGTTGACGCTGGCCACCGGAAAACTGATGCGGATAGCGATCGAGATGCTCAACATCAAGGCCGACCGTTTGAATGAGGTCGGCAACATAAGCTCGCATGTCGCCGCGCTTTGTGATCCCGTGTACTTTTGCCGCTTCACCAATAATATCGACGACTTTGAGACGCGGATTGAGCGATGACATGGGATCCTGGAAGATCATCTGGATCTTGAGCGCATCACGCGCTTTGGCAAGCTGGTGGCTCATGGCTCGACCGCGATAGGTCATGTCGCCGGATGTCGGTGCGATCAATCCGGCGATGATCCGGCCGAGCGTCGATTTCCCGCAGCCGGATTCCCCAACAATGCCGAGCGTTTCGCCTTCTTTCAGCTGAAATGAGACGTCATCAACGGCCCGCACGATCTGCGTTTGTAATGCCCCACCTGAGAGACGCGCAAATCCTTTTTCCAGCGCACTCGGTTCGTTGACGAACGCTTTTCCGAGATTGCGCGCCTCGAAGAGAATGCCGCTCTTCGTCATTCTGCCGCTCCAGCTTTTCTGCTGTCCGAAGCGTCATGGGGATTGCGGCAGGACACAAATTGGGTTGCGCTCATAGCGCTCGCTTCCACAGGCTCGCTGCAGGCGTCAAGCGCGCGGTCGCACCGGGAGCGAAAAGGACAGCCAGGACCGATATCGATCAGCGATGGCATGTTGCCGGCTATCTGCTTTAGGGGTTTTCCCGGCACATTACGCGATGGCAGGGATTCCAGAAGCTTCACTGTATAGGGGTGACGTGGAGCTGATATGATCTCGGCAGTTGTTCCGGTCTCCATGACTGCACCCGCATACATGACCATGATGCGATCCGAAAGCTCCGACAGGGTCGCAATATCATGCGAAACCCAGATCATGGCGCGGCCCATGCCGTCGATCAGCTCATGCATTTTGTGGATGATCTGGGCTTGGATACTCACGTCAAGCGCGGTCGTCGGCTCATCCGCAATGATGAGGTCGGGATTGTGAAGAAGGGCAATCGCAATCACGATCCGCTGACGCATGCCGCCGGAAAACTCGTGCGGATATCGGGAAAGCCGTTCTTCCGGCGATGGAATCCCAACAGCCTCAAGCGCTTCAAGCGCCCGTGCTTCAAGGTCTTTCTTCGGCACATCATCGTGCTCGGAGACGGCTTCGAACATCTGATCGCGGATTGTCAGAACCGGGTTCAGCGTCATGAGAGGGTTCTGGAAGATCATGGCAATCCGCCGCCCGCGATAACGCCGCATCTCGTTGAAAGAGAGCGTTGTGAGCTCCTTTCCCTGAAAGGCAATCGAGCCAGAGACAATCCGGCCGGGCGGCTCAATGAGCCCCATAATCGACATACCGGTAACGGATTTACCAGAACCCGATTCTCCGACGATGCCGAGGACCTCTCCCTTTTTGAGACTGAACGAGACGTCCCGCACCGACTTCACGATACCGGCGCGTGTAAAGAACCAGGTGTTGAGCCGATCCAACTTCAGTATTGTGTTGTCTTTCTGATGAGCGCTCACGTCTTCAATCTCGGATTGTTGAGGTCTCGGAGGCGGTCTCCGAGAAGGTTCATGGCAACGATCATCACAAGAAGAACGAGACCGGGAAAGAAACTGACCCAGTATTTGTTGGAAAAAATCAGCTCGTAGCCGTTTGCAATCAACATGCCGAGCGATGGCTCGGTGAGCGGCAGCCCCATACCGAGGAAGCTCAGCGAGGCTTCAATCGAGATCGCGGCTGCGATATTAAGCGTGAAGAGAACGATGAGGGGCGGCATGCAATTCGGCAGAACGTGACGCATGAGGATGCGCATCGGGGAAAGCCTGAGGCAACGGGCTGCCTCGACATATTCCTTATTGAGTTCGACAAGGGCGACAGACCGTGCGGTCCGGGCATAATAGGCCCATTGTACAAGCACAATGGCGAAAATGATCTTTTCAATTCCGTTGCCAAGCACGGCCAACACCACAAGACCGATCAGAAGGGCTGGAAAGCCGAGCATGAAGTCGACTGTCCGCATTGTGATTGTGTCGACAAACCCACCGAACCAGGCTGCCAGAAGCCCGAGGACCGTTCCAATCACCATGGCAATGCCAGCGCCGACCAGGCCGACGAATATGCTGATCCGAATGCCGTAAAGGATCGCTGAAACCATATCGCGGCCGAGCGTGTCGGTGCCGAGAAAGAAGATGAGGCCGCTTCCGGGACCCGCTTTGGTGATGACGGCATCAAAGCTGAATGTCACAGGAAGAGGGGCATCGCTCATGATTTCTACGGTGTCATTGCGCGGCGTGCGCACAGTCCACCAATTGCGGACGGGATGTTTCCGTGCGCCCATGACGCTCATGCCCTGCGGTAAATCGCGGACTTCGAGCCTCGTTACCGAATAGGCCTGTTTTTCAACGGTGAAGGCGAGGCAGGCGGAGCCGCAGGGGGCGACGCGGTAAAGGCCATCTTCAAAGGGAGGTTCGGCGGTGAGTTCGGCGCCGGATACCGTGAATGTGTGCCGTCGTTCCTCCGGCTCACCAGCTTGAGTTGTTCCCATGGGGCGCAGAGAATCTTCAAGGCGCAGACTTTCAACATCGTAAGGGTCAGTTGGCGCAAGGATCGGTGCGAAGAGGCCGGCCAGAACAAAGAGGATGGTCACCGCCAGACAAACGACAGCGGTCCGATTCTCGAAAAAGCGGTGCCAGAAATCGGATGCCGTTCCGAACATCACGGCCCCCTCCCTGCACCCGCTCTTCCCATCGCTTCCTTCACGCGGGGATCAATCACGGTGTAGAGGACATCGACGATGAAATTGATCGCGATGAACAAAAGCGCGGTATAGACGAGCTGAGCCACGATCATCGGGCGGTCGAGGACCTGGATCGAATTGATCAGGAGTTTGCCGAGGCCGGGCCAGGAAAACACGGTCTCGGTAATCACTGCATAGGCGAGAAGGTTTCCAAGCTCGATGCCGATGATTGTGATCACCGGGATAAGCGCGTTGCGGAAAATGTGCCGGGTGACGACAACCCGGGTCCGAACCCCTTTGGCATAGGCAAATTTCACGAAGTCGAGATTGACGATTTCGAGCGTTGACGCGCGGATCACTCGGATCAACAGCGACATTTTCAAGAGCGCCAGACTGAAGGCAGGCAGAACAACGTGCTGCCAACCGTCGAGCGTGAAAAGGCTTGAGGTGATCCCGAAATAGGTCGCGACTTCGCCGCGGTCGCCGACGGCAAAGAGCGGAATGGTAATTCCGAATGCAATAATCAGAAGGATGCCCTGCCAGAAGGTCGGAATACTGACGCCGACAAGGGAAAACGCCATGATTGCCTGGCTAAACGGATGGTCTGGTCTCAAACCCGCATAAAGCCCACAGGGGAGGGAGACTGCGATTGCCATCGCGAAGGCGACAAGCGCAAGTTCAAAACTCGCAGGCATGCGGTCGAGCAGGATATCGGTGACCGGTTCTTTGTAGACGAAGGAGGTTCCCCAGTCGCCCTGGACCGCATTTCCAAGGAAAATCAGATATTGTTGCCAGAGTGGCTTATCGAGCCCAAGTGCCACGATGGCGGCCCTGCGATCCGCCTCCGTTGCCTCAGGTGAGATCAGGACATCCGCAGGATTGCCGATGAGCCAAACGCCTACAAAGACGACGAGCGAGAGGATGATGATCACCACCACGCTCTGGAATAGCCGTCTGATCAGGAACAACAGCATGCTGGGGCGGGACCGGTTTCGTTGTCAGCGGGCAGGAGAGCCCAAGATCGAGGCGAAAAGAAACGTCAGACTTTGAGAATGGGAACAGGAATCCCGCTGAAGCACAAGAGGTGAGAGGCCGGACCTTTTGCTCCTCACTTCGTGCGCGCCGTATAGAATATGTTGCGCAGGTTGGGATTGGGTTCGAAGTAAATGCCTTCCCGTACGGCCCATACGCCTAGCTCATGATAAAGCGGCACATGGCTTTCGTCGTCCCGGGCTGTCCTGCTTGCTGCTTTGAGGAGGGCTTCGCGCTCGGTGTCGTCAAGCGTGCTGAGCGCCTCGGATATAAGGTCGTCAAAAACCGCGCTTGAATAGCGGCCACGGTTGGCACCGCCTGAACCACGTTCAAGGTCGCGGCTTCCGGCGATGTTGAGAAGAATGCTCGATCCTTCGCCGGTATCGACCGCCGCACCGGCGAGATAGAGGCTGTATTCGTATTTGCTTGCCTGGCTGAAATAAATGCTCTTTGGAAAGGTCTCCAGTTCGACATCGAGACCGATTTTGGTGAGCATTCCGACAACCGCCTGCGCAACGAGCGGGCCATTCACGTACCGGTCGCTCGGAGCGCTCAAAGTCAGCTTGAAGCCGTCGGCATATCCCGCCTCTGCAAGAAGGTCCCGGGCCTGTTGCACATCGAAGGGGTAAGATTCGATATCCGGGTCAAAACCCTGAATGCCGTCGACCACGATCTGATGCGCCGGGTTGGCAAACCCTCCCATCACGATTTCGGCGAGTTTCAACCTGTCGATGGCAAGGTTCAATGCGCGTCGAACGCGCCTATCTTTGAACGGGTTCTTTCCCCCGGTCCTGGAAATCTTTGGAGAGGGTTCCTGGTACTGATCTGCCAAGAGGAAAATTAGTACGGTCGATGGTACAGTCACGATCTGAAAGCCGCCGCGATCAATCAGGACATCGGCTCCGTTGACGGGAAGCTGATTGATCACATCGACCGATCCGCCAAGAAGAGCGGCAATCCTGGCGCTGTTATCGGGCAGCGCTTTCAGGGTCACTTTCGCAAAATGCGGGCGCGGTCCGTAATAGCTCTCGTTTCGGGTGAGAATGATCTCAACGTCAGGCGTGAACTTTTCGACCTGGTAAGGGCCGATGCCTGGCGCGATGGTTCCTTTGTTAATGGCTGTTGTTTTAAGCCAGTCGTTATTCCCGCAGGTCTGTTTGTCGAAGCTAAGCGTTCGATCGGTCGGGTTTTCAACAATCCCGATTTGCGACAGATTGCGCAAAAGGATCGGATCAGGCGCGGCTGTTTCGATTTCGATCTCATGATCGCCGAGCGCTGTTACGGCTTCGACTGTCTTGATGAAGCTTGTAAATAGCCCGGGGCTGTTTGGGACATTGCGAACCCGACACAGGGAGTAGATCACGTCATCGCTTGTGAGCACATCTCCCGTTGGGAACACAGCTTTCGGGTTGAGCTGCAAGACAACAGTCGTCTCACTCGTTTGTGCCCAGCTCAAGGCAAGACGCGGCTCGATCTCGCCGGTGACGCCGTTGTTGTAAACAAGCGCATCCGAGACGTTTTCACGAAGATCGAAATTATAGCCGGCCCGATGAAAATGCGGATCGACAGAGGTGGCCAGGGCCGCAAGGCCCACTTTCAAGTGTTCGGCCGCTGCCTGCGCGATCGCTGTACCAAGAAAAAGAAGAATGGCGGTTAACAGGACGCACCACGAGATACGCCAGCGACTTTCAGCAGATCCGAAAGGAAAACGTCGTTGCATTAAACGAAAACCGGGTGTCGTGGTCCAGAAACAGGATATGGATGGGCAGTGTATTCCGCGGATATCCGCAGGAACAAGTTTGCCGTTAGTTCCGCATTTTAAGCAAGTGTTTGAATGTTTTATGAAGGTAAGTTCTGAAACTCTGGATCACAGCTTTTTTCAAAATCGCTGCGAGGCGTTGACAATGAAATTTTGAAAGCGCCGATGTACATTGGTGGCGACAATGTCTTGCAGCACCGGAACGAAAAAACCGGCGCAGAGCGCCGGTTCAATCAAATGTTATGGTTTTTCTCTTTATGCGCGATTGCGACGACGACGCGCAACGTATGCAAGACCAGCGAAACCGGCGATCGCGAGCGGCAATGTTGCTGGAAGCGGCACGGCTGCGATCTCGATGTCATAGAGAGCGGGACCATCGTCAGGGCCTGTGCTGCCGTCAATTGCGAATGAGTAGGTGCCGGGTCCACCGCTGAACAGGAGGGACGGACCGCTGCTGACGGTTGATGTGAAGATGAGGTCTGTGAACGTCGTTCCATCGCCGCCGATCTCGACCAGGCTGAATGTGCTGGTGTTAATCGAAGATCCCTCAGTCACGAAACCTGATTCCGAGACAAATGCACCGGCCGCGCCGCCTTCAACACCATCGGCATCAAGGAAATATCCATCGAAAATGAAGGAGATTTCGAACGCTGAATCGGTCGTGAACTGGTAAACGTCCTGCGAACCGACGATACGGCCATAAAGCTCGATGGATTCCGACGCTGTGAGCGCGCCTCCGTCTGTGAGGTCAAAACCAAACGGAGTGGGTGTCGCGTCTACGCCGTCAAGAGCTTCGGTTCCGAATACAAGGTCGCGCACGCCCTCGGTAATATTTGTAAACGACATGGTTGCCGCCTGGGCGCTGAATGACACGACCGTCATAGCGCCAGCCAATGCAAGACCTGCAATTTTACGCATAGAAATCCCCGTATAAAACATTGGTAACGTTTTAGTTAGATTTGCGGTACCAGCGAACCCCCGCCGAGGTCAATCGTTGGATTGTATCAGAATCTAACAGGTGGGGGTGTTCTCGGGTGCAAATCGGCCTTTCTGCGCTGCCGGATCGTATGGCAACAGGTCGTATCATTCGGAAAAAAAGAGCCGCAACGACCATGCGTTGCGGCTCCCGTGGCGTTTCAATCAGTCGAGATCACTCGACTACTTCACCGGGACGATTTCGAAGCGATCGACGAAGGAAAGGATTTCTCCATCGGCATTGCCCCATTTGCCGAGCATCATAGAGGGCTGACCCGGTAGTTTGAGTGAGGTGAGCGACTTCGTGCTCACAGTCTTCGGTGTTCCGGTGTCGCCGACAATACCTTCAAGCCGGGCTGATGCGGTGTAGTTGCGGCCGCGTTTGGCAATCGTAAGGACGATACCGTCCTCACCAGCGCTCTGGATTGCTTCATGGACGCCGCCCTGGCCCCAGCCACAGGCTTTCGATCCGGCTATCCGCGTATCGAATTTTGTGCGCTCGCCTTTCGAGGCTTTTTCAAGCCGGATTGCGAACTCGGCACATGGATTTCCGATCCCTGTATAAAGCATCAGGCCCATATAATTTTGCGGATCCTTGTGCAGGCCGAACCAGAAGCTGTCTTTCTTGGTCTGGGCTTCGATCTTCATATAGAGGTTCATGTCCCAGTTGCCTTTCGGCAGTCTTTCAGCGAGGCTGACGAGATTGGTCGGTTCTGCGGTTGCAAAGCCTTGTTGTTTCGACGAGACCATCATTAGGCTGCTTTCCTCCACGAGATAAGCTTCTTCATCGGCGTTACCGACCGTCCAGGCTGTTCCGAGCGCTTCGCCGTCGAATTCGTCAATGAAGAATGGCTTGGAAGCGACCGGTTCTGGTTCTGGGGCACGCGCTACCTCAACGGGGGCTTGTGCGACTTCAACCACATCTGCAATGGCTTTTTGGAACCCGGCGGTGTCGGCAGCGTCGAAATATTGACCACCGCCGTGTTGAGCGATGCATTCAAGCTGGTTTCGAGCCTGCCGGTCGACATTGAACCCGACCACGTGAACCTTCAGCGAGACGCCGCTGGCCTCGGCCGCTTTGGCGGTCTCACATGGCGCGCCGTCGCAGGTTTCGATGCCGTCAGAGATGAGAACAAGCGACTTCTGCACATCATGCGGTTGAGTATTGGCAAGGTGCGACATGGCGTGCGCGAGGGAGCGATCGATCGGCGTTTTGCCAAGCGGGCTCAGGCTGGCGATAGTCTGGGAGATGGCACCGCGTGCTGAACCAAGCGGGTTCGTATAGGTGACATCCTCGCAACTGGTTTTGTCCTTCGTGCCATAGGTCATGAGACCAAGCCGCGCGCTTTGCGGAACATCCGAGAGCATTTTGGTAAGCGTTGCCTTTGCGGTATCGATTTTGGCAACACCGTCGATCTGGCCCCACATCGATCCTGAGCCATCGAGAATGAACAGGATGTCGGACTGTGAACTGACATTCGCATTTGCTGTTGAAACGCCAAGCGCGAGTGAAAGGGCCGCGGTTGATAGAACGGCGGATTTGAAGAGTTTGGTTTTCATGGATTTTCTCCGAATTTGAAGGTGAGTTTTGGATGCGTTGGGTGGCGGTTCGGTGGCGAGCACCACCGAACCGGTTGGGTAGGTTTGCTCTTTTCAGAGCGGCGATTTTCGGTGTTTGTTGGAGCCGATCAGCGATAGACGGGCGTTGAGGAAACGAAGTAGCGGTTCCCGCGGCTGTCTCGTCCTGCCTGACGCACTTCTCCGGTTTCAGGATTGTAAGAGCGCGCGAACGGACGGCTACGATCCCGTGTCACTTCGCGTCCTGTGACGCGGCCCCTTGCATCGCGTGTTGTGATCACATTCCGACCATTGCGGCCACGCGTAACGGTGCGGGTGGATCCATCCGGATTGTGCAGAGTGGCCGACGGTTTGGAGCGGTCCGGCATCTGTTGTCTTCCGATAACCCGGCCTTGACGGTCACGCTTCGTGATCACGTTCCGTCCGTTCCTGCCGCGTGTGACGGTACGGGTTGTTCCGTCGGGATTGTGCAGCGTAACGAAGGCTGGGCGCTTTTTGATGTGCTTGCGAGAAATCACATGACCGTGCCGGTCGCGGCGGGTCAGTATGCGTCCACCGTTCGGGTGCCGCCGGACCATTTTCGAGCCGCCATCTTCCTCGTGAAGGATTGCATAAGGTTCGTCATGCCGGTTTCTTGCTGCATTGGCGAGTGCGAGCCCGAGGAGCCCGACCGCAAGGCCAGCCCCTGCAATGGCCGCTCCGCGATGGCCATGATGACCGCGGTGAAGTCCGTGGTGCGGTTTGTGGTTAAAAGCTTCGCCTCCGCCGAAATGGCGGAATTCGCCGGCTGAAGCGGTGTTTGCTGTGACGGGAACTGCAACGAGGGCTGCAGCAAGCGTCGTTTTGATGATGGCGTTGAACATGTTTGGTCTCCCTGTTGTGTCTGCCCT
>JBCDCZ010000166.1:0-10117 GCA_039180865.1 Pseudomonadota bacterium | reverse complement strand
TCGTCCTTGCCACCCATTTTTTCACTCCCCCACAATGTCGAAGTCTCCATCAACACTTTTCATTTGACATCACCCCCCATGCCAAGGCAAGCGCGACTGATGTGCATTGTTGCCCGCTTCAAGGGCAAGGCGCTTCAGCGGCATGGAGTGTGCTGTCATGACCAAAATCCTAGGTTCGGTTACCGCGCTTCTCCTCTCGGTATCGCTCATGATGCTGGGCCACGGGATGCAGACGACATTGATTCCGCTTCGGGCGGATGTCGAACAGATCTCGGATACTGCGATCGGCATCATCTCGTCGATGTTCTATGTGGGCTTCCTTGTGGGCGGCGTTCTTGGACCCCAGCTCATTGTACGGGCCGGACATATCCGCGCCTTCGCAGCGCTCGTCTCCCTTGGCTCGGCTGCTGCTCTTCTTCATCCGCTTGTCATCGATGCGTGGGTGTGGGGGTTCGCGCGCTTCATCACGGGCTTCTGCATTTCGGCGATGTATCTCATCATTGAGAGCTGGCTCAACGACAAAGCAGACAACAAGACCCGTGGCCTTGTCATGTCCACTTACACGATCGTCGTGTTTCTCGCTGTCATGCTTGGTCAGGTCGCGATGACCTGGCTGGACGTGGTGGGGTTCCAGGCCTTCGTCATTGCTTCGATCCTGCTTTCAATCGCCGCGATTCCAGTGGCCCTCACGAAGAGCGCACAGCCTGCTCCGATTGCCGTTGTCAGGCTAAGACCATTTGTCCTTTATAAACGCTCACCAGCAGCCATCGTCGCCTGCACGTTCGCCGGCATGAGTATCGGCGCGTTGTTTTCTCTGATCCCGCTTTATTCAACCAGGATCGGACTTGATCCGAACTTCATTCCGCTTTCAGCCGGTGCCCTGATGTTCGGCGGTCTTCTGCTGCAATATCCGCTTGGCCGCCTCTCGGATTTCATCGACCGGCGCTACGTTTTGATGTTGGGATGTATCGCGGCAATCGCCGTATGCATCTTCGCGTCACTGTTTCCAACGGCCAATCCACTCACCGTTATCATCATCGTCACACTTCTCGGCGGCCTCACCCAGCCGCTTTACGCGATCGCGGCGGCCCATGCCTTCGACTATACCGAGCAGGCGGACATGGTCGAAACGGCGGCAGGCGTTGTACTCGCCTATGGTCTTGGCTCGATTTTCGGTCCCACTATCGCATCGCTCGCAATGACGAGTGTTGGCCCCCAGGGCCTCTTCGCGGTGGTCAGCGCTTCGCTTGCCCTTCTTGCAGTGTTTCTGTTCTATCGTGTCTTGCGACGCGAGGGCATGTCAATTGAAGACAAGAGCGACTACGATTACGCGTCCAGCGCTCCCGTTGGCGGCATTATGGGGCCGGAACTTTATGAAGAGGGTGAGGACGATTACGTTCTCGTACCTGAAGAATATGTCAGCACCGATCAGGATGAAGACACCACTGCCGAGACCCCGTTTAACGATGAAGAAGATGACGAAGGCACCCCGTGACGGAAAAGATGAGGCCGGCGCTCTTCGAACGGCTTGATCAGGCCATGGTCAATCGTGGCCTTGCTGAAAGCCGGTCGCGGGCTGCAGATCAAATCAGCCGCGGTAGAGTACTCGTCGATGGATTACCGGCCAGGAAAGCCGCGCAAAAGGTCCAACCCGCAAGCAAAATCCTGGTTGACGATCCAGCGCAACACTACGTTTCGCGCGCGGCCCTGAAACTCATTGCAGCGCTTGATCAATTCGGATTCGATCCGGCAGGGCGCAATGTGCTCGATGTCGGAGCCTCGACAGGCGGGTTCACACAAGTGCTTCTGGAGCGCGGAGCACGCCATGTGACCGCACTTGATGTCGGCCACGGTCAACTCCATTCAAGTCTTTCCAATGACGCGCGGGTGACCAATCTCGAAGGCGTCAATGCGCGCGCCCTTAAACAAGATGATCTCGCCTATCCCATCGAAGCTTTGGTTACCGATGTGAGCTTTATCTCGCTCACAGTGGCCCTTCCCGCCGCCTTAAGCCTCGCCAAGCCTGATGCCTTCGCCGCGCTCCTCGTTAAACCGCAATTTGAAGTTGGACGAAAAGCGCTCGGCAAAGGGGGAATTGTCCGCAACGAAGCCGATGCCCGGAACGCCGCCGACAGAATTTGCGATTGGCTGAACGATCAACCGGGTTGGGACGTTAAGGGGCTCATTCCCTCGCCGATCTTTGGCGGAGATGGCAATCTGGAATACATCGCAGGCGCGGTCAAACATGGCTAGGCGATCCCCAAAGCATCGGCGGAAACCGACCAGAAAAGAACCAGCACCACGCCGGATGAGCCTCACAATCGATCGGCTCGCACATCAGGGCGATGGTGTTGCTAAGAATGGCGACACTGAAATCTTCGTCGCCCACACGCTCCCGGGCGAGACCGTCGAAGCCGATGTTGTTGGAAACCGTGGACGGCTGGTCGACATTACACGGGCATCGTCTCTGCGTGTTGAGCCGCCCTGCCGCCATTTCGCCCTCTGTGGCGGGTGTTCGCTACAACATCTCTCTCAGGATGCTTATCTTGCCTTCAAAATGGATCAGGTTCGCGCGGCATTCAAAGCGCGTGACCTCGATATTGAACCGGAGCCGATCATAGCCGTCGCACCGGCAACCCGTCGCCGCGCGACCTTTGTCGCCGTCCGCAACAAGGGGTCCGCGATCCTCGGATTTCATGAAGCCCGCAGTGATCGCATCATTGACCTCTCGTCGTGTGTCGTTCTTCACCCGACTCTTTTTCAAGCGGTCGGCACGCTCAAAGCACTTTCAGCGATTGCAGCACCTTCGCGGGGCTCATTGCGGCTTACCGTAACGCTCACCGACAATGGTCTTGATGTCCGCCTTGATGACGCCGACCCCAGCCTCGACCTGAAGCGGGAACAGGACCTCATCACCCTCGCCATTCAAGCCGAAATTGCCCGACTGAGCATCGCCGATGATGTAATCATGGTGGCTCGAGAACCCTATGTCATGTTTGGCAAAGCGAAGGTTACGATCCCGCCCGGTGGCTTTCTCCAGGCAACCAAACCATCGGAAGATGCCATGTCTAAGCTCGTCGTTTCTGCGCTTTCCGGAGCGGACCATATCGCAGACCTCTTCGCCGGATCCGGAACATTTTCTCTTCAGCTTGCAAAAAACGCCCGTGTTCACGCGGTCGAAGGCGATCAGGCAGCGCTTTCTGCCCTTGAGAAGACCGCACGGGCAACACCCTCGCTGAAACCTGTGACAACCGAACGCCGCGATCTCTTTACGCGCCCTCTTTCCGCGAAAGACCTTTCTCGCTTTGATGCGGTTCTTCTCGATCCGCCTCGCGCTGGTGCCCGAGCCCAAGCGCAAGAACTCGCGCAATCCAACATGCCACGCGTGGTCTATGTTTCCTGCGCACCCGCGACCGCAGCCCGTGATATGCGGCAACTTGCCGATTTCGGCTTCAGGCTTTCCTCCGTCACACAGGTGGACCAATTCCTCTACTCGCACCATATTGAACTTGTGTGCATATTGGATAGAGGATGACGACATGGCAGAGGTTCGCGAACGCCCCGGGCTACCGCTGGAACGCGCGGCAACACGCCTGGCCTATGGTCTCACACAAGGAGCGCGGGTTGCCTGGTATACCGGACAGGGTGTCGCCATGCGCCAGATCATCAAGCGGATGGAAAAAGATTTGCCGCCGCCAAAACGGTCCTTCACGCCGCCGAGCACGCCGACACCGAACCTTCCAACCCTCTTGCGCGGTGTAGCCGCTCTTTTGAGCGAAGATATGCGCAACGTCGAAGAAGGTCTCTATCCGATGCCGGTTGACGAACGGGGCGGTCTTCCAGGCATTCTTAACCGGGCGCGGCGGTTCTTTGCCGATGCACCGAAGGTCCAGATGCGCCGGCGCGAGGACCGGCATCAGGAGGTCTTCGAAGAGCACCGCGATGAGGCTGATCTCCCGCGCTACTACTTGCAGAATTTCCATTTCCAGACAGACGGCTGGCTTTCAAGGGAATCGGCGGAACTCTATGACACCCAGGTGGATGTCCTTTTTCATGGCGCGACCGCAGCGATGCGCCGGATGGGGCTTGCCGAAGTTATTCGCGCCATTCGCGGAAAAGATCAACGCAACCTCAAAATGGTCGATGTGGCGACCGGGACCGGCAGCTTTCTGCGCGATGTGAGCCGCGCTTTCCCTAGGTTATCCATTACAGGGGTCGACCTCTCGGACGATTATCTGGAAGAAGCGCGCGAACGGTTTCGGGACCGGCCGAAAGTGACGTTCGAAAAAGCCAACGCAGAAACCCTGCCCTTTGAGGATGAAAGTGTTGACGTCATCTCGTGCATCTATCTCTTCCACGAACTTCCCCCGAAAGTCCGGCACATCGTGGCATCGGAATTTGCGCGCGTACTGAAACCCGGCGGCACATTCGTCTTCGTCGATTCCCTGCAAACCGGCGATACCTCCGCCTATGACGGGCTTCTGGAAACCTTTCCAGAACTTTTCCATGAACCCTATTATCGTTCCTATCTGGAAGAAGATTTATCAAACCTGTTTCAAGAAAGCGGCCTTGAAACGGTAAAAACCGCTCCTTACTTCTTCTCCAAGGTCGGCGTATTCACAAAAGTGTAAGCATCGACGCCTAGTGTCGAAACGAGATGCGCTGCGGGATGGGACCTTGCAAGGGACCGATAAAATGCGTCAGTTTTTGAACACGTTTTATATTGCAATTGGATTGGTGCTGCTCAGCATTGGTACTGCCGTGATGGTAACACCGATACCCGGCGGCATTGTCATGATCTCTATTGGCCTCTTTCTTCTCGTCAAAGAAAGCAGATTCGCAAAAGCGATTGTTTTTGTCCTGAGGCGCGACAATCGCCCGGTCAATAAAGCACTCTCCTATATCGAAGCACGTGCACCGCGCTTTTTCTCGCGGATCATTCGCCGGACGCGGCCTCTTAAAGCTTTTGCTCGGCGGCGCCGTATAGCGACTGCCTGAACCCTTTCGGTTCTAAGTCAGGCGCTCCGTCGCGACGATCTCAATCCCAAACCCATCAAGACCCACATAATGGCGCTCGGTCGATGATAAGAGCCGGATTGACCGTACACCAAGGTCGCGCAGGATCTGAGCGCCAAGACCAATTTCACGCCACTGCTTCTTGCGGACCTCTGAGGATTCGTGCTCCTCATCCTCTTCTGTTGAGCGTGTCGCACCGCGATAACGCCTCTCCGATTCGTAAGCGACACCGACTGAGCCTTCGCGCAGATAGACGACAACGCCTCTGCCATAAGCGGCAACCTTATCGAGCGCGTGGTCAAGCAGCATATCGGTTCCGAAGGCATCTCCAAGAACCGACTCACGATGAAGCCGAACCGGGACATTATCGCCGTCGCGGATATCGCCGAAGACGATCGCGAGATGCTGCATCGGATCAAAGGGCGTTTTGAAAGAGAGCGCGACGGCTGAGCCGCGCTTTGTTTCCACTTCTTCTTCGCCCACCCGCTCGACAAGCGTTTCGCTTCGCTGGCGGTAAGCGATGAGGTCGGCGACCGAGACCTGTTTAAGACCGTGTTCCTCGGCAAAGGCTGCCACTTCCGGACCACGCTTCACCGTACCGTCGTCGTTCACAAGTTCAGAAATGACTCCGACCGGAGACAGGTCGGCCAATCGACAAAGATCGACCGCCGCTTCCGTATGTCCGGAGCGCATCAGCACGCCACCCTCTTTGGCAACAAGCGGGAAAATGTGCCCGGGGCGCACGAAATCATCGGCACCTGCATTGGGATTGGCGAGCGCACGCACTGTCGAACAGCGTTCTGCGGCCGAAATACCGGTCGTGGTATCGTGACGGTAGTCGACAGAAACAGTGAACGCCGTCGTATGCGGGCTGTCATTGTCGGCGACCATGGCGTTGAGATTGAGCCGCCGTGCGTCAGCTGGCGTCATCGGCGCGCAAACGATCCCGCTTGTGTGGCGGATCATAAAGGCCATTTTCTCAGGCGTGGCGTGAACAGCGGCAACGATCAGATCGCCTTCATTTTCCCGGTCATCGTCATCGGTGACAACGATCATCTCGCCCTTCTCGAACGCCCGGATCGCATCCACCACGGTTTTAAAATCAGTCACTGTCCCGCTCCGTTCCAGATGCCCTATCAGAATTGTCCTGCTTCTACCCCGACCTGTCCACGATGCCGCAAGACATGGTCAGCAAGGACGAGTGCCATCATCGCTTCTCCAATCGGGACTGCGCGAATGCCGACACAGGGATCATGTCGCCCCTTTGTCATGACGTCGACCTCTTCACCGGATCGGGTGATGCTTTGCCGTGGTGTGAGGATCGAGCTTGTCGGTTTGACGGCAAACCGTACGACGACGGCCTCGCCTGTCGAGATCCCACCAAGAACGCCGCCCGCATGATTGGATAAAAATCGCGGTCTGCCCTCGTTTCCAACCCGCATTTCATCGGCATTTTCCTCGCCGGTCAGGCTGGCGGCTTCAAAGCCATTACCGATCTCAACACCTTTGACGGCGTTGATCGACATCATCGCACTTGCAAGATCCTGGTCAAGCTTGCCGTAAATCGGTGCACCAAGCCCTGCCGGTACGCCTTCAGCGACGACTTCAATCACCGCGCCGACCGAAGATCCGTTCTTACGGATCCCGTCAAGGTAATCGGCAAAGAACGATGCGGCTTCAGCATCGGGGGCAAAGAAAGGATTGTTATGAACTTCATCCCAACTCCAGCGGCTGCGGTCGACCTTGTGAGGCCCCATCTGAACGAGCGCTCCGCGGATCGTCACATTTGAAATCACCTTGCGGGCTATCGCCCCTGCCGCAACACGAGCCGCAGTCTCCCGCGCTGATGATCGTCCGCCGCCGCGGTAATCGCGAATGCCGTATTTCGCATCATAGGTGAAATCGGCGTGACCAGGCCGATACCGTTCGCGGATCTCCGAATAATCCTTAGACCGCTGATCGGTGTTCTCGATCACCATGGAAATCGGCGTGCCGGTCGAAAGTGTCCGCCCCGTCTTATCGTCGGGCATAACGCCCGAAAGGATCTGAACCTGATCAGGCTCTTTGCGCTGCGTTGTGAATTTCGACTGACCGGGCTTGCGTTTGTCGAGAAAAGACTGGATCTCGTCCCGGTCTATTTCCAGACCTGGAGGACACCCGTCCACGACACATCCAAGCGCGGGCCCATGGCTCTCACCCCATGTGGTAAAGCGGAACAGGTGACCGAAACTGTTGTGAGACATCAAGGATTCCTGGGAGAAACCGGTTTTCGAATGCGGCCCGTTCTTCTACGAGGCGGAGCAACCGAGGTCAAACGACAATTAAGCGCGGCGGGACGGCGGAAAGCTCATAGCCAACGGATATCATTTCCTGTGACAATCATGATCTGGTCCTGGGGCGTCGGTGCACTTGCCATTTCATTGCTTCGTTCCCCGGTTAAAAGCGCCCGCAAGGCACGGTTGACACCACCATGGGAGACGACGACGCTTGGCTCCTTTACCGCATTAAGCCAAGCGGCAACTCTTTGGGTGAGCATTTCATAACTCTCGCCGTCAGGCGGTACAAAGTTCCATTTGTCCGCGCGGCGTGCCTGCCAAAGGTCCGGTTCCTTGACCACCAGATCGGCAAGGGTCTGTCCTTCCCAGGCACCAAACGACAATTCCATCAATCGGTCGTCGAGCGCATAGTCCTGAGGCTCCAGACCGAGGTTGTGGCGTACGATTTCCATGGTTTCTCTTGCGCGCGCCATTGGGCTTGCAACAAACCTGAGATCTTCAAGCGGAAGATACTCTCTTAGGACACGCCCGTTTCGCGTAGCTTGCTCACGCCCGAAGTCGTTGAGCGGAATATCTTTTTGGCCCTGAAAACGCTCTTCAGCGTTCCAATCCGTCTGGCCATGACGAATGAAGTAGATAACCGGCGTCGTCATGCTTGCCTCAGGCGCGTGTTAGGTGGCGTCCTGCTTACGCCAACAAGAAACCGGGAGATCTATTCCTTCATTGCAACAGTGATATCAGGCGCATCAACGGCCTTCATACCGATATTGTGGTAGCCCGCATCGACGTGATGGACTTCCCCGGTAACGCCGCGCGATAAATCTGACAACAGATAGAGTGCGGCATCGCCCACTTCGTCGATCGTAACCGTACGCCTCAACGGCGCATTGTACTCATTCCACTTCAAGATGTACCGAAAATCGCCGATACCTGAGGCTGCAAGCGTCTTGATCGGTCCTGCGGAGATCGCATTCACCCGGATCTGCTGCGGTCCAAGGTCGACAGCAAGATATTTGACACTCGCCTCCAACGCGGCCTTCGCAACACCCATCACGTTGTAATGGGGCATAACCTTTTCGGCGCCGTAATAGGTCAGCGTCAGCATCGAGCCGCCGTTTGCCATCAGTTTTTCCGCGCGTTGCGCAAGGGCTGTCAGCGAGTAACAGGAGATATTCATCGTGCGATCGAAGTTCGCTTCGCTTGTGTCGATGTAACGCCCCGTCAGTTCATCCTTGTCGGAGAAAGCAATCGCATGGACGAGAAAATCGATGCCGCCCCACTGATCTTCAACCGCCTTGAAGACTGCGTCCATGCTGGCAGGATCCGTCACATCGCAATGGCCGAAGACGGTACCGCCGAGTTGCTCGGCCAATGGTTCAACGCGCTTTTGCAACGCTTCACCCTGATAGGTCAGGCCGATATTCGCGCCGTGCTCCGAACACGCCTTCGCAATTCCCCAGGCGATCGAGCGATTGTTCGCAACGCCAAGAATCAGACCTTTTTTTCCATTCATTAGGCCGGAGCCGCGAGAAAAAGTCTGAGTAGGATCGATAGTGGTCATTTACGGATCTCGCTAGGTAAGGTCTTGATTGTCCCCTATGACATAGCCACGCGGCTGCTTCAAGCAAGGGCGATGTTATCAAGGACTATCCACTGTCTTGGCTTAGCGCTAGAGCAGGTATAAACCGGATATGAGACACCCATCCGGAGGAAAATCCATTGGCGATGCCCAGTGAGCAACAAGCCCAACCGGCAAGTGCCCTGAGGCGGTTCGAAGCCGTTCTGGGCGCGCGAAACGTCGTCACATCGGAAGCCGATAAAGCGCCGTTCCTGCGAGAGTGGCGTGACAAGTATTTCGGAAAGGCTGCTGCCGTACTTCGCCCAAAAGATCGCGTAGATGTTGCGGAGATCGTGCGGATTGCGAATGAAGAAAGCGTCGCGCTTGTTCCGCAGGGCGGCAACACAGGTCTAGTGGGCGGACAGATCGCCTTCGATGAAGAGCGTCAGTTTGTTGTTAATCTGTCTCGGATGAATGCGATCCGTGAGGTTGATCCGACGGGCTATACTATGACGGTCGAGGCTGGCGTCGTTTTGGAGGCCGCCCAGAACGCAGCCGATGAGGTTGACCGGCTTTTTCCATTGTCGCTCGGTTCGCAAGGGTCCTGCCAAATCGGCGGTAATCTCTCATCCAATGCCGGCGGCACCGGCGTGCTCGCCTACGGTAACGCCCGCGATCTGGTGCTAGGACTTGAGGTCGTTCTGCCGTCCGGTGAAATTGTCAACGAACTCAACAAGCTACGCAAGAACAATACCGGGTATGATCTCAAGAACCTGTTCATTGGCGCGGAAGGCACGCTCGGCTTTATTACCGCAGCCGTCTTAAAACTCTTTCCGAAACCGAAAGGTCAACAGGCTGCTTTCGTCGCCTTTGAAACGCTTGATGAGGCGGGCCGCTTCTTCGTCAATGCCCGCGATCGTGCCGGTTTCCAACTCACAGCCTTTGAAATCATACCACGGATCGGCATTGAGTTTCTGTTACGCCACGTCCCTAGCGTGCGCGATCCGATCGATACACCCTATCCGTGGTATGCACTCGTTGAAATCTCATCAGGCGAATCGGAAGATCATGCGAACGCCTTGATGATGGCAATCATTGAGGGCGGCTTTGAGAGCGGGGCCATTCGCGACGGAGCACTTGCAAGCTCCGAAACCCAAAGGAAGGCTTTCTGGCATATGCGCCATGAATTGTCGGGGTGCCAAAAGCCGGAAGGTGGCTCGATCAAACATGACGTGTCGGTACCGGTCGATACGCTGCCTGAGTTCCT
>JBCDCZ010000165.1:0-10186 GCA_039180865.1 Pseudomonadota bacterium | reverse complement strand
TGTCGGATCAACCGGATTTCGCTGGTCAGACATCGCCCAAGACAACCTTTATTCTTGTTCGAGTGGCCGGCAGACATACGCGCCCACAAAGCCCCAAACCCCTAGTTGCAACTTAGCGCATTTCCAGGGGCGCTGAAACGCCCATTATGCCAAGCCCAGCTCTTAACACATAGTTAACGCCATGAACCAATGCCAAGCGCGCCTTAGTAACCGCCAGATCTTGCGGAATTATGAACCGTAAACCTTCGTTTTCTTTACCTAAATTCCAAATTGCATGAAAATCGCTCGCAAGATCGTAAAGGTAAAAGGCGAGACGATGCGGTTCTTTGGTTTCCATCGCCTGCGACAAAAGTCTTGGGAAAACTGCCATTTTTCTTATGATTTCCAGTTCTGCGTCATGATTGAGGCGCGATAGATCCAGCGAATCGAGGTTCAACCAGTCTTCTTTAGTCAGTGACGTGCGCTCCTCAGCCATGTTGAAGACCGAGTGGGTGCGAGCATGGGCATACTGGACATAAAAGACCGGATTATCTTTCGATTGTTCTGTTACTTTCGCGAAATCGAAATCAAGCGGCGCATCGCTTTTTCTGTAAAGCATCATAAACCGCACGGCATCGACACCGACTTCTTCCACGACTTCTCGCAACGTGACGAATTCGCCGGTCCGCTTGCCCATTTTGACCGGCTGATCATCGCGCATCAGTTTCACAAGCTGGCACAAGAGGACCGTTAGATCGGCCTTCCCGTCGGAAACCGCTGCTGCGACCGCCTTGAGGCGTTTCACATAGCCTGCATGATCCGCGCCGAGGACAAAGCACATTTCATCAAAGCCGCGTTGAAACTTGTCCTCAAAGTAGGCAACGTCAGCGGCGAAGTACGTGTATTCGCCGTCGGATTTTTTCAGCGGGCGATCGATGTCATCACCGAAATCGCTTGTTCGCATGAGCGTCTGCGGCCGGTCTTCCCAGTCTTCGGGCAATTGGCCTTTTGGCGGTGGCAACTGGCCAACATAGACAAGATCTCTTTTCTCAAGGTCAGCGAGGATCGCATCGATACGGCTTTGGTTGCCGTCCATCTGGTGCAGTGACCGTTCGGAAAAAAACAGGTCATGGCGAACGTTGAGGACTGCGAGGTCCCCCCGGATCAGCTCCATCATTGCAAGGATTGCGCGGTCGCGCGCAACTGAAAGCTGCTCATCGTTACTTTTCTCGAAGAACGCGGCGCCAAATTCTTCCGCGAGCGCTTTCGCAACCGGGATCAGATAGTCCCCTGGATAAAGACCTTCCGGAATTGGGCCTATATCCTCACCGAGGGCCTCCTTCATCCGGAGAATGACAGAACGGGCGAGCACATCGATCTGAACGCCGGCATCGTTGGTGTAGTACTCTTTCGTGACATCATGGCCCACGAATGACAGGAGATTGGCGAGCGTGTCGCCGACAACTGCGCCCCGGCAGTGCCCGACATGCATTGGGCCCGTTGGGTTCGCCGATACATATTCCACGTTGATCTTTCGAGGGTCCGGCACAATGTCCGCACCATACCGCTCACCCGCCTTCAAGATTTCGACAAGTTGGTCCGTCCAGAAAGATGGTTTAAGGCGCAGGTTTACGAAACCTGGGCCGGCAACATTCGCTTCTTCAATCAACGGATCTTGTGTCAATTGTTCGCAAAGACCAGCAGCGAGATCACGAGGCTTTCGACCAAGGGGTTTTGCAAGTACCATCGCGGCATTCGTCGCCATATCCCCGTGAGCCGGGTCATTTGGCGGTTCCACCACAACGCGCGCAAAATTCACTTCATTCCAATCGACCGCATCAAGTGGCAGAGCTTTCGCAGCAGCCGCCACCTTGTGAGTAAACACCTGAAAGACGTTCATCCAATTTGCCTTGATTCATAGCTGATTGCGCCTGTCAAAAGCTTGAAAAACCCCCGTTGTCCCGTCGGTTGAGGTTCATCGCCAGCGCTGTTGGCGCCGGGCCTAACGCAAATCGGGAGTTGCGTCAAACATACGCCTATGTTCTTCGACCGCAAATCGATCGGTCATTCCTGCAATATAATCGCCCACCCTGCGTTCAAGTAGGGTGTCTGTGCCACCGGAAAGACCTTCCTGCCAGGCTGGCGCCATTTCTTCTGGTGTTTTGCAATATCTCTGAAACAGGTCATGAAGGATCTGTTGAGCGTTCTCGCGGATCCGGTTGAGCTTTGGCGTGCGATACATTTTCTCAAACAGAAACGACTTTATGCCCTTGTCGGCGACGCGCATTGTTTCCGAAAATGAAACGATTGGTCGGCCAAACATTCTTGCCGCATCGGAATTACCGATGGCGGCTTCCTGAAGGCTCTTTATACTTTGTCCAATAACGTCTTCGACGAGTTCTGTTATGACACGGCGCACAACTTCATGATTTTTCCGGATGACTTCCAAGCCGGGATATTCACTGTCGATCCGCTTAAGCAGGGTGCTCATCAGCGGAACATGGTCAATGTCCTCAAGCGTGAACAAGCCCTCGCGTAAACCGTCGTCGATATCATGGGCATTGTAGGCGATATCGTCGGCTATGGCAGCGGCCTGCGCTTCGAGGCTTGCATGGGTATGCAATTCCAGGTCGTGGAAAGACGAATAGTCTCTGATAACATGCGGCACGCCTTTTTCTTTCCAGCGGGCAAGCGGTGCGCCGGAATTATCAATAAGGGGCCCATTGTGCTTGACGAGGCCCTCGAGCGTTTCCCAAGTCAGGTTAAGTCCGTCAAAACGTGCGTAACGCCGTTCTAGCGAGGTCACTATTCTGATCGTATGTGCATTATGATCGAACCCTCCAACCGAAGAGAGGCACTCTTCGAGAGCGTCTTCACCGGCATGGCCGAACGGCGTATGGCCAAGGTCGTGCGCAAGCGCGAGGGCTTCAGCGAGATCTTCATCCAAACGAAGGGCTCGGGCAATCGAACGGGCTATCTGAGCCACTTCTATCGAATGCGTCAGGCGGGTGCGATAGTGATCCCCTTCGTGGTGGATGAAAACCTGGGTCTTGTGTTTCAGTCTTCGGAAGGCTGTTGAGTGAATGATACGATCACGATCGCGCTGGAACGCTGTCCGTGTCCGGCTCTCGGGCTCTGAAATCAGGCGTCCCCGACTCTCCCAATGAAGGGACGCATAGGGCGAGCGATCAGCTGCTCCGAAACCAATTGTGCGAAACGGATCCGTCACACCCCTCACCTGTCATAGCATCAGCACTGTAAGCACCGACTTCGAATTGACACCCCACCGCCTTGCGCTTACCTAAGGAACAAGGTGTTTGCTTGCCCCGCCGGCGAGCATGGCGAGTCAACCAATGCTTATCAAGGATTAAGAGTTGATGACTTCTGATATCGTACTCACAGAAAATGCCGCGAAACGGATAGCCAAGATCCTTGTCGATGAAGACGATGGGACCGTTCTTCGCATCAGCGTCGAGGGCGGAGGATGCTCCGGATTTTCTTACAAATACCAGCTCGACAAGGAACGTCGTGACGGCGATCTCGTTCTTGAGCGTGATTCGGCAGTCGTTCTCATCGATGATGTCTCCCAACCGTTTCTCGAAGGATGCGAGATCGATTTCGTGGATGATGTAATCGGACAATCCTTCCAGATCCGCAATCCAAACGCGACGGCTTCATGCGGGTGCGGAACGAGTTTTTCTATTTGAGCATGACCTGCTTATGAAAATCGCGACCTGGAACATCAACGGGGTCAAGGCGCGGGCGGAGGGCCTGGAAGCCTGGCTTCAGCAAGTCCAACCGGATATTGCCTGTCTTCAGGAGCTAAAATCGCAAGACGAAACGTTTCCCCGAGAGCGCTTTGAGGCCCTCGG
This sequence comes from Pseudomonadota bacterium, assembly GCA_039180865.1. Classification (GTDB taxonomy): domain Bacteria; phylum Pseudomonadota; class Alphaproteobacteria; order Rhizobiales; family JACESI01; genus JBCDCU01. Next base: position 6,335 of record JBCDCZ010000165.1, on the reverse strand, counting down.
CTACAATGTGGAGACGCACGGTCAGAAGAGTTTCAACGGTGTCGCGATCTTTTCGAAACTTCCCTTTGAGGAAGTCAATCGCGGTCTGCCCGGTGACGATTCGGATGAACAGTCCCGATTTATCGAAGGCGTTTTCAGCCTACCCGAAGGGCCTTTGAGGGTCGTCTCGCTTTATTTGCCAAACGGCAATCCGGTCGACACCGAAAAATACCCCTATAAGCTTGCCTGGATGGACCGGCTTACCAATTGGGCAATGGATCGCCTTCTGCTTGAAGAACCGCTCATCCTCGCGGGCGATTACAACGTTATCCCGCAACCCGAAGACTGTCATGATCCGGACGCTTGGTCGGGGGACGCGCTCTTCAGGCCGGAGACCCACGCAGCCTTTCGAAAGCTCCTGAATCTCGGATTTGTTGAAGCTTTGCGCAATACCAATGACGCGGGCGAACTCTATACGTTCTGGGATTATCAAGCCGGCGCCTGGCAGAAGAACAACGGCATTCGGATTGATCACCTGCTTCTGTCGCCGGAAGGTGCAACCGCGCTCTCTGCCGCTGGCATCGATAAATTCGTGCGGGGATGGGAGAAACCGTCCGATCATGTGCCGGTTTGGGTTGAGTACCGCACGGAAGCGAGCCTTGAGGACCGCGACAGTAACGCAGCCTGAACGCCGCGCTGATCCATTGTGTGGACCGTCCGCAATATGATACTCTGAAGATTATGAGAGTTATCGTGAAGACGGAGTGTCCGCCTATAATGAAACGTCTCTTTGGTTCGATCGCAGGTATGCTACTTCTGGGCCTGCTTCCAAGCGCTGTTCTTGCCGGGGAAAACTGTTATTGCCGCGCCACTGACGGTCAACGGATCGAGGTCGGGAATTTTGCCTGCATCAAGACACATACCGGGCTCAAGGAAGCGAAGTGCGACTACGTGCTTAACAATCCGGCATGGAAGTTTACGGGCAACGAATGTCCGGTGACCTTCGTACCATTGCTTCAGCGTTATGCGGATTTGTCGTCGTCAGGCAAAGAAGGCTCCACAGCGCCTATGTCATCCGCTGTGATCGACTTCGCGGACATATCTAAGCAGTAGGATCAAGTGATCTGGCAGCCACTGGCTGCGAAGGATACGCCGAGCTTAAACCGTGACAGGGCTCTAGCAGACCCGCGCGTCTGCGCAGTTCACCCGCATCCAGTCTTCCGCTCGGCGAAGGGCTTCGTCACGTTGATCTGCACTTGCCACAGAGAAAGCCCGCTCGTGCAGTTTCGTCACCCAGGCTTCGCGAACTGTATGCGCCCGTTCTTGAGCAATGGTGAGCCACATCAGCCCTTGCACAGGTGACCGGCCGATCCCCTCACCTTCGAACAAACGGTAACCGAGGCGCGCTTGTGCACCGACATGGCCACGTTCCGCGGCAAGGTTGAGCCAACGCAGCCCCTGGCGTGGGGTGCAGTGAAATCCACCTTCTCCGTCGCACATTTCGGAGAGGCTGAAGAGCGCATTCGGGTTCCGGTAAAGGTTTCCAGCTGTGTAGAACATACGCCAAGCCGCTTCGCGGTTCTTTTCAATGGTGCTGCCTGGAATGCCCTCACGATAATAGGTTCCAAGTTGCGTTAAAGCATGCGCGACATAAGGAGCACGCGGCGAATAAGGCGAATGGTCACCTTCTGCAGCGACAAGGCGTGAGAACATGTCGAAAGCGCGCGCATGATCTTCGCTGCCATTGGCATTCTCGGCGTAATAGCGACCGAGCTGCCACATGGCCACTTCGTTGCCTGTATCTGCAGCGTAACGCAATCTTTCAAGCTCGCTCTGGGTCGCGTCTGACTGGGGATCTGTCCCAAGATCGATCGCGCGATTTGCGTTGCGTTCCAAATCATGGAAACCGAACGGGTTCGATCCTTGCTGCGTTGCACCGGCAGCAGCAAACGGATCATCCTGCGCTTGGGCGGCGTTAAACGCGACCGCGCACATAAAAGCACCAAAACTGAAACTCAATAAACTGTGCATTTTCTCGTCAAATATCCGCGTAAACCCGTTTCTCACCGTGCCCACCTGGATGGGTCACCGCACCATTGCGCGCCGGACCGACGGTCTGGGCGTATTTCCAAATCGCGCCGGAACCAAAGACGGTTTCCCGCGGCGTCCATTCCGCGCGGCGTTTTTCGAATTCTGACTCGGAAACCTGAACATTCAGTTTTCCTTCGATGGCATCGATCTCGATTATGTCGCCGTTTCGCAACAAACCGATCGGGCCACCAACCTGCGCCTCTGGACCGACGTGACCGATACAGAAGCCGCGGGTCGCCCCGGAAAAGCGTCCATCTGTGATCAAAGCGACCTTCTCGCCCATACCGCGCCCGTAGAGTGCTGCGGTCGTTGCAAGCATCTCGCGCATGCCGGGACCGCCTTTCGGGCCCTCGTAGCGAATGACGAAGACGTCGCCCTCTTCAAAGTCGCCGTTGACGACGGCCTGATAGGCCTCTTCTTCGGCATCGAAGCACCGGGCCGGACCGGTGAATTTCAGCATGGACATGCCAGCGACTTTCACGATCGCACCGTCTGGTGCGAGATTGCCCTTAAGGCCGACGACGCCGCCCGTCTCTGTGATCGGGTTGGACACCGGATAAACGACGTCCTGGTCACTGTTCCACTCGACCGTTGACAGATTTTCAGCCATGGTCCGCCCGGTGACCGTCAGGCAATCGCCATGCATATAACCACCGTCCAGCAGTGCCTTCATCAGGAGTGGAATGCCACCTGCTTCAAACATGTCTTTCGCGACATATTTCCCGCCAGGCTTCAAATCTGCGATGTATGGTGTGCGTTTGAAAACTTCGGCAACGTCAAAGAGATCGAAATCGATACCGATCTCGTGCGCGATCGCAGGCAGGTGCAACGCGGCGTTTGTCGATCCGCCGGAAGCCGCGACAACGGTTGCGGCATTTTCCAGAGCCTCACGGGTGACGATATCCCGGGGGCGGATATTGCGGGCGATGAGTTCCATAACCTTTTCGCCGGCTGCAACGCAGAATTGATCGCGGAATTCGTAAGGTGCGGGCGCGCCCGCGGAATAAGGAAGCGCGAGCCCGATCGCTTCCGATACGGTCGCCATCGTATTCGCGGTAAACTGTGCGCCGCAGGCGCCAGCTGAAGGGCAAGCAACCCGCTCGAGCTCGCCGAGATCCGCATCGGACATTTCACCGACCGAATGGCGGCCGACGGCTTCGAAAACATCCTGAACGGTGACTTGTTTGCCCCGGAAATTGCCTGGCAGGATCGATCCGCCATACAGGAAAACCGACGGTACATTCAAGCGCACCATGGCCATCATCATACCCGGAAGTGATTTGTCGCATCCGGCAAGACCAACAAGCGCGTCATAGCAGTGGCCGCGCATCGTCAGTTCCACCGAATCGGTGATCACGTCGCGCGAGACGAGCGAGGATTTCATCCCCTCGTGCCCCATGGCAATACCATCGGTTACTGTGATTGTTGTGAACTCTCGTGGTGTGCCGCTGGCGGACGCTACGCCATGTTTTACCGCCTGAGCCTGGCGCATGAGCGCAATGTTACACGGGGCCGCTTCGTTCCAGCACGTCGCGACACCAACAAAGGGTTGGTTGATCTGCTCGCTGGTCATGCCCATAGCATAATAATAGGATCGATGCGGAGCGCGCCCTGGCCCCACCGTCACATGACGGCTTGGTAATTTCGACTTATCAAACGTCTTCGCGTCCATCGGATCCCATTCTACGTGCGCCCGCGTTTCTTCGTACACAAGCTAAGCCTCTTAGAGAGCCTTAAATGTGCCAAAAAAGAGGCGGACTGGAAGTCGAAATAGAATATCGACCAAATATCCCTGCGCCTTGTTGCCGTGCAGCCACAAATAGTGCCAATCCGCCACGATTTCCCTTACGTCAGCCGCTCAAGACTCACTGATATGCGGGTTCGCTTCTCCTGTAGCTCTTCCAGTCGTGTGCGCTGTTCGGCGACCACGTCTTCTGGCGCTTTTTGAAGGAAATTCTCATTGGCAAGCTTCTTCTCCAACTTGCCGATTTCTCCGTTGCATTTCTCGCGTTCTTTTGACAGGCGATTGCGTTCAGCATCAAAGTCGATCACGCCTTCAAGCGGCAAACAGACAGTGAGCGTTCCCAAAATGACCTGCGCCGAGGCCTGCGGCGCGGTATCCGCGATATTGGCATCATCAATGCGTGCGAGACGTGCAAGGAAAGGTTGGTAGCGCTTAAGGCGATCTTCGTCTTTTGCGCTCGCGCCAACGAGAACGAGATTTGTGCGTGCACCCGCCGGGACATTCATTTCGGCGCGGACTGATCGAACAGCCGTAACGAGCTCCACGAGCCAGTTGAGATCCTGAGCGGCCTCTTCGTCGGCAAAACCCAGTGTCTGCCAGGTACCGTGCATCAAAAAGCCGTTGTGCGCACGGCGGTCAGCGTCTAGACGCTCCCAGAGCTCCTCAGTGATAAACGGCATGAAGGGATGTAGAAGAACAAGGATCTGCTCAAGAACGAAGGCCGCTGTCTCCTGGGTCTCTCGTTTTTCCGTTTCATTGTCTGCATTGAAGACAGGTTTCGCGAGTTCGAGATACCAATCGCAGAAGATGTTCCAGATAAAGCGATAAGCCGCTCCTGCTGCTTCGTTGAAGCGATAGTTTTCGAGCTCCCGGGTGATGTCCGCCTGGGCTTTCGATAGCTCCGTCAAAACCCAGCGATTAAGCGGTAATTTTGTAGCATCCGGATCAAAGTCCGGTTGCCGTTCGCAGCCATTTATTTGCGTGAAACGCGCAGCATTCCAGAGCTTGGTGCTGAAATTCCGATATCCTTCAACGCGATCCTTGGCGAGCCTGATATCGCGCCCCTGAGCGGCCATGGCGGCGAGCGTGAAACGAAGCGCGTCTGCCGAATATTGATCGATGAGGTCAAGCGGGTCGATGACGTTACCCTTTGACTTCGACATTTTCGCGCCCTTTTCATCACGGACAAGGGCATGGATATAGACCGTGTGAAAGGGTTCCTCTTCCATGAAATGGAGCCCCATCATCATCATGCGGGCGACCCAAAAGAAGATGATATCGAAGCCGGTGATGAGGACGTCGGTCTGATAATAGCGTTTCAGTTCAGGCGTTTCTGTAGGCCAACCAAGCGTCGAGAACGGCCAGAGTGCGGATGAGAACCAAGTATCAAGAACGTCCTCGTCCCGATCAAGATCCACATCTTTCCCATAATGTTCCTGCGCGGCAGAACGGGCTTCCTCTTCTGTTTTTTCAACGAAAACCTTGCCGTCCGGGCCGTACCAGGCCGGGATCCGGTGACCCCACCACAATTGGCGGGAGATACACCAGGGTTGAATGTTTTCCATCCAATCGAAGTAGGTTTTTTCCCAATTCTTCGGAACGAAGTTGGTGCGCCCCTCGCGAACCGAAGCGATTGCCGGTTTCGCAAGCTCAGCCGCAGTGACATACCATTGGTCGGTTAGCATCGGCTCGATCACGACATTCGAGCGGTCACCGAATGGTTGGGCGATGATTTTGTCTTCTTTACCGCGATAAAAGCCAAGTTCTTGAATTTCCTTCAAGATCAACTCGCGAGCATCATAGCGATCAAGTCCGTGATAGTGCTTCGGGACGCTGTTATCCGGCGTTGAAACCATCCGGGCTTCCGTGTCCATCAACGGGATCAGCGGAATGTTGTTGCGTCTTGCGACTTCAAAGTCATTAAAGTCATGCGCGCCTGTAATCTTGACAGCGCCAGTCCCGAATTCCGGATCGGGGTATTCGTCAGCAATGATTGGGATGTGTCGTTCCGCAATTGGGAGACGAACCATTTTGCCGATCAGGTTCTTGTAACGTTCGTCTGAAGGATGAACTGCGACTGCTCCATCGCCCAACATGGTTTCGGGACGTGTCGTCGCAATGACCATCTCGGAAATTCCATCGACGGGACCATCGACGAGCGGGTAAGCGAATTCCCACATCGAACCGTCAACTTCGCGGGTTTCGACTTCTAGGTCCGAAATCGCAGTCTGGAAAACCGGGTCCCAATTGACCAGCCGTTTATCCTTGTAAATCAAGCCTTCCTTATAGAGCTGAACGAAGACGTCGAGAACCGCTTCAGAAAGCCCATCATCCATTGTGAAACGTTCGCGCGACCAATCACACGACGCACCGAGGCGTTTCAATTGGCCGATGATTGTGCCGCCCGACTCGGCTTTCCAATCCCAAACGCGTTCGAGAAACGCTTCCCGTCCAAGATCACGCCGCTTTTCGCCTTTGTCGGCCAATTGCCGTTCAACAACCATCTGGGTTGCGATGCCCG
>JBCDCZ010000164.1:0-10206 GCA_039180865.1 Pseudomonadota bacterium | reverse complement strand
GGCGCGGTCTCCCACCGTCCGGGTTTCCCATGGGGTGAGGGGAGGCAGGGTTTAGGGAAAAAACCGGACTGATGAAAGACCGCTTCCATGGTGTGCTCCTTTCCGCACAAAGTGTGTCGCGCGCTTTACACCCATGGGTCGTCTGGATTTCCGGTTTGGTTCAAAAAAAATCGTAAAAAATGGTGAATCCTATTCCATTGATCATATTGACATAAAAAATGAATGTTTTCAGATATTTATCGCGAATCAGATTGAATCTAAAAATGTACTCAGTAACAAACATTACAAAAATGTTAAGAAAGGAGTCGCTCTAGCAACTTCCGTTCACGGTTTTTTTTGGCTAGTATTGATCCCGGATGAGATCGTGACCGGTATCGGGTTACAGCGCAACCCCAACCCCAACCCGTTATCGGATAACCTACCCCAGGCAATGTCCCAGCCACTTTCACGATCTCATTCACCCCTTTCAGGATAAATTTTGTCTATCGGTGATCGTCGGTCCAGCGAAGGCTCCGTCCGGGAGTGCGCGTCTTTTGAGGCGTCAGTATCACGCTATGTGGTACCGGTCAGACCTTTGTTGTCGTGAATATGCGCATGCTGGGATCTCGACAAAAGAGTCAAGAAATCTCGTTCCGGGCAGTTTGGGTTCTAAAACCAGAGCAACTAAGACGCGAGAATTGTCACTGCCGGCTCGATTTTCCCTTTTGCAAAACTGTAGTCGGTCATCTGAGCGGCCTTAGCGACTCTGTGAATGCGAAGAAGTCTTCCGCAAACGTGCGTTTTAGGGAAGCTGCGCTGAGGCGCGGCTACCCTTGTTGATATCGGAGTTTGATTGCCAGGTAGACTTGGCGTTGTCAGGTGCGGTGATAAAAAATCTATATGTCAGCGCACGCGCTGGACGTCGGAAACAAGAGAATACCCGATGCCGCGAACAGTCTTGATGATCTCTGTTTGTTTGCGGTCCGGGTCTAACTTGCGACGGAGCCTCGAGATCTGGTTGTCGATACTGCGGTCGAAGGGTGACCAATTGTGACCGTGCAAGGCGTCCATGATCTCGTCGCGAGACAGAACAGTCTGAGGGTTTTCCAGAAACACCATCAGAAGATTGAAATCTCCTGTCGTCAACGGACACCTTTTTCCGTCAAACAACGACCTCATCTCGAGTTTGCTTGGAAACACGATCCATTGGTCAAAGGTAATTTGGTCAATACCTTTAACATCGGATACGCTGCCGTCGTGCTCGTCCCGTTCTTCGCGTGCCATTTGGTCAATGCGTCGAAGAAGCGCGCGCACTCTGGCCGCTATTTCCCGCGCATCGAATGGTTTGAAGAAGTGGTCATCAGCGCCGTCTTCGAGCGCCTGAATACGCGTGTCGCGATCGCTATCTTTGCTCACCGTCACAACAGGCAAATGCCGGTTGCGGCTCATAAAAGTCTTCGGTGACATCGTTCCAAGACCGCGAAATTCAAGGTCGAGCAAAACGAGGTCGATATCCTCACGCGCTATCAGCTCGTTCGGATCGTCATTTCTGCTTGCAGCCGTCGCGCGGATGGTTTGATCGGTAAATACGCTTTGAAGAGCGTCGACCACCCCCGTGTCGTTATCGGCGATAAGTATGTTCTTTTGGTCGCGTGACATCAGTTCCCGCCTCATGGTTACCGTCTGAACGGGTCTAGCGCCTCATCACCCAGGTTATCCATTACCACAGTTTTTTTTGGGACGCTTTCGTTCATTAAAGGTTTCATACACATTGTTACATTTTTACCGCGGTGCTGCCGAAAATTCGCCTAAATCGGTTAAGTTTAATAGTTAACTTATTGATTTTATGAACTTTCTTCTGGATTTTTGACGCGGAGTTGTCGCCACAATAACGCTGAAATTATCAAGTCGCCGTGCTTAAAGTTACAATATTTTAACGATTATTCACCACGGCCCCCCTAACTCGACGGTGTGAATCGCAACGTTTCGGCTCTCGGATGTTACGACTCGATATGCACGTGGAACGTCTGCTCCACGCAACGCACGCTTCCCCGCAAAATCGGGCCAGCTGTTCTGGTTTGTGCTCCGCCCTGCGCTTACAGGGACGCCGTTAATCGAACCGGAAAACAGCAAATGGCAATGTCCGAAGAAGACATGAGCGATGCGGTTGCGATGTCTTTCCAATCGTGTCGCAAAAGCTTCGCTGTCTTGAAGCATTGTACGATCCATCCGCTCCAGTCCGGTAGCAAGCGGGTGATGGTGAAGAAAGACAAAGAATGGCGATGGTGCGGTTTCAAGCGCTGCATCAAACCAATCCAAGCGTTTTGGGCAAAGTCGCCCTTTGTGGGAATCGACATCATGCGTATCGAGCAAGATGCCTGTTCCTGAGCTGAGAGGGACCACTCTTTGAGCGAAGCCGTTCGCGTCTAGATGGTCTGGAAATATTGCTGCAAAGTTCTCCCGGTTGTCATGGTTACCCAAGGTGAGATAAGCGGGCGTTTTGAACTTGTTCAACCGCGCGCGAAGGCGCTGATAGGTTTCGATCTCTCCCAGCTCCGTTAAGTCACCGGAAATAAAGAGAGCTTCAGCGTCGGAATGGTGTGTAGCGATGTGTGCGAGCGCCTTTTCGAAACTTTCATTTGGATCACGATCGTAAATCGTCATGGGCGGGATCGTGAGATGAATGTCGGTCAGATGAATAATCTTCACGTCAGCTTGCCCTTGAGAAATCCTGGCGTCATTAAGAATTGGATGTTGTCGCTGTCCATACTCTGGTCTTCGGGGTGTCGGCATAACCGAGAGTAAGGCGCAAATTTTGGGAGGTATCTCTTCAATCTGTTCCGAGTGCGGCTTTGTCAAGCCGCGCAATTTGCGTACTGGACACCCGTTTTGATTTCTGCTTTGGCGGTGCTGGTTGTCAAAAGCATCGAAACGTCGCGTTTTTCTGCGTTTTTGGCCGTTCGTGGTCTTGCCTTCGACATGATTTCCACTTAAGACCACGAGATATGAGTGGGCGAAGCCCGCTCTTTTTATGTCTGATCGCCCGTTCTGGTTTTCTGGCGGTCACACTTCAACCGCAACCGACTGAACAAAAAGCTACGCAGGCGCAGCCATGCTGCGGTCTAGACGTGGGACAGGGCATCGAGGAAAAAACATGTTCGCAGTCATAAAAACGGGCGGAAAGCAGTATAAAGTTGCTGCCGACGACCTGGTGAAGATTGAAAAGCTCGAAGGTGACGCAGGCGATGCTGTAACCTTTTCCGACGTATTGATGGTCGGTGGAGATGGCGACGCTAAAGTCGGCGCACCGTTCGTCGATGGTGCTGCCGTTGCTGGCGAAATCGTTGAGCAAGGCCGTGGCGATAAGATCATAATCTTCAAAAAGCGCCGTCGCCAGAATTCGCGTCGGAAAAATGGCCATCGCCAATATTTCACGACGGTCCGCATAACCGATATTCTGCTTGACGGTGCGAAACCGAAAGCAGCGAAGAAGGCAGCGCCGAAAAAAGAGGATGACGTAAAGTCTGAAGCCGCGCCGGCGAAGACCGTTGAGGTTGCCGCGGAAGATGCGCCGACCGCTCTCTTCGAAGCACCTGCTGGTCCAGCAGATGATCTGAAAAAGATCTCGGGCGTTGGTCCTGCACTGGAGAAGAAGCTGAATGCGCTCGGTATCACCCAATTCAGTCAGGTGGCGGCACTTTCGCCTGACGAGATTGCGAAGATTGACGAAGCGTTGTCCTTTAAGGGACGTATCGAGCGCGACAACTGGCTTGAGCAGGCTGCCGAGTTTGCCAAGCAGTCTGAAGAATAAGGAGTAGATGAATGGCTCATAAGAAAGCAGGCGGTTCATCCCGTAACGGTCGCGATTCAGCCGGCCGACGCCTTGGTGTGAAGAAATTCGGCGGCGAAGCCGTGATCCCAGGCAACATTATCGTTCGTCAGCGCGGTACCAAGTGGCACCCGGGCGACAACGTCGGCATGGGCAAAGATCATACGATTTTTGCGACGACGGCTGGCAAGGTGGTGTTCCAGAACAAGGCGAACGGCCGAACCTTCGTATCTGTCGCACCAATGATTGAGGCAGCCGAATAACACCGGACACATATTTTCCGGTGGTCACAAACCCCGGAAAACAAAGCGCCATGCGAGTTTAAGGGGAGAGGGGCCACCGTCCTTCTCCCCTTTTGCATGAACCTTAGGAGGGTCGCATGGTTGAAAGCGAAAAAATCGAGCAATTAGAACGTCCTGGAATTGATGGCGGTGCGCTCAAGAAAATCGCGCAAACAGGGAGTCTTCAGTCAAATCCGGTTCATCGAACGCAGAACCATGTGACGCCCGTCAAGACTGATTTCGGGGTGCCGATGGTGTTGAGCACAAAACGCCTTACATTGCGTGCACCGCATCGACGGGACCTCGATGACCTCGTGGCGCTCGCGAATGATGTGGCAGTCTCGAACAACCTTGGGACCATGCCCTATCCTTACCGCCGGGAAGATGGTCTGCACTTTATCGATCATCTTTCTGTTCCGGGGCCGCAACGCCGGATGTTTGCAATTACCGACCGCTATTCCGACCGATTTATGGGCGGATGCGGTTATCGGCCAATTGAAGAGCATCCGGACCGGCTTGGCATCGGTTATTGGTTGGGCAAAGCCTATTGGGGGCAGGGGCTCGCTGCCGAGGCGGCGCAGGCACTCATCGATCATGCCTTCACGAGCGAAGACATTGGCGAAATCTGGGCTACCGTGCGCATCGCCAATCACCAGTCCAAACGGGTGATTGAAAAATGCGGGTTCCAATTCGTTCACAACGGTATGTCACGGTCCCTTGCCCTCGGCGGTATGGTTCCGATCGACTATTACTGCATGTCCCGGAAAACCTGGGAGAGCTTGCACGCTTGGGGCGAGCGCTGATACTCGCAATGCCGAGAAAGTCAGGTCCGCGTTTTAGCGCGGACCTGCGACACTTTGGCCTAAGTTCTTGCCTGAGAACACTTCGGTCAAAGTGGTCCAAAAATAGCGATGCTCCGTAAAGACAGCAAATGTCCAACAGGAGCAGTAACAATTATGCGGAATTTTCTTGCTACCGCGGCGAGCCTTGCCCTCGTTGTCGCACCGGCGTTCCTGACACCTGCGACCGCTAAGGAAGTACAAGATGAAGTGGTTCCCTTTACCTTAGAGGATTACTTCGTTGGAAAATCAGTCGCTCGCGGAGTGTTCGTCAGCAAGATCGCCGGCGCCAACAGGGCGTTTGATGTCTATCTTGATGGCCAATTCGACGGGACCATCCTCACCCTGCGCGAAGACTTTGTGTTTGCTGATGGCGAAAAAGATCGCAAAACTTGGGTCTTTGAAAAGATCGCAGACAATCAATACCGAGGAACACGTGAAGACGTTGTCGGCGACACACTGGTGACGATCAAGGACAATGTTGCCCGCTTTTCCTACCTCGTAGAAATTAAGCGCAAAGACAAAGATCCGATCAAGGTCCGCTTCAAGGATAAAATGATCCTGAAGGAAGACGGACTTTTACTTAACCGCGCCCGTGTCTCGAAGTTCGGCCTTCCTATTGCGAACGTTCAAGTCAATTTCCGAAAAGGAACTGACATCGATTCCGTTGAGGCGCCGAACCTCTAATTACGACGTTGACAGTCCCCGGGAAAATGGCGCTCCGCGCGTTAGCGACGCGAGGAGCGCTGTTTAATCCGCGTAGACGACAAGCAAATCTTTCGCGTCGATCTGATCGCCGACTTTGACCAGCACTTCTGTAATCTCCCCGTCTCGCTCTGCGTGGAGTGCGGTCTCCATTTTCATGGCTTCGATCGACAAGATCACGTCGCCCGAAGAGATTTTTTGTCCGGATTTCACCGCCAGGGTGGAAATGACGCCGGGCATGGGGGCGGCCATATGAGCGGCATTTCCTGATTCCGCCTTGCGACGCTGGGTGCCCGCTGAAGCACCATGTGTCCGGTCCGGGACTTTGCTGGTCCTCGGTTGACCATTGAGGTCGAAGAACACTTTGCAGAACCCTTCTTCGTCGACGTCTGTTACGGCAAGGCAATCGATGATCATCGTTTTGCCGCGTTCGAGTTCGACGGAGATCTCCTGTTGCGGCTCCATACCGTAGAAATAAACCGGTGTCGGCAAGACAGAGGTCGGTCCATAAAGCTCCTGCGCTTTCGCAAATTCTATGAAGACCTTGGGATACATGAGGTACGATGCGAGTTCCTCATCACTGATCGCCCGGCCAAGTTCTTCTTCTGCCGCTTTGCGTTCCGCTTCCAGATCCACAGGCGGCAGGAGGCTTCCGGGAACTGCCGTAATCGGTTCCTGACCTTTCAATGCCTTTTTCTGAATGGCCTCAGGCCAGCCACCGGGCGGTTGGCCAAGGTTCCCGGCGAGCATGTCTATGACCGATTCCGGAAACGCGATTTCCTTATCAGGGTGGAGGACATCTTCTACCGTAAGCTCTGAGGCGACCATCATAAGGGCCATGTCGCCAACAACCTTTGAAGAAGGTGTCACCTTGACGATATCGCCGAACATTTCATTCACATCGGCATAGGTTTGGGCAACCTCGTGCCAACGGCTCTCAAGCCCAAGCGAGCGCGCCTGTTCTTTCAGATTGGTAAACTGACCGCCTGGCATTTCGTGCAGATAAACTTCGGAGGCCGGGCCCTTAAGATCCGATTCAAAAGCCGCATATTGGTCCCGGACGGTCTCCCAGTAGAATGAAATCTCTCGGATGTGTTTCGGATCGAGACCGGTTGCGCGCTCATTGCACTCAAGGGCTGAGACGATTGAACCAAGGCAGGGTTGTGATGTCAGGCCAGACAACGGGTCCATTGCAGCGTCAACAGCATCGACCCCTGCCTCGACTGCAGCGAGCACACTTGCCGCGGAGATACCGGACGTGTCGTGTGTGTGAAAATGGATTGGAAGGTCGCTGACATCCCGAATGGCTTTTACCAGCACTTTCGCGGCCGTCGGTTTGATGAGGCCCGCCATATCCTTTATGCCGATGATATGGGCGCCTGCCTTGTCGAATTCGCGCGCGAGATTCTGATAATAAGCGAGCGTGTATTTATCGCTTTTCTCGCTCATCAGGTCGCCTGTGTAGCAGATCGCACCTTCACAGAGTTTCCCGCTTTCCAGAATGGCGTCGATGGATACTCTCGTATTTTCAACCCAGTTTAGCGCGTCGAACACCCGGAAGAGATCGACCCCGGCCTTGCCGGCTTCCAGAATAAAAAACCGTACAGCATTTTCAGGATAGCTCTTGTAACCGACGCCGTTGGAGCCGCGTACCAGCGCCTGGAGCAGGATATTGGGCGCTCCTTCCCGGATGCGGTGAAGCCGTTCCCAAGGATCTTCCGTCAGGAACCGCATCGCCACATCAAAAGTCGCTCCGCCCCAGCACTCAAGGCTGAAGAGGTCCGGCAAGGCCTTTGAATAGGCGTAGGAGATCGATGCGAGATCATGGGTTCGCATGCGGGTCGCGAGAAGCGATTGGTGACCGTCCCGCATAGTGGTGTCTGTAACCAGCGTCCGGGTTTCGGCGCGCATCCATTCTGCGAATTTCTCCGGTCCAAGTTCGTCGAGACGGTTTTTCGTTCCCGGTTTTACGGGAAGATCGTAATAGGGTGCTTCGGGTTGGCGTATATCGCCTCGTGGTTCGGGGCGATTCTTGGTTTCCGGATGTCCGTTCACGGTGACATCTGCAATGTAACGCAGGAGTTTCGTTGCCCTGTCACGCGGCGTGATGGAATGGAAGAGTTCCGGTGTCTCATCGATAAAGCGGGTTGTGTATTGATCGTTTTGAAATGCCGGATGACCGATGATGTTTTCAAGAAAGGCCAAGTTGGTCGCAACACCGCGAATCCGAAACTCGCGCAGGGCGCGGTCCATGCGCTGAATGGCTTCGTCTTTGTTTGGCGCCCAGGCCGTTACTTTTTCGAGGAGTGGGTCGTAATAGCGCGTGATCACTGCGCCTGAATAAGCGGTTCCGCCGTCGAGCCTGATTCCAAAGCCTGTTGCGCCGCGATACGCGGTGATGCGGCCGTAGTCAGGAATAAAGTTCTGATCCGGGTCTTCCGTCGTGATCCGGCATTGCAGTGCGTGGCCGTTGATTTCGATTTCGTCCTGGAGCGGCACGCCCGATTGCGGGGTGCCGATCTCGGCGCCTTCCAGGATGCGGATTTGCGCCTTGACGATGTCGATGCCGGTTATTTCTTCGGTGACCGTATGTTCGACCTGAATTCGGGGGTTCACTTCGATGAAGTAGAACGCGTTTGTGTCGGCATCCATCAGGAATTCGACCGTACCGGCGCCGATGTAGTTTGTCTCCCGGCCAAGCGCCATTGCAGCTTCGGTCAGTCCTTTCCGGGTTTCTTCATCCACGTAAGGTGCGGGTGCCCGCTCGACGACTTTCTGGTTGCGGCGCTGTATCGAGCAGTCGCGTTCAAAGAGATGATAGACATTGCCGTGACTGTCACCGAGGATCTGAACTTCGACGTGGCGAGCCCGCTCAATCAGTTTCTCAAGGTAGACTTCGTCCTTGCCGAAAGCTGCCCGGGCTTCGCGCTTCGCTTCGGTGACTTCCCGTTCAATCTCGTCACTCGATCGGATCACCCGCATTCCGCGTCCACCGCCGCCCCATGACGCCTTGAGCATCAGGGGATAACCGATGGCTTCGGCCATACTCCGGATTTCATCGAAGTTCTCGGGAAGCGGGGGCGTCGCCGGTATAACGGGAACACCGATCCGTTCAGCAAGATTGCGCGCCGAGACTTTGTTTCCGAGTTCCCGCATGGTTGTCGAAGTCGGGCCGATAAACGTGAGGCCCGCTTCATGACAGGCATCGACAAATTCCGGGTTCTCAGACAGCAATCCATATCCTGGATGGATTGCATCCGCCCCGCTTTGTTTGGCGACCCGGATGATTTCCGGAATATTCAGATAGGCTTCGATCGGACCAAGTCCGCGTCCGACCTGATAAGCTTCATCTGCCTTGAAACGATGGAGGGCAAGTTTGTCTTCTTCCGCGAAGACTGCGACGGTGGCGATACCGAGTTCATTCGCGGCCCGAAAGACCCGGATCGCGATCTCCGACCTATTCGCCACAAGTATTTTTTTGATCGCCATCCTACCCTCCAGTGTTGTTATCAGTCCGTCCTGAGGCACAGGTCGGTTTGGGTTGGAAGCCGATTAGCGGATTTTTGCAGGTGCGAAAAGCCCGAAAAACGAGCAAAAAATAGATCGGGATGTGAAATTAAACAGAGACTTGCGGGAGAACGATATGTCTGAGGCGACGACGCCGTGATGCACTTTTCCGATCGAAGCGGAAAAGAGAGGGAACCTTAAAGGCCGGACTTGGGTGAGGTGACCCAGCCTTACCGGTTCCCTCTTCGAAGTTCTGGGAGAAGACGTCTCTCTATCCCGTACTGTAATAGTACTCATTACAACGAGGGGTTGCCGATTGGTCAGTTTGTCACATAGAACAACCACGCATTTTTCAGAAAATAACAGGGTTATGTCTTACATTAATTCTTTGGATTCCAGACGACATCTCCGGTTTTAACTACTTCATTTTCGTTTGTATGAAGACGGTCTGCAAGCTCTGCAACCGTGACGTTATTGATGCGTGTATCGGCGGCAATTTCGGCAAGCGGAACAAGAACAAAAGCTCTTTCTTTCAGACTCTTATGTGGAATTGTGAGGTCCGGTTCATTGATCTCACGGGTCCCAAAAAAAAGAATATCAATATCGATAATGCGCGGCCCCCATCGTTCTGCACGCAGACGTCCAAGCTCACGCTCAACTTTTTGAACAACATCCAAGAGTTCTTCCGGCGAGAGTTCGGTCTCCACCAGGATGCACATGTTGATAAAGTGGTCCTGATCGAGTTTTCCCCATGGGGCGGTTTCATAAAATGCGGACACTTTCTTTATCGAAACACCGGTCTGCCCATGCAACTTGTCGAGCGCACTCCGCAGGGTTGATACCCTGTCGCCGATATTGCTTCCGAGGGAGAGTGCTGCTTGTGTCAATGTTAGTCAGATGCAGCGACGGACTGAGGAATATCGTTTCGGGTGCGCGTAATATCGACACCCAGATAATCGACTATTTGAGACACCGGCGCTGAACGCTTTCGGATAACAATACGAATAGCCTCGATGTCGTCATACCGCTGGAGCGCAGTCATCGCTATTTCGTGGCCGAACTTTTC
>JBCDCZ010000163.1:0-10428 GCA_039180865.1 Pseudomonadota bacterium | reverse complement strand
GCTTTCGCTGCGCTCGCAACCGACGGACCGCATCACCATCGACTGGTCGGGCTCCTTTGACCGCTCGATCTTCGATCAGCTTAATACGGCAAGTGCTGCCAGTTTTGCGGACGGCGATTTCGTCAATTTCTCCGGAACGGATGGCACAAGCACTGTCGACCGGTCGCTGATCAGCCTGCGCGGCGAATATGAGGCGGACATTGGAACCTTCATCACCAATACGTCTTATCTGCGCGTGGTCCTTGATCAGAACAATGACACGGATGAATCGCCCTTCGATATTTTCTTCGGCACGGTTGACACGCTTGAAACGTCGATTGCCCAGGAATTCCGATTTGAATCCGAGCCAATCGATCTTCCGCTTGCCGGTGAGACCTCGTTTGTTGTCGGAACCAATTTCAGCTTCAACAGCGTTGAGACCGACACTGCATTGATCGGCGGATCGGATCTAGCTTTTCCGGGCTTTCCGGTGACGGGCGGTACAAGCACCATATTGGGCGATCAGGATATCTTCAATTTTGGCGTGTTCGGCGATGCCCGCTTTAAGCCGACGGAAAAGCTCGAACTCGGCGTCGGTCTGCGCTTCAGCCGCGATGTGGTGAGCCAGGTGACTGAAGGCGAAGCGACCGGCCTCTTTCCGCTTCTCGGCGCAACGCCGGTCTTGTTCGATGACGAAGAAACATTCAGTGCCATCACCCCACGCGGCAGCGTGAAATACAATTGGACGGACGATTTTTCGACCTTTGTGTCGATTGCGACCGGTTATCGTCCAGGCGGCTTTAATACAAGCGGTCTTGCCGCAGCTCTCACGCCGACCTTCGAGGAAGAAAACGCGATCACTTTCGACGGCGGGTTCAAATCAAGCTGGTATGACGGAAGATTGATCGTCAATGGGTCCGGTTTTGCGACAATCTACAATGACATTCAGGTGCTCTCCGGGGTTCTGACGCCGACCGGCATTATTGCAGCGTTGGATAATGCGGCAACGGCCCGCTCAATCGGAGCTGAAATCGGCGTCCGTGCAGAGCCGGTCGACGGTTTGCGGCTTCTTATCGATTACGGTCTCAGCAAAGCAACCTTTACCGACTTCATCGATTCCAACGGCAATGATCTGACCGGGACGACATTACCGAATGCGCCGACCCATACGCTGGGTTTTTCCATCGAATATGCCCGCTCGGTCTTCAATGATGTTGCCGAAGGTTTCATCCGCTGGGAACACAGTTTCACGTCGAGCTTCGTCACGACGCTCACAGTAGGCGGTGTGTCGTTTGACAGCCGCGACATTGCCAATCTCAGGGCAGGTCTCAGGGGCGAGCGCTTCGAGACTGAAGTCTTTGTGGAGAACCTTTTTGATGAAGTCTATGCAAATGGCACGTCCGCCGGGGCCGGCTCGCTGCTTCTTGGCATCGATCCACCGCTTGATGTCGGCCCGCCTCGTATGATCGGCGCCAGGGCGCGGATCAAGTTCTAGGGGACGTTTGTGGCGGCACTCCCGTCTATGGGGTGCCCGCTTCAAATCTCAGTAAGACGCTATTTTTCGATTTTTCTCCGGGCCGTTCGGCTAATACATCTACAACTTTCTGAAGTGGCGTAAGGAAGCGCCGGAAAACCACTCATTCATGAAATATGCACTCTTTGATGTTGCGAGTCTGAAGCGGGTCAATCTGTGGGAGTTTCTGTTCGTTCCCGTATGGCTCGGCGGGTACATCGCGCTCAACTGTTTTGGAGTGATTTGAGGATTTCGCCCGTTCCGAGGGTGAGCGTGTGCGCCCGCTCCACCAAAGCAACCAAGGGTAAGGCGGTGGCACGGGCGCAAACCGGCGCTAGGCGACAGGATGATTGCGTCCGTTACAGGCCGACGAGAGTTGAAATCCTTTCGGCTGCCACGCGACAACGCCGCTACAGGTGGGACGTTATGGTTCTTTTGCGGCGCGGGATTCATCCCCCGTCATCCCCGAAGAACCATACCGGACCTTCCATAATGATCGGCATTCCGATATATGAGTAAACAACTCAAGTTTGCGAGGTTTGTTGCTTCGGCCTTTAAGTGACAGTCCAAGCGTTGGGCTTGCTGTCTGCCCGTCATATGAACGGTGCTGGCAGGTTCCCAGATGGCGCATCTTCCATGAAACCGCATGCCTTCCCGATAACCAAAGAGTTTTTCGACCGGAACCGGCCGCGGCTGATCAATCTCGCCCATTCGATTGTCGGCGATGCCTCGCTTGCGGAAGACATCGTCCAGGAAGCCTTCCTGCATTTGAGTACGAAACCCGAGACCGGCAGTGTGAATGCGCCGCTGTCTTACCTGACGGCCATTGTTCGCAACCTGTCGGTTGATCTGGTGCGCTCGCAAGTGCGCGAGCGCGCCGTTATGACGGATGCGATGGCAGCGAGCGACACCGTTTCGCCATCGGACTTTTCCGTTAATCCCGAAACCATCGCACTATGGAGATCGGAGTACCGCATATTCGCAAAGGCGGCACACGCACTGCCGGAACCGACGCGGTCGGCATTGCACATGTATCTGTTCGAAGAAAAAAGCTTGCGGGCCATTGCGAAGGCAAAGAACCTGTCGCTTGGAAAAGTCCACTATCTTATCCGGGATGGGCTTGCGGCCTGCGCCAACGCGTTAGACGACAGGCAAGCGCAAAGCAGATCGGGGCCGGGAAAATCATGAACGTTTCGCTGAATAAACCAAAGGTTGAGGCAAGGGTCCAATGCAGTCTCAATGGCCGGAATTCATATGATTCAAAGGCTTGGGTGGTTGCATGGTCATGAGTAGCAAAAACAGCGCGGCGGAAAACGCCCAGCGCTGGATGCAGGCGCTTGATGACAATCCGACCGATGAAAGGCTCGCGGACGAGTTCCTGACATGGCTTTCAGCCAGTGCTGAAAACGCGGTTGCCTGGGGGCAGCTCAGCCGCCTTTCAGCCTATGGGCAGGTTGCGCAGCCTTTACAGGCTGCATCTTCAATTGATGAGGCCGGGCAGGATTTTGGAAGTGCTCAATCCATCACCAAGGCGGAGACACAGGTTGAAGAACGTCTACGACAGCAACCGCATCTTCAAGCGACTATAGAAACCGGATCGAATGTTCGGCAGACCACCCGCCGCGCGGGTCGCGGTTTGCGCAAAGGATATTTGGGCCTTGCAATCGCCGCTGTCATTCTGGCGATGATTTTCCTGCCTGACGTTTATCGCGCGATCGGTGCCGATCACGTCACCTGGAAAGGCGAGATGAAGCAGGTCAGCCTGCCGGATGGAAGCGTTGCGCATCTCGCTGCCGAGACCGCCCTTGCTGTCGATTTCAGAGAGAACCGCCGCCACGTGGACCTGCGATACGGTATGGCGTTTTTTGACGTGAAAGACGACCCGGCACGTCCGTTTAGCGTGCGTGCCAACGCGCTTCATGCCCGTGTGATTGGTACATCTTTTGAAATGCGTACAACGTATGACGGCGCTGAGGTGAGCGTTCTGACGGGTCAAGTCGATGCCAGCGTTGATGAGGGCGAGGCCGCTCCGAGCACACCGGATCGCGGTGCCACGTCTCTCAACGGTGACACAAACCTTGCCCCAACCACGGTCCGGCTTTCTGCGGGCGACCAGATCCGCCTCCGCGAAGATGGAACTCTCGGCACAAAACGGCGTTTGTCGTCATTGGATAAGGTCGCGGGGTGGCGAAGCGGAACCCTGATCGTAGAGGATTGGCCGGTGGCGGAAGTGATCGATGCGCTCGCATCGCATTATGGTGGCGTTATGATCAATCTCCCGTCTTCCGCAGGCAATGAGAGGATCAGTGGTGTCTACGCACTATCGGATCCGGTGGCCTCTCTCCGACTCGTCGCGGCGACACAGGGGCGGCTCGTCCGGCAGGTATCTCCTTGGATTACTGTGATCTCAGACGAATGACGGCAATGTTTGAACAAACATCAGCCGGTTCGAGATCGTGTCGCTCTCGCTTAAAAAGCTCGCCCCCTCATATGTTGCTGATACGCAACAGTAATTTCCAGGCTTTTCTTTTTTTGAACAGAGCCCCCACGCCATCCGACTCCGTTGCGATGGCCCGGTTCAAGCATGTGGTGACCACAGTGCTGCCGGGCTTCGTGAACTCGGCAATTGCCGGAACGGAGAATGGGGATGGTGGTGCACCAATTGCGCAAAAGACTGAAATACAATCTGTCGGCTCGGGGGCTTGGTAGAACAATGTGGGGCGTGGCGTTCGTACCGGCTCTGATCGCAGCAAAAACAACCGGGGCAGATGCCAGTCTTGCAGAAGTCGATCCGGATCTCGGAATTCTGCGGGTGCATGCGCACAGCACACAGAGTTATCCGGTCGCCGTTCCCGGTGTCACAAAAGACTTCAATATTCCGGCGGGCTCGCTGCGCGAAGCGTTGATCCTTCTTGGGCAGCAGGGTGGTGTGCGGATATCGTTCAGTTCGCGGGTTGTTTCAGGACTTCAGACGAAAGGCCTTGTCGGTTTGTTTTCACCGCAAGAAGCCTTGCGCCGTCTTTTAAAAGATACAGGCCTCGGTATCCGGGATATTGGCGCTGCCGGTGTGGTGGTCGCCCAGGCTGCAACGGAAAGTGACACGGTTTTAAGCGAGGTCGTGCTTTCCGGGGGGCAACCGGTCGATCCGAATGCAACCGGTGCGCAAGGGGCCAACACAATTGACTTCGAAGCACCGCAAACCATTGTCGTGCTCGACGATGAAGAATTGGAAAAGCGCAACGTCAGACGGATTTCGGATGCGCTGAACCAGACGCCGAATTTGAATGTGACGGGAAATTCCGGCGCATCCGGCTTTCAAGTAACGGTCCGCGGGATCAGCAGTGCGCTCGGCAATGTGGATTCGAGTGCGCCGTCAGTCGGTTTTTTCCTTGACGGTGCACCGCTGGTGAGTGGCGCCGGCTTTGTCAACGGCCTCAATTCGCAACTCGTCGATAGTCAGGCGATAGAAGTGTTTCTCGGGCCGCAAACGACCGGGTTCAGCCGTTCAACGACGGCAGGGGCCGTCAATATCGTGACCAACAAACCAACGGGCGAGTTTGAAGGATCGCTTGAAACGGAGGTTGGATCGCGTGTCGACGGGCAGGCGACCGCAGTCCTGAATGTACCGATCTTTGAGGACGATCTATTGAATGCCCGTATCGTGGCCTTTGGCGGCGCGACAGAGGGATTTGTTGATTTTCCCGACGGCGAGAACACCGGCGACAATGCAGGGGTGCGAGCTAGCCTGCAGTCAAAACCGATTAACGGTCTTACGATTGACGCAACGTTCAGTTTCGACGGCAACAAACTCGATGATTTCAATCTTGTCCCGCTGGATACGCTTGGGCTCGATGACCCGATCAATTTTGAAGGCGATATAGATCAGCTCAACATTCAAACGCTCTTCAGTCGATTGGAATTCACCTATGAAACCGAGTTGGGCGAATTTTCATCTAACACCTCTTTCCGCGAGGTCGACAGTGACACTGTCGGCGGGCTGGATAACTTGCCGCTCGACATCAGTTTCGGATCGACTTTGACCGTAAGTACGCTGGTCACCCAGGAATTCTCTTATAAAAGCAATGAATTCGAACTTGGCGACCTACCGGGCACGATATCGTTTAATGCCGGAACGAGTTTCAATTTTTCCGAATTCACGGCCGACGACGACAACTTTTTTGGGGATGCAGTCGTCCAGCTTGGCGCATTTGGGGCCCTTTTTCCTGATCCGACGGCGATCAATCCTTTTACCGGCCTTCCGGTTGCAGACGTCGCCGCGTTTAATGCGCTTGTCGCAGCATCAGGCGCGCCGATACCGCCGCTTCCGACCGCCGGTCTTTTGCCACTACCGCCGACCGGGGTTCTCGTTCCGCCTGAGGTTTTTGCGCTTGACCAGATCATTCCGCTTCTCGTGTCGGACGACTCCGCATCAACGCTCGATACAGAGCAGGATGTCTTCAACTACAGCCTATATGGCGACTTGACGTGGAAACCGGTCAGCAAACTATCGTTAACCGGCGGCTTCCGGTTCAGTTTCGACAGGATTGCCGATACGACAACAATTGCTGCAGAGCCAGGCGTTGCAACCCTTGCCGCTGCCGCAGGGGCCGGACTTGTTCCAATCCCAACGACATCGACGCAAATCAGTTTCACATCGCTCACGCCGTCGGCATCGATTTCCTATGATGTGACGGACCGCTTCACGACGTACTTTTCCTTCGGCGTCGGTTTCAGGCCGGGTGGTGTCACCGTTGTTCCGGGTCTTCTTGGAGCAACGAGCGGTATTGTGTCGACATTCGATGAAGAGACGACCACGAATTTCGAAGGTGGTTTTCGTGCCCGGTTGTTCGACAATAAGCTTGCTATTGCAGGATCCGGATTCTTTACCGATTTTGAGGATTTGCAAACCGTCATAACAACGACAACCCTTGCGGGGCCGGCAACAGAACTTGCCAATGCAGGATCGGCTCGCAGCATTGGCGGCGAATTGAGCGTTTCGGCAAATCCCTTAGAGGGTCTCATTCTGCAAACACAGGTCGGCTATAACGACACCGAGGTTCTGGAATTCGATTCAGCACCCGGCATTGTCGGCAGCGATCTTATCAATGCGCCAAGGGTTACATTCGGTGCCATCGGAGAATATGAGCACCCCAAAGAACTCCTGCCGGGGATCAAAGGGTTCATCAGGGCGGAATACAGCTTGCGAACGGATTTCGTTGGCGCTTTCAGTGAAACGCCGCTTCCGTTGGACGGTTACGACATCGTGAATTTCCGGGCCGGTATTCGTGGTGATAACTTCAGCATTGTCGGGTTTATTGAAAACGCGTTTGACGAACGGTTTGCAACGACGATTGCCCCAAGTGCGCTTTCTGCTGTGGGCGGTGGAGACCCGGCAGCTGGAGCGGCCGTGCTTGATGCTTTGGGATTGGGCGTTCCCGAAGCACTGCAATCGGCTCTTGTCACACCGGGTCAGACCCGGCGCTTCGGCGTGGTTGGACGCATCAGGTTTTAGAGAAACGGGAGCGATGCGGCTTCGATGAGGCCCCGTTCCAGCATCCCCGGGCAACGCGCCTCGTTGGCCCGGGGATGCTTTGGCATTCAAGGTGTTATGGATCGCTGCCGAAATGCCGATTGAGTGAAGGGCGCAGAGTCTGGGTGTTCCGCGCCATAGGTCAGATCCAAGCGCTCCCATCCAAATTATTCTTGTAAGAAAAACCTACACATCCCCCGGCGGATGAGCGGCAACCGCAAAAAACAGCCCAAAAAAGACAATCTTAACGCGAAGATAGTTACCATCTGCAACCAAACTGCGGTGACCTGCCGCAGGAAAACCAACTCGGCGCAAACGGCGCATTAACGGTTTTAAGATATTGTAATATCGTATTACATTTGAAAAGTGAGAGCAGGCTCCGCTCTTATTATGACATCGATCGCCAAAGATATTTGCAAAACACTGGCACAGCTTCCAAGCCCGGAAGACATCCGCAGTGTTGTCACCAACACACAAGCCGGTGTCGCGGTGACGGTGATCAATGCGACGGTGTTCCTGGCAAGCACGTTTCCTCAATACGACCCGCTTATTGTGACCTGGTGGGCGCTTACCCTGGCGTTCTGTGTCTTCATCTTCACGCGCTCACGGGCGGCGGCGAAGAAAACCGTGACACGGGTCTCGAAGCGCGCCGCCGGCCGCCTTGTGCTCTTCTCCGCGCTTCTGGCACTTCCCTGGGCCGTTCTTGCCCTATACGTGACCGGGTTCGGCGGCGTCAGCGAAGCCCACAGCCTTCTTGCGCTGTTGGCGTGTGTCGGCATGGGAGCAGGCGGCACCTTCATGCTTCATCGCGCGCTTCTTGCAGCCATCACTTATAACGGCGTGGTTCTTGGTGGCTGCTTTATCGCGATCATCATGGCAGGCCTTCCCGAAACGGTGACGTTGTCGTCTTTTGCCGTCATCTACTGGGTCTTTCTGTTCTTTTTTGCTTATAGCGTCGGCGGCACATCGCGTGAGCGCGATGTTTCGGTAAGGGCGCTTTCCATTTCGGTGAAAGAACTCGAACGGGCGAAAAACAACAATTACAAACTTGCCAATATCGATACAGTGACGGGTCTTCCGAACCGCAAGGCCTTCCGCGAGCGCTTGTTGAACGAGATCGAGGAAGCGAGAGCCAATGGCAGTGTCTTCACCGTCCTGATGATGGACCTCGATCACTTCAAGAACATCAACGATCTTTTCGGTCACCAGGTCGGCGACGAACTCCTGTCGGTGATCGGTGAGCGGCTCAATAACAACGTCGCGCCCGAGGATTGCGTGGCGCGTCTTGGCGGCGACGAATTCGCAATCCTCCTGAAAGACTGCGATGCCTGGAAAGCGACCCATATTGCAAATGGCTTCATCAAGCACCTGTCGGAGCCGGTGCGCATCGCCGGTCAGCAAATCCATCCGGGCGGCTCGATTGGCGCGTGTTCCTTCCCGCTCCATGCAACGGACGGAGGCGAGATCCTGAGAAATTCCGATCTTGCCTTGAACCGTGCGAAAGAACTCGGCCGTTTGCGGTGCGTCGTCTTCGATCAGACGCTGAATTCCCGCATTGTCGATGCGGACAAGATCGAAAAGGGCCTGCGCCGTGCGATCAAGGCGGGCGATATCCGCATGGCCTACCAGCCGAAGATTTCCATGGAAACCGGCCGGATCACAAGTGCTGAGGCGCTGGTGCGCTGGACGGATCCGGAACTCGGTCCGGTTTCGCCCGACCGGTTCCTGCCGATTGCGGCGGAGCGAGGGCTCTTATCCGAGCTTTCAAGCCTGATTGCCCGTGAAGTCGGCAAGGACGTGGCGCTCTTTCGCGAGACCGGCGCGGACTTCGGCAAAATCTCCATCAATGTGCACCCCGTGGAATTGAAGTCGCCGCAGCTTCTTTTGAAGAATGTCGAAACGCTCGCAGCGTACGGTGTTTTCGCCGATCATCTGGTGCTTGAGGTAACGGAAGGCTGCTTTGTGGGCCGCGGTACGGAGCGCGCGCCTGATATCCTGCAGCACCTTGCCGGTCAGGGTTACGAGATCTCACTCGATGATTTCGGCACCGGCCACGCTTCGCTTTCCCATTTGCGGGATCTTCCGGTGCGCGAAATCAAGATCGACCGCTCTTTCGTGGATGGCGTCTGCGAGAACGATCATGACCGCTCGATCGTCTCGGCAATTGCCGAAATTGCCCGCGGCATGGGAATCCGGTCTGTGGCTGAAGGCGTCGAGACATTTGAGCAGTGCGACGCCATTCAGGCGCTCGGGGTTGATATGGGGCAGGGCTATTTATGGTCCCGCCCGCTTTTTGCAAATGACTATGCGACCTTTATGGCTGCGCATTCACCCGCGCGTGCGCTCGCCGCTGAGTCTGAGACTGGCGAGGACCTCACGCAAACGGGGTGAGGGTGTTTCGAACTCGAATCAAAACCTCCTTTTATGGTTCCTGTTGGGTTCGAATTGACAAGCTGGAAATTTTCAGAGACAAAGTCGATCCTTATTTGAAAGTCTGCACCCAATCTATGGTGTGCTTTTCAGGATCAAACGCTGTGTTCATTTTCGACCGATCATCACTGAGTATCACAACCTCCTAGCGGGGGAACGATTCCGGGTGGATAAGTCGAAAGATTCTGGGTAACGACAGCGGTCTCGAAAACCGTAGAAGCTGAAAAACGCCGTGTGGGTTCGAATCCCACTCCACCCGCCAAGTCCGGCACGTTGGCAGAGTGGTAATGCAGCGGCTTGCTACGCCGTCGAGACCTTCGGGTTGCACAGGTTCGAATCCTGTACGTGCCGCCAATTCCTTCCTGGATTCAAAGCAGTTCACGTTCGCCCGGACGTCCGTTGATGGCTTTTACCGGGCCCTGGCCTCAATTCGTACTGGGGCCAGGAAACGAAGTGGAAATTATGGGGCAACGTGGCAGGCATCGAAGGCCCGGCAGTTCAACACAGAGAATCCCAAAGTTGCGAAGGCTCTCTCCTCACGTCTCCCGGGCCGGACCCGGGATCCAGCGAGAAAACTCCGCTTGTTCAGACGTGAGCTGTACGAACCATCCGGTACCCAAGCAGCGGATTGCGCCCGTCCCGCCCCACCCCTCTTGTTTTGGGGCGCGGGCACATACGTTCACAGCCCAAATAAGTTAAGGGGGACAGGCTTAATCCTTGTGTCGCAGCACTCGCCTCGAGAAACACGACCGTATAGCTCGCGTTTTCCGCAAATACAGGTGGCGAAAGCCATAGATCGATACGTTCCATCACGTCACCGCCCCCGCCTAATCCCCTCTATCGAATGTCACGGTACTCAGGAACCGCATGTTAACGGTTTTCCCGTACCTTATGAGAATTGTTTGCTAGGAATAAAGAGCAGGGTCGATAGGTGAAGTGAACAAGCTGGCAAGCGATTTTTACGCTAAACTGATGG
>JBCDCZ010000162.1:0-10434 GCA_039180865.1 Pseudomonadota bacterium | reverse complement strand
CTGCAATTGGCTTTGCCGGAAAATAAGGTCAAAACCGTCGCGGTTTACGTCAAACGGAAACGAGTCAAAGCCTGGTGTTGTTGCGTTGACCGCATCGATACCGGCGGCGGTAACTGTAGGTAATGCCATCCTTCTCTCCTTCAATGGTGCACGCTGACGTGCAACTTCCTACTGACCTTGCCCCTTCACGGGAAAATTTATCACGATTTCGTGAGCGGCAGCAAGGGCCCTATAGGTGATTTCTGTCTTCTCGTACTCTTCTTTTGGCAAGCCTTGATCCATGGCCTGCTTCAAGCGGTTTCCTATTTCCATGAGACGCTTAGCTGCGTCTTCTTTCAACGCTGCGCCGTTTTCTCCGGCAAGATCTTCCTCAAGGGTGGTCATCCGAAAATCGTAACCGCCTTCCCCGACAGCTTCGTCATTCGTATCCATCAAAAGCCCTCATCAATCGTCAGCATCTCAAGTTCCCGCCGTCGCAAAACGATGATCCTGCGATTTTTTACCACAATCCATCCCTCCCGTTCCCAGGACTTTAACGCACGGTTAACGTTGCCGCGTGTTCCGCGTGCCATGGCTCCCAGATCGCTCTGTGTCACACTGGATCCGAGAAACGATACCTGCCGCCCTTCGTAGTCCATCGTCTCGCCGAGGCTATCAATAAGGCGCAACAGGGATTGCGCGAGACGCGCCGTCAGCGTGCTCAGGTAAAGGCTCTTTGTCACATCGATGTAGGTGCGGTACCGTTTTGCAATCAATTTGCCCAGTGCATCCATCAACACCGATTTCTGATGGTGATCATCGTGGAATAGATCGGAACGCACACCGACAATGGTCGCTTCCCCAATCGATGAGGCGGTATCTGGATAATAACTCTGGTCAAACACACCAAGTTCTCCAAAACTCTGCCCGGGTGGGACGATCGCATAGAGAATCGCCGTTCCGTCTTCCATCAGATAAGAGAGCCGCACATAGCCACTCTCAACGAAATAGAATCTGTCGGCGTCATCCTCCTGAACGTAGATGATGCCGTTGTTCGAAAAGGTCCTGCGTGTGCTTTGACGCAAGAGCAGGTCTTTTGTCGTTTGATCAAGGCCTTGAAATTCCGGCGACCAGTTGATCATTTCACCCCCTAAAAACCGGTCGCATGTTTCTTATCGTCTTTGATGTCGCGTTCTTTTTGGTTGTTTGTTTTGCGAGCAATAATGACAGGACATCCGGTGGCCGTATCGATCGCCGTGTGATCAGCTAAGTCTATACGGAACGAGCCTCTCCAGGCGCCTGGAAGACCGAACCCTGTGAAATCTCAGAAGCCGGATCGAAAACATTGCTTTGTTGATTCTGTGTGACCTCAGTGATTTGCTGCTGGTCATTCAGCATCTTCTCGAACTCCGCGGTTTTCTTATCCATGTGATACTCCTGCTTCTGCTTGTCATCGACATGCTGAAGGTGATCATTGGATATTTCTGTCTTCTGTTCTTGTGCGGGCGTCGGAATGAGCGGCAGGGTTCCGCCGCTGCTAATCTCGCTCATGTCGTTTCCCCTCAAACATCTTCGTTCTGTAAGACTTTATACACGATCCAACGGCAGATTGTGCCGTTTGATACGCTTTGGTGAAAATTATCACTAACCGCGTGCTTTATGTCGCCATTCTGTCACGAGGATGAGCCCAGCAGCGGCAATCAATAAGAGGCCGATGCCGAGCGACGATAAAAACGCGATGACACGGTCATAAAGATTAAACACCCGTTGGGTGACACCCTCACCGAAGCCAAAAACACCCCCACTCCCAGCATTTTCTCCGGCGCCTGTGTTTGCCTGCCGCGGCTGTGTCGCCGGTTCTTCTCCGGCAAGAAGACTCGTGAGATCATTTGTAAAAGCTTCAACCGGCTGATCCTTTTCAAGAATTACCGAAAAGGACCGGCTCCAGCCCGTGTTACCGGAACGGCCACGTTCGACGAGCGCCCTTGGAATGTTTAAGATGGCAATCTCAATTCCACGTTGTGCGACGGCGTCATAAACCACGTTGAAGAGCTGATTGGAGAAGAGAAACAGCGGAACGGGTTTTTCGCGCCATGCGGCATCAGTGAGCGCCGTGTTCAATTGCGAGCCAAAATCGCTGGCGTCCCGCTGCAACACAATGGCTTCGACCGCGCCGTTGATCCCCGTTAAACGCAGCTCAATGCGATCCGCGAACACTTCAATTGACCGCGTTCCGTCCGGGCTTGCACGACTGCGCCCATGAAGGTGTCTGATCATGGTGTTTGCCGATAGTGGTGCGGCTGTCACAGGTTTAAAAGCCTGAGCAATATCCTGACTTTCCAGTCGCTCTCGTGTTGTGGGCTCAACAGTCCGTGTCCCGAAACCGGCATAGACAATCGTCAACAATAGCAAAGCAATACCGAGGGTGCTTGCTGCGATATCAGCCAGGACGATAATCTGCCCGTCGCGCATTATAAGCCTCCCCTGCCGCCGATCAGGCTAACGCAGCCGGACGGTTTGAACGTGTCGCTCAGATAATCACAACTCTCGTCAAGGTAGATTCGGCTGAACCGCTCAAGGGCAGTTCTCTCCAACAGACGTTCCATGAGGAAGACGGCCTCCTGCCCCCTCTCACCGATGAAAATGACGGGGTGCTCTTGCCGTTCTTTTGCATCATTGAGGCGCGCTGCGAGGACACTGGCGTCAAGAATGTCATCGAGCCCGATTGGGGGCGCGTCGTCGCGTCGAGGCAGAATTTCTATGCCATCTGCGCTTGCGAGAAAGAGCGCGGTTGGGTTTCCTTCAAACGTCAGGTTGAGGTCTTGCGTGAGCGTTTCGGAAACTGCCCGCGCCGTCGTTGCGCGACGTTCGGAAAGGTCCGCTAGGGGAAGAAACAAGATTGTGGCCAAAAGGACCACTGCGACGAGCCCGACCAGAATATCAACTGACGGATCGAAGCCATCAAAGGTGTCCTGGTCCCCTTCCCCGCTGTCCATAAGATCAGACCTCTTCCGCGATATCCTGGTCCCGCTCGCGTTTTTCAACATAACTCAAGAGCAATGAGGCAATCATACTTGCGACCAGACCGAGCATGGTCGTCTCAAACGCCAGGGAAATGCTTGAGAGACTTTGTGTAAGGGCTCCAGAAAGATCGGAAATGCCGCTGTCATCATTGGCAAACAACGCGGGCAAGCCACCGAGAGCGTTCATGATACCAAGGACCGTTCCGAGAAATCCCAGCAATGGAAGAAAGCCAATCAGGATCCGCACGAAGCGCCGCAACGAGCCAGTATAAAGGCGCCCCTTTCCTGCTTGTACGGCGGCTCCTCCGACCAGAAACGATTCAAAAAAGGAGCGAACCACATAAGACAGAACCGCGAAGAACAATATGACGATGATGTAGTGGATCGCGGTGTCGCCCAAAATGGCGCCTGCAATTCCAGTGGCGCTAGCAGGATCCGTGTCACCCAGCGCGTAGAGCACAAGCCAGTAGAAGGCGAAAGATAACAGAAGCCCGAACGCAATGTCCGGCGCAAACGAGCGCCTGCCATTCGTATCGCGCTCAAGTTCATCAATGCTCATTAGAGCGAAGCCGCCAAAAAGCGCGACAAGTACGAGTTGCCAATCGGGAACATCGGGCAGGATCGATGCAATATCAGTGAGTTCGGCCAACCCATCTTCGCCACCTGTGAATGGCAGAATTGCAAAAATAATCACGGTAATAACGATCACCAGCGATAAGAGACCGCGATACCAATATTGGCCGGTTGCCTCGAACCTTAGAACCATGCCTGTGAAGAGCGCTGTTAAACCCGCGACCAGCAGAAGCGTTCGCAAATCGGCCAAACCGAGAGCGCCGAGGGCGATCAGGCTCGCACCCGCAAAGGCGATAAGGTAGACAAGAAGCCGGTATCGCCCGCCCACTTTATATTCCCATCAATTGAGCCGGGCCTGAGCGCCCTGAGCAAGAAACTTGATCCGTTCAAGCGGCTGAACATTCACGTCCGGTGTCAGTTCCTGGAAAGAGAGAACTGCCAGAGTTGGAAAATCCCGTTCAACGATTTTGCGCATGAAGCGGCGAATGTCCATCGGCGCAAGCATAACCGGTGTCATGGCGTGCTGATTGATATTGCCGACGGCCGTTTTGAGCGATCCGATCAGTTGGCGGTGAACGTCCGGAGATAGCGCAAGATAGGATGCGCCGCTCGTTTGACGAACAGCACCACGGACCTCATCTTCGATTTCTTTGGAAAGGAGATAAGCCGGAATGACGTTCTGTCCGCCGGAGAATTTGTAGGTGATGTAGCGTCCAAGCGCACTTCTCACATGCTCGGTCAACATAATCGGATCTTTTTCGCGCTGCCCCCATTCAACGAGCGCTTCAAGGATCGTGCGCATGTCACGAATGGATATTTCCTCGCTGACGAGGCGCTGCAGGACATCGGTGATCGTTGTTGCAGGCAGTGCTCGCGTCGCTTCGCGCACGAGTTCTGCGTAGTTTTTTTCCATCTGATTCATCAGATACATCGTTTCCTGGATGCCGATGAACTCCGCGGCGTAGTTTTTCAGAACATGCGCGAGATGGAAGGTCAGCATACTCGAAAGCGTCATAACCTGGATTCCGGCCCGCTCAACCATTGCCTGATGTTTCAAAGCGACCCAGTAACTCGGTGTATTGGGCAGGAAGTCGTCACCAATCTCATAGGGAATGTTGAACATTTTGAGATTGGCTTCGGTTTCTCTGACAATGAAATATCCAGGCCGCGCCTGTCCGGCTGCGACGGGGATTTCATTGACCATGATGCGATACTCGCCCTCTTTGAGATTGTCGTTCAATCTGAGATTGATGCCGGGAAACGGTACGCCGAGATCGAAATAAAGGGCACGCCTAACCCGGGCAACTTCATTGTCGAGCTTTTCCGGCCTGATGGCACCGCGCACGGTCGAAGCAATATCGACGATCAGAGGGACGGTCAGCGCAAATGTGACCGGTTCAACCTTTTCAAAGGTGTCATCATCGTCCGCGGGAAGCGTCGGTGTCTGACCGCCCGGCACAATGGCTGGCGCGAAAGACGGCATTTCGTTCTGACTTGTCGAGCTGCTTGCCGCCTGTTTTCGGGAATGCATCACATAAAACCCGACTGCAAACACCAGCATCGCTAAGGGTACGAAGACAATTGCCGGGAAACCCGGAACCAATGCGAAGCCAACGAGAATGCCGCCGGCGATCATCAGCGCTTTTGGCTCATTGATAAGCTGATAGGCAATGTCGCTGCCAAGGTCTTCGTTTTCGTCGGACGAGACCCGCGTAACGATGAAACCCGCGGTAATCGATATGAAGAGCGCCGGGATCTGGGACACCAGTCCATCGCCGATCGTCAGGATCGCGTAGATATCAAGCGCTTCGCTCATCGTCAGGCCGCGCTGGTTCACCCCGATCATCACCCCGCCGATGATATTGACGGCAATGATTATGAGACCGGCAATTGCATCGCCTTTGACGAACTTCATGGCGCCATCCATGGCCCCGTAAAGCTGGCTCTCCTTTTCAAGTTTGCCGCGCCGCGCTTTCGCTTCGTCCATTTCAATCATGCCGGCCCGCATGTCGGAATCGATGGACATCTGCTTACCCGGCATGGAATCGAGCGAGAACCGGGCAGACACTTCAGCGACACGCTCCGAACCCTTGGTGATCACCATGAAGTTGACGATGGTGAGGATCAAAAAGATCACGGCACCGACGACGAGGTTCCCGGACACAACGAAATTGCCAAACGTCTCGACGATCTTACCGGCATCGGCTTGTAGAAGAATGAGACGTGTCGTGGTGATGGAGAGTGCAAGCCTGAAAAGTGTTGTCAGAAGCAGGATTGACGGGAATGCGGAAAACTTGACCACATCTGAAAGGTAGACCGCGACCATTAGAAGGATGGCGGCCAAGCACAGATTAATGCCGATCAGCGTATCGACGAGAATCGTCGGCAACGGCAGAATCATCATGAAAACGATACAAATCAGAAGAAATGCAAGGACGACGTCATTGCGTTTTGAAAGTAGCGTGAGAAACTTTGTCATCGATCCCCGTTTCGACCCTCAACTGCGATCCCGAAATGCCTTCCTGGTGTTTTCGCGGAAATTCTTCGTTCAAAGTGTGCTTAATCGCACACTTACCATGCCAAGCGTGGTTAAGGTGGTTTCCCGTAAGCTATGGTTACCCTGTTGGACGCAAAAAAGCACCGCATAATTCGCCCCATGGGAGAAGTCCAATCCAGGGGTGTTGCAAATTCGTCTGACAAGTGCCGTTGAGTTTACCAAGTGGTGTTTTGGCGCTGGACACAGCATGCCGAACGAATAGACTTGTCGTAGAATTCCTGTGTTTGGTCCTATGACGCTTCAGGATCCGCACACTGTGTCAAGAAACAAGAATTCCTGCGGGCGTCAGACTTGAAATACTGATTGTTGGTGGGCATTCAGTCGTTGAACATGATGGAATAGGTGACTTGATGTCTGAAATTCTGGATTCGGACGAGATTCGGCTGCTTTCCGATATCGGTTTTATTGCGGTCTCACGTGGCCTGATGGTTCATGGCAGCGCGATATTTGATGCCGTGAAAGCCCTGCGTCCCGAGCAGGAGGCCGGGTATCTCGGCCAAGGTATGCTCGATATATTGTCCGGAGACCCTGCATCGGCGGTTGAGAAGCTCAAGTCAGCCCCTCCGACCGATGGTGTTCGTGCGTTTTTGGGAATTGCCCTTATTCAGGTTGGTAATATCCCCGAAGGCCGCACCATGCTGGAAAGCGTTAAGCAGGAAGCTGATGGGACACCGTTCGCGCGGATTGCGTCGGACACACTAGAGACACTTGAAACGGTATGACGGCTTCGGCCTTCGTGCTAAGAATTAAGTGAGAGAATAAAAAGCCGCGTCCTGCTGATTTGCAAGGCGCAAAAAACGGTTTGATTGGGAGAGTGTTATGACGGTTGAAACGGCGGGAGCCCGCACGGCGATCGATAACCAATACCTTCGTGCAATGGAGGGCCAGGTCAACGGTGTCGATCAGGTCGGCCAGGTTGATCTTAAGCCGATTTACGGCAGAAGCGTGTCTATCGAGCGCTTCGAGGCGGCTCTTGAACAGGCTCGGGCTGCTTCCGGTGCGCAACCGGTTGACCAAGCCGTTGATGTCCCAGCCCAGCCGATGACGGTTGCGCAGGTCGATTCAAGGGTTGTTGGGGCACCTGCAAACGGTGACGCAAGCCAAGCCGTGACACTCGTCGGTGGTGCTGTTGATGGCGTGGTGAGCGACGCGGAAAAATCCCGTGCGCTGCGTGGTCTTGACCTGGACCAGAAGGCGTCAGAGGTGCCGGCTGTTGAAACCGGCGACACGATTCTGGATGGTCTGAGCCGCCTGCGTGGCGTGTTCGATAATCAGGAAACGGCGATCACAAGCATTGCTGATCAGCCGATCACGAGTGGCAACCAGTTGATCGGATTGCAGCTCGAGGTCGTCAAATATTCCATGCTGATGGACGTGACCTCGAAACTTACCGGTAAATCCACACAAGCCTTCGACACCCTTATGAAGGGTCAGTAGAGCGTAAATAACATTCGTGCCACAACTCTTACCGCGGGGGATTTTTTGAACGTGCGGCACTTCCTGATTGCTTGCCTGATGCTGGTTCTTGCTGGATGCAAGGTTGATCTTTACACCAACCTCTCCGAGCGCGAAGCGAACGAGATGCTTGCCGTCCTGATGTCGAACGGAATCAGTGCTCAAAAACAATATATCGGCGAAGAAGGCGTCAATGTGCGGGTTGAGGAAACCGATCTGCCCCGCGCAATCAACGCGTTGAAGGAAAACGGGTTTCCTCGCGAGAACCGCGATTCGATCGGCAAAATCTTCGAAAAGAGCGGGATTATGTCTTCTCCATTCGAAGAGCGTGTCCGTTTTGTGTACGGGCTTGGAGAGGAAGTCTCAAAAACACTGAGCGAGATTGACGGTGTTCTCACAGCCAGAGTTCATATCGTTCTTCCCGAAGACCCCGATCTTGGCGAAGCTGTCACGCCTTCATCAGCTGCGGTATTCATCAAACACAGAGCGGGCGTTGATCTTGATTTCTTCACACCGCAGATCCGCCGTCTCGTGAGCAATGCGATCGAAGGTGTCGAATATGAAAACGTCACCGTGGTCCTAGTGGAAGCCGAACGCCCACAGGTTATGAGCGATACGGTCCGCACGCCGGTCACTGAGATTATTCCAGGCCTCGCCATTCGTGAGAGCGATACGGGACTCTTCTGGCAATTGGCGATCGGCGTTGGTGTCGCGCTCTTCTTTTTGGTGGTGACGAACATTATCGCAATTGTCGGCTTTGCGCGGGCACGCGGAGCGCGTCTACAGGCCGAAACCGCAATGAACGAACAGGTGCAGCCCGGCGAGTAGACAGGCGCTTTCGGTGCCCACTTCTGGACTGCGCTATTAACTTGAGTAGAGAGGCTTGACAGTTTCCCAATGTCTGAAAGCGCCGCCGGTCACAATCACTTCAGCCTTCTGGCGCTGATTTCTGCGCGGCTTGCGAAACCTCTGTCCTTTGTTCACGACGATTTTCTAACTCTCGATACCTTCGATGCCCTCAAGGTGCGCTCGCTTGCAAGCCATCCTGCTTTCGAGAATGCGATCAACCGGGCCGTGTGCCGAAAAATGGCGCTGGAACGGGATGTTGCGACGACTGAATTTCTTCATGCGCTTAAGATAGATAGCAGTTTGACGAGAGCTGCGAGGCTCGCCCTTGCACCGCGGCCTGTTCTGGATGACTGCGCTCGGCATGTGGCGGCCGCCAAACTCCACCCGCAAATTCTCAAATGCATCTTTCGCGCTGACAAACAGCGGGTCAGGGAGCTTTTGGGTGAAGACGCTTACATGACGGCGACCCGTGAGGCTCCCGCGTTCCATCCGAATATTCCGACGATTGGCCACGAAGTGTCGCTCGATCTTATGCTCAAACCCTACACTCAGCCTCAAACGGATGCCGGGGAGAACCAAGACGAAGCCGTCACCAAGCCACATAGCGACAGTGACAACCCGGCCGTCATTCTTGGCCTGAATTTGATGCTCCTTTATGTCCGCTCAGCGCACCATGCGCTTGGGCGTTTGCTTGAGCTAGCCTTGCCGCGTGCAGCGTCGGAGAATGTTGTGAAACCCGCCCCGCTGTCTCAAGAACAACGGACAAGCCTGGGTCGACTGATCGACAGAAAGGGCGCGTTGGCATGACCTATTATCGGCTCTCTGAAATTGGTTTCCGGCTTGAGAATGGATCCGGCATCATAAAGGCCGAGGACGCCGACGCTCTTTCTCAGGCTAACACCATCGTCAGTGACGCCGAAGCGCGGGCCCGTCAGATTGTGGCCGATGCAGAAGAGCATTTCGAGCTTGAGAAAAAGCGTGGCTTCGAAGTTGGCCAGCAGATGGCAGAACGCGACGCGTTCGAGCGCCTCGTCAACGAACAGATCAGCCTCGATAAGGGGCTCGCTGAAATCGAATCGAGTCTTGCCCATGTGGTCGTAACGAGTGTTCGAAAGATCATTGCTCATTACGATGACGCGCAACTCGCGGAAAACATGGTCGCTACGGCTCTGATGAAAATGCGCCGTCAAAAACGCCTGCAACTCCGCGTCCCGCCGGAATTGATGAGTGGGTTCGAAGCCAGGGTTCAAAAGCTGGTGGACAGTGCACCGGAAGTCGAGATCATTGATCTGATTGAGGATGCGTCACTTGATGCGCCGAATGTTGTTCTTGAATCCCGCATTGGCAGAGTGGATTGCAACCTTGGCGAAAAACTTGAGGAACTCGAACTGGTGATCGGCAAGATTACCCGTGGCCTGTCCGGCATCGTGGATGATGAGGATCAGGCTCAGGATCGGGAGCCGTCTTGATGAGCGAAGCCCACGCCTTTGATTATGCCGATATTCTGGACCGGCGTCTGCAAAGCCTTTCGGAACGGACCCGCCACTATCCACGCGCTGTAAACGAGGCCCTTGGCGACCACGATTTTTATGCAATGAGCGGTCGGGTCACAAAGGTCGTGGGTACGATTATATATGCGATTGTCTCAGACGTTCAGGTTGGCGAGATTGTTGAACTCTATACGCGGGCGACGGGCGTGCGTCTTCTTGCTGAAGTCGTAGGGTTTCTCGATGAGGAGGCGCTTCTATCGCCGATCGGCGAGACCCAGGGTGTTGCCCCGAAGACGGAAGTCCATCCAACCGGGCGTGTTCAAAACGTTCCTGTCGGCGAAGGTTTGTTGGGACGGGTCATGGATGGCCTCGGCAACTTTATTGACGGCAAACCCGATCACTTTCAACCGGAAACGCACTATCCGGTTTATCAGGAACCACCGGACCCGATGACCCGTCGCGTTATCGATAGCCCGCTTTCCATGGGTGTTAGAGCGATTGACGGTCT
>JBCDCZ010000161.1:0-10440 GCA_039180865.1 Pseudomonadota bacterium | reverse complement strand
ATACCCGCGGAAACCGTCGTCACGCTCGAAATACCAGGCGGAGGCGGCTATGGCGATCCAAAAGACCGCGACCGTGAGAAGGTCAAATCCGATCTGAAGAATGGATATATTTCAGAAGACGCCGCGCGCACGCTTTACGGTCTTTGATAAAAGGCTGCGGTCGTCCAAAAAGCTATTTCTCGCGACGCACCGCTTGTTTCTCTTTCCCTACGAGCCAGCCTCGGCTAGCGGTTCATCTGGTTCGGCAGATACATCACGATTTCTGGAAAGAGCGTAATCAGGACAACGCCGACGATCAGCAGGAAGAAGAACGGCAAGGCTGTCACGGCAATCTTTAATATGTTCTCGCCCGTTATTCCCTGTAACACGAACAGGTTGAAGCCGACCGGCGGCGTGATCTGCGACATCTCAACGACGAGGACAAGGAAGATCCCGAACCAGATCCGGTCGATCCCTACAACCTCAACCATCGGAACGATAACGGCAGTCGTCAGCACCACGACGGAAATTCCATCAAGGAAACAGCCGAGGATGATGAAGAATATGGTGAGGGCGGCAAGGAGTTCCCATTCCGTAAGCCCGAGGTCGCCGATAAAGCTTGCGAGCGCTCTTGGAATACCCGTAAAGCCC
Source organism: Pseudomonadota bacterium (assembly GCA_039180865.1). Classification (GTDB taxonomy): domain Bacteria; phylum Pseudomonadota; class Alphaproteobacteria; order Rhizobiales; family JACESI01; genus JBCDCU01. Next base: position 9,810 of record JBCDCZ010000161.1, on the reverse strand, counting down.
ATTGCAACGGTCAGGAAGGCCGCTCCGGAGAGAATGAGCGCGATCATGCATGATGTCCGCGTCGCGCCGATCAGACCATCGCGAAAGCTCTCCCAGGTGAGTTCGCCGTTGTACCAAACCAAAAGAAGCGAGAGGAATACGCCGACTGCGGCGGCGTCCGTCGGCGAAGCGATACCAGCGTAGATGGAGCTGATGATCCCGGCGATCAGAAGGAAGACCGGAATCAGGCTCCCAGATTGACGGATAGTCTGGACAAACCCGACACTCGGTTCCGGTTCCGGCATCTTCTCCTTATTGAAGAGCGCCCAGATGATGACGTAACCCATGAAAAGAAGCAGCATCATAATGCCCGGGCCGACGCCCGCGAGAAAAAGGCGTGCGACCGATTCCTCGATGGCCACACCGTAAACGATCAGGATGATCGACGGCGGGATCAAGAGACCCAGCGTTCCCGAGCCCGCCAAGGTCCCGATGATCATCTTGTCTTCATAGAGGCGTTGCCTGAGTTCAGGCACCGACATCTTGCCGATTGTCGCGCAGGTTGCCGCCGACGAACCTGATACCGCGGCAAAGATACCGCAACCAACAATATTGACGTGAAGAAGACCGCCCGGAAGGCGGGCAAGCCATGGCGCCAAACCTGAAAAGAGGTCACGCGAAAGACTTGAACGGAAGAGAATCTCGCCGATCCAAATGAACATGGGCAGGGCTGCAAGCGCCCAGGAATTGTTTGCCCCCCAGACCGATGTCGCGAGGATGAGGCCCATCGGCGCGTCGACAAAAAGGAGGAAGCCCACCAGCGCCACGACGAGGAGCGAGAGGGCAACCCAGACACCGCTTGCAAGAAGCGCGAAGAGCACGATGACAAGAACAACGCCGGCGATGATCTGTTCCATGGCGCAGACGGCTCCTTATAGCTCTTCGGATTGGCTGAGATAATCGGGATTGCGCCCAGCCAAGACCTGAAAGAAGAGATCGACGAAGCAAATCGTCAGAGCCACAAGTCCGAGGATCATGGAGACCTGCGGGATCCACAACGGTACCGGGACGATGCCTGGTGACAGATCGCCAAACACGAAAGATTCATATGCGTGGTTTGTTGCCCAATACGTGAAATATGCTGAAAAGGTTGCGCCAAGCAGACAACACCATGCCTCAATCACGTTCCGCGCTTTGCCCGAGACCCTTTGGATGACGAGATTGACGCGAATATGATTTCCGCTCTGCAGCGTGTCGGCAAGCGCAAAGAATGTTCCGGCAGCAAGAAAGTATCCGGCGAATTCCGCATAGGACGGCAGCACCAGCCCATAGGCTTTTCCGGTTGTGAGCTGAGCAATCCGATCGATGAGATTAAAGGAAACCTGGATCAGTACGGTCACACAGATCGCAGCGATAAAGAAAGCGCCAATACCACCCGATATTCTGTAAAAGCGGTCGAGCGCCTGCCTCATCGGATTTCTCCTGCTTCTTTTATTATGGTCAAACCCAAGAAATTCGCGTCCTCGGTTCTTCCACCACCCACATGCCGGGAATCGGGGCTTTTCTGATTTCGGGAACCGGGGACTTTTCAGGCGGGTTCTGAAGAGGAAACATCACGCCCCGGTGAGGAAAAGGGCGCCCAAACCTGTTTCAGGTCGGGAGCCCTGGGTTCCATGCGCGGCAGATTGATATCACTCATCTGCCGCACCATTCCTGTTGTTACGCATTGTCTGAACAGCACAGAATACCATGCTGCTCAGATGCGGATCCGTTGGCTTAGTTGCCAAACGCGCCGATGAGTGCTTCGCCTTCAGTACCGGCGGCTTTCACCCATTCAGCGGTCATGGTTTTACCGATTTCAACAAGATCGGCTTTGAGCGCATCTGAAGGAGTGCCAACAGTGATGCCGTTGTCGGAAAGGCCTTTGGTTTTGCTTTCGGTTTCTGACATGGATGACGCCCAGCCGCGCTCTTCAGCGCGTGCCGCAGCTTCAAGCACAGCCTTTTGTGTCGATTCGTCGAGACGCTGGAACGCGCGTTTGTTGAGAACAACAATGTTCTTCGGAAGCCATGCCTGCACATCGTAATAATGGCTGAGATAGTCCCACGCTTTGGTGTTGAAGCCGGTTGATGGTGATGTCACCATGGATTCAACCCGACCAGTTGAGAAAGCCTGAGCAAGGTCGGCAACTTCCACCTGTGTCGGAACCGCACCAGCGAGCTGCGCCATACGCTCTGTTGCTGCATTGTAGGCTCGGAATTTAAGGCCGGACATATCAGACACGCTTTCGAGCGGCTTCTTGGCGTAAAGCCCCTGTGGCGGCCACGGCACAGCGTAGAGAACCATCAAACCTTCTTTGTCGAGCAGTTTCTCAACGGCTGGTTTTTGAACTTCCCAGAGCTTCTTTGCGTCGTCGTAGCTCGCAGCGAGGAAAGGAACCGAATCCATTCCGAAGACTGGATTGTCGTTCGAAAGACGGGACAGAAGGAACTCGCCAATCGGCGCCTGTCCACTTCTGACAGCATTCTTGATTTCAGGGTGCTTGAAGAGCGAACCGGACGCGTGAACTTTGATATCGATCTTGCCGTCAGTCACCTTTTTCAGGTCTTCGGCGAACGCGATGTGGTTCAGCGTGTGGAAATTGTTGTCGCCGTAAGGTACCGGCATGTTCCAGGTATCAGCTGAGGCCGTACCTGCAAAGCAAGCGGCAGCTGCAAAAGATGCCCCTGCAAGTGCGCGCTTCGTGCCCGCAAAGTTTTTCATCGACGAAATGAATGTCATTACCCTATCTCCCATCAGGCTAATCTGTCGATTTGGTTGGAGTTGCAGCCTCACACAGATTTTGTGTGCAACGCAACCGTGTGATTTGTTTGAATATTAGGCCAATGCCAATTCCGGAAGCGTTTTCAGACCGATACCAGCTTCTTCGAGCCCAGCACGTACCTTTGCACCGAGTGCTACAGCGCTTGGTTCATCCCCGTGAATACACACCGTATCGACCTTGCGTTTGAGCGTGCTTCCGTCGCGCGCAACGATTTCCCCATCGGCAACCATGCGCAGAACTTGTGTCAGGGCTGTCGCCGGATCTTTGTAAACCGATCCTTCGATTTTCCGTGAAACCAGATTGCCATCGGCCTCGTACTGGCGGTCGGCAAAACCTTCTCTCGCGAGCGGGAGATCGAGGCGTTCGGCCGCCTTTTCAAGTTCGGATCCGGCGAGCGCCACAAAGATCAGGCTGTCATCGACAGTCTTGATGGCTCGGCCGATTGCCATCGCAAGCGCTTCATCTTCGGCTGCCATGTTGTTGAGAGCGCCATGCGGCTTCACGTGCGTGACTTTTTGGCTTCCGTAGGCCGCCATCGCTTGAAGCGCGCCGATTTGATAGGCGACCATATATTCAAGATCGCGCGGTGCCATCTCGATCCGCCTCCGTCCGAATCCCCACAGGTCGTTAAATCCGGGATGTGCGCCGATGCTGACACCTCTCGCGTCCGCGTCGCTCACCAATCGTTTCATCGTGCCGGGATCGCCAGCATGAAAACCGCAGGCCACATTGACCGATTGCACAATATCAAGGAGCGCCGTGTCGTCGCCGATATCGTATGCACCGAAGCCCTCGCCGATATCCGCATTGAGATTACAAGCAACGCCCATTCTTCATTCCCCTCCGTCCGGCCATTCGCAGCTCTTTCACGATCACCGCACATGGCCCGATTCTACCAAATTGCATAAGGCAGCGAAGCAAAAACTATCTTCCCCTCGCCCCATAAATCGCCATATATCTGACCCATTGGCAATGAAATTGGAACGCCCCGGTCCCGTGACAGATCTCACACCACGCCTTCTGCCCTACGGCGATCAGGCCCTTCTTGTGGAATTCGGAAATCGCGTTGAACGGGCGGTGAGCGAACGGATCCTGGCGCTCGACGAAGAAATCGCTGGTTCAGGGCTCGCAGGATTGCGTGAAACTGTTCCAGCTTTTCGCTCGCTTCTCGTCAAGTTTGATCCACTGGAGACGGCGTTTAGCGAAGTCGCTGCCGCTATAGAACACCTATTATCCAAGACCGGGAGCGTTGCAGCGGAGGGACGGACATTCAAAGTCCCAGTCTGTTACGACGGAGACTTCGCGCCCGATCTCGATGATATTGCAGCGCGCGTAGGCCTTGACCGCGAAGCTGTTATCCAAGCGCATTCAAGCGTCACCTATCACTGCTACATGATCGGATTTGTCGCCGGCTGCCCCTATCTCGGCGACATGCCGGAAGCATTGGCCCTGCCGCGCCGCGCCGATCCGCGCACACGTATTCCCGACCGCTCCGTTGCAATCGCCATGCGGCAGACAGTCATTTATCCCCTGGTTTCGCCCGGAGGTTGGCATCTGATCGGTAAAACGCCAATCCGCATTTTCGATCTGGCCTGGCCGGAGCCAGCGCTCTTTAAGCCGGGCGACAAAATCCTGTTTGACCGCATATCAGCGAGCGACTTCGAGCGTATTGAACGTGACCTCGAAGCAAATGGCGGCAAACTGAAACCGATGACCGGTTGATATGACGGCCTATCTGAAAATCCTTCAATCGGGCGCACACACAACGATCCAGGACCTCGGTCGTATTGGGTATCTCGGCATCGGTGTTCCACCTTCCGGCGCGCTGGATCCGGTCTCGCTTCGCCTCGCCAATCATGCCGTTGGAAACAATGAGGGCGAAGGCGCGCTGGAAATCGCCTATATCGGGCCGGAATTTTTAGTTGAGGCAGACAGCATCCGCGTTTGTGTCGTTGGGGAAGGCTCGTCGATACGGGTTCGTTCACCCGAACCACTGACGATCCACGAAGGTAAGTCGATCCGGCTTTCCCGTGGAAGCGTTGCGCAGGTCGTCATCGCAAAGGGGACGGCCATTGCATATCTTGCAATTGAAGGCGGCCTTGCGATTCCCTCTCTTATGGGCAGCCTCTCTACCTATGTGCGCGGCGGCTTCGGCGGTTTTCAAGGCCGCGCCTTGAAAGAAGGCGATCTTCTGCCGCTCAATTTGGAAGACGCGCCCACGCGCACTGAAGGAAGCTATGAGACCCTTCCGAACGCAGTACCGCAGAATGACGCCGGTGAAGCTGTTTCAATCCGTGCCGTTCTTGGTCCGCAGGACGACTTTTTCACGGCAAAGGGTATTGAGACATTCTTGTCGGCCAGTTTTTCTTTTTCGAAAGCGTCTGATCGCATGGGCGCACGGCTCGAAGGCCCCAGCCTGGAAGTGTACGATTTTGAAAACTTTGTCTCGGACGGGATTACCGCCGGTGCCGTTCAGGTTCCGGGGTCCGGGCAACCGATTGTCCTTCTTGCCGACCACCAGACAAGCGGCGGGTATCCCAAGATTGCGACAGTAGTCTCTGCGGACCTTCCACTTTTCGGACGTATCAAGCCGGGTATGACAATCCGTTTTGAGGCGGTCGATGTTGAAGAAGCCGTCAAGATCGTGCGCCGGCAGGAAGCCTTCATTCGAAAGGCAATGCAGTCTTTTTCACCGGTCACAGATGCCGGGAAACTGAATGTCGACGCGCTTTTGAACGACAACATCGTCTCAGGCGTTTTTGGGGTCGAGGACAACTAAAACTCGTCCTGAGCCTCGATCTTCACGCGAAATTCCATTCAAATCACAAAGCCTGCAGGCCTTGTGAAGACGCTTGATTGGTCGGTTGCGCCCACGATCCACACATCGTGTGCAGAACAAAGCTCCAATCAAAGGGAACGATTATGAAAACTCTTATTCTTGCCGTTGCAGTCTCAGCGTTCACCATTGGTGCCGCACAAGCTGAAAACCCTGGCTGGAACACGGATCCGTCACTTGGCGAAGCCATCTATACCCATAACTACAAGCCGGTTATCGGCAAATTCAACAAACGCAAAGTCGGATACAACCTTGAGCATCTTTCACCGAAGAGTCGTGCCCTCGCAGAGCAGCGGTTCGGTAAGACAGTGACCTCACGCAAGAAAAAGCGCTAAGACGCCGGTCCATCCGCCGACACGATATTGAGATCCACAGCAAGCGCCTCTGCTCCATGCCTTTTCGCATAAGCGAGCGGTCCTTCGGGGAGGTTGAGAACGAGCGAGGCGACACGGTCAACCGTGGTCGCCTCCTCGACAATTCCTGCATCGAGACACGCTTCGCAGGCTTTCCCCAAAACGGCGTTCAAATAGCGAACGATCTCATCATCGGAAAACTCACGCCGGGGGATCTTTGCAAAGTGCGCTTCCTCAGCAATGAGATCTTCAATCAGGGGATCAATCACCGCGCCCCCGCCCCCCGGATAGCGGTACCAGCCCACTCCCACTTTCTTTCCAAGCCGCCCTTCTTCAACCATTCGATCTGAAACGAGTGCTTTAAAGTGCCTGGCCTCAGGTAAACGTTCTCTCTCAGAACGGCGCGCATAATAAGGGCCATCAAGTCCGCTCAGATCCTGGGCTTCAAAAGGTCCGATTGAAAAGCCACTCGCAACAAGTGCCTCGTCAATTTCATATGGCAGTGCGCCGCGAAGAAGAAGCCGTTCAGCGCCTTCATAGAAGCGCCGTTCGATCCGGTTTGCCAGAAAACCATCAACAAACGCCACCGGCACACAGATTTTGCCCAGGCCCGAAAGCCAATTCTCTAATTCCGGATCTGTCGCGAGAATACGTTCATCCTTCGCGATCTCAACCAGTGGCGCGCGATGGGCGGGAGCCTGAAAGTTTACCATCCGAACATTGAAACCGGCATCGATCAGGCCTTGGTAAGGACCAAGATCAGCGATTGTCGTTTGAATGAGGATCAGAGCGCCCCGAGCGAGGTGATCTTTCATAGCCGCAAGGCGGGTTCCTCGGTCTTTCGGACGGTCATTTCCGGCATCCACCAGAAGCTCTACTTCTGGAAAACTTTCGCCCGTAATGTGCTGAACGATATGGTTTAGCCAGGCGTTGTGCGGCTCATACTCATGACGAAGGATTTGACCAAGAAAGTGCCCCGAGCGCTCGCGAGCGGCTTCGTCATCATCCAACAGAATCACCCGATGACCGGTCTTTGCGAAAAATGCCGCAAGCGATAATTGGAGCGCGCTTTCGCCGGTGACGAGGATCGGGCCGGAGAAGCGAAGAGAAGGTTCAGGCGCGTTCGCGGTCAAGGGCGAGGAAACCATTATCGGAAATGGCGCGGAGGACATCGCTTAAGCTTTCACTCAGCGTGCGGCCGGATGTGTCGACCGCGACATCCGCACGTCCATAAAGCGCTTCCCGGCTCACAAGGATTTTCTTGAGTTCGTCGAAGGCTGCGGGGTTACCCGCCATGGGTCGCTCATCGCCCTGCGCCCTTACCCGTTCCATATGCTCTTCAGGTGCCGCCTTCAACCAGATCGAATGGTAATGGCTCAACAGAAACTCGTAGGTCTCAGGTTCGGAGACAATCCCGCCTGCGACGGCAAGGACAATGCCGTTTTCATTTGCAGCAAGCTTTTCAAGCGCTTCGCGCTCTAGGAGCCGGTATCCTTCCTGACCATAAAGCGCAAAGGTCTCGTGGACGGACATGCCATTCGCCTGTTCAATCAGATCATTCAGCTCAACAAAGGGAACATCCAGCTCCTTTGCTGCAAGTGCGCCAAGCGTCGATTTCCCGGCACCACGCAAACCAATCAGCGCGATCCGCGCGCCCTTTTGGGCGATTTGCTCCTCCGGTTTTAAGAGTTCCAGGACCTTACGTTTTGTCGATGCGGGTGCGCTCGCGTATAGCCGCACAAGATCCGGCAATTGATTGACAGCGTGCTGGGCTTCATCACGCACGAACCAGTCGATGCGCTCATCAAGAGCCGTTGCGACTTTATGAAGAAGGGCAATCGAAATGTTCCCCTCGCCCTGTTCAAGTTGCGCAAGATAGCGCTGCGATACGCCGGAGCGTTCCGAGAGAACCCGGCGGGACATGGAGCGGTAAAGGCGCAGGGCGCGAACCCGCTGGCCCACGACCGCAATCAAGTCATCGGGATTCGCAACGCTTTCGGCAGGCTGATCTCCATCTTTTGGCAGCCCGGTGTCCATCACGCATCTTCCATACTGGCGTCCAGCATCGGTCGGATAAGCGCTTCGATTTCAGGAGGCGCAGATACTTTGTTCAACCCAGGAGGAGCTACAAACACACTTACAAAGTTGCCTTCAAAACACAAAGTACCATCCTGGAATCCCCTTACGGAAAATCCGACCGAGGACACGCCGAGCCGATTTGGCATCACTTCGCAAATCAGTCGATGCCGCGGAGTTAGGGGTGACCTGAAATCAAGATCCATATGCACGAATGGCGTGCCCAAACCCAGATCCTTTCGCATCTGAAACCAACCGTGCCCGAGGTGATGCTCCCACCATGCGTCTATGGAATCGAGGGCGAAGTAAGGTATCCGTCCGGTGTATGCGATGTCCGCTGGATCGCAGTCCGCCCAAGTTACTCGTATTTCATGGCGGAAGGTATGATCTGGCATTATTCACCACTTTTCTTCTTTGACTTGCGCGAATAGTCAGTAGATTTGGTATGTTACTTGCGAAAACCAAGCCGCATACGGAACTTTTATTCTAAGCTGCTTCCGCAGTGACCTCAGACATGATGGTCCTTATCCAAGGGAGAGCAATATCCTCAGGCATTTCTCCGGACGACGCGTCATGGAGACCGCGTTCGCCGATCATTTCGGCTTTACATTCCTTTAAGCTGGCCGCCAACCGTTCGGATCCCTGATTGAAGGTTTCATCGAACACCCGGTCGCCCAGACCGAACATGGCAAATCTGATCCCACTCAAATCGGGCTTATGCTCATTCAACGCATCGAAGAAACTGGTCGCTGTAGAGGGCAGATCGCCGTTTCCATAAGTTGAGGTTACGAAAATGTATAATGTATCCGTATCGAGATCAGCCGGATCCACCTCTCCCATATTTTGAATATCGCAATCGAACCCGGTACCCAATTCTGTCTCGATATCATCGCAAAGCATTTCGGAGTTGCCAGTTTCAGTGGCGTATAAAAGTCCGATTTTCATCCGGTAACCCTTTGTTCTTTTATAATGGCGAACATATCTCGCCTATTTCGGATTTTGCTGCGTACCCGTCCAGGAGGTGCTGAGGCACGTTCTCTTTCGTCGATAGCAAGCCAATGTTCATAGGTCGTGGCCTTGTCCTGAATACTGGGCATTAGTGCCATCCTGCCCGGTTTCTGCCAAATGGACACACCGTCTAAATAGGCAACAATCGAATTCGCGACACTCTGACTGTCTGTCCTATTCTCGGGGATTGTTCCTTTCGGGCCCCGCTTGAACCAACCGGCCGCGAACAAACCGCCGCCTAGTGCACCATTCTCATCAGGTACCGGAAGGGTCTTATTTTCAACGAGTGTCCCTGCATCCTCAAAACCTATGGCGCTCACAACACTGTCACAATCAATGACGCGGCGCTCCTCTTTGTGGTTTTCCAAGGAAACGGACATTACCTTGCCATTGTCTCCACCAAATGCGGTCACCGTCCAACCGGAATGAAATATGACCGTCTTCTTCGCACCATCCTTGTGGGTTCCGAAGAGCGTCCTTAGAGCCGAAACCTTCTGATCGTCGCTATCTGGAACAAGGCTGTCTCCATCAGCAATCATGGCATTGGCGCTTTCCAGACCGCCAAGTTCCTTGATCATAACCGCGTCAAACTTGGCCTTCTCCAACGGAGAGCGACCAACAATGTGAATGGTCTCAACGCCGTCATCCACGAATTCCGGTTCAATGTCGGATCCGTCGAACTCAACCGGAGACTTTGCCAGTAAACGCAGCACGTCTATAGCAACGTTGCCGTT
>JBCDCZ010000160.1:0-10461 GCA_039180865.1 Pseudomonadota bacterium | reverse complement strand
CAGAAAGGCGGTCTTGGAACTTGTCTCGAAAGATAAGATTGATCCGGTCGCTTTGAACGCTGCCATGGCGAAGGTCCGTGCCTCCACCCAGCGCCTTCAGGAGGCAAGCCATAAGACGGTGATCCGCTCGCTCACGGAGAAAACGGCGGAATAGGGGGAAGTTTCATGGTTTGTGGCGTGGTGAGAGATTTACTGGGCCCCGGCTCGGAGGCCGGGGAACGTGCGGAAAAGCACAGAAAACTCGAAACATTTTAGTTCCAAGATGTTTCATTCGATGAGATGTTGACGGGCTAAGATTGTCTCACTTCGTTCCCCGGGCTCCAGGAAAATGTGTCCGCCGATCGGAAATTCTCCGCATCGCCCGGCTACGTTAAAGCGCGCAGCGTGCTCATAACCAACGGTACGACAGGTCCTCCCAGCCGGGATTTTCCTTTTCGATCAGATCGAGCTTCCATTTGCGATGATACCGTTTTATCGCACGCTCCCGACGCATCGCATCCTGAGCCGTATCAAAACGTTCTGCGTGAACCAGAAGAGTACAGCCGTGTTTTGCGGGAAAGGTCGCTCCAATCCCAAGCTTGTGCTCTTCAATGCGGCGGGACAAAGAGTTCGTCATGCCGGTATAGAGTGTGCCATTGCGCTTGTTGGCGAGAATATAAACAAAATAAGACATTGTGCCTGTTGATGATCTGGCCTGGCCCCCGGCTCGGAGGCCGGGGAACGGGTAGGAGTGTAACGGGTTAGTGGCAGATATCGTTCTGGTTGCGCCTAGTTTATACACGAAGTTTCAAGCGTGACGGATAAAGCAGCTTCGTTCCTGTTGCTCCGGCCTGGGGTCCGGAAGGGTCTCTCCACCACCCGAAAACCTTCGACCAGACTCTGGGACGACAAGCAGAGAATATCTGTTTAAACGTGGCTACCAATACTGCCACAAAGCGCGAGCCATACTATGTTCGATAAAGCAATAAACATCGTCTTTGACGCCAATCTATATGTTTTTAAGCGGCTTTATGCCCTCTTCGATTACAACAAGATCCTGTTTCTCGTTCTTCATGTCGCGCAGTTTTACACGATTGTGTTTCTGCTGGATTCAAGCAACGTTTTCTTCTTTCTGATTGGGCTTTATCTCAGCTTCATCGAGATCATTTTTTTGTATGAATTGCTCATATTTATCAATGAGAAAATGGGTTTTGGATCCTTTGGTTTCAAGTCGTTGCGAAACACAATGATCGGTGACGAGTAGAGGTGGCGAGTTTGTTCTCCCGGCGCACCCTCGCTCTGGATCCGGGGTCAAGTCCGGGGAACGCGTGGGGGTGTAACGGGTTAGTGGGAAATATCGTTGTGGTTGCGCCCGGCTTATATTCGAAGTTTCAGGCGCGACGGATAAAGCAGCTTCGTTCCCCGGGCTCGACCCGGGGCCCAGAAGGGTGTTCCCGCCTAGATCGTGAACTCATGAAACTACCAGGTATTGCGAACGATTAGCGCGGGCTTACATCGCTCAGCGTTCCGCCGGATTGAGATAGCAGGAACAGTGCTGCCTTCCTGGCAAGGTCGGCAGATTCTGAGCGGACTACCAACACCAAAGGTTTATTGTCATCGATCGGATCGACATCGACACGCTCCCTGCATTCTGGGCGGAGCGCTACCGTCAGTTCTGTCCAGCATCCAGCCGACGCTTCGTCAGCATTTCCATCTGAGTCGAAGTCGCATTCATTACCCCAAAGGTGATGTGCTACAGAGACCCACTCCGGTCGCTCGCCGGGCGAAATGAGATAATAACTATACATGTTGCGCATGCTGTAATGGATTTTGTCGGACTGCAACTGCCGAAATTTCGGACGTCATGCGGACCAGCCGGGTTCCGCCCGTCCCACCCGCGCTTTTGGTTATTGGGGGCAGGGCGCATATGCCCACCCTCGGGCCGAGCGCTATCCTAATATCTCGCAGTGCACCGCACCTACCGCTGTTCACCCTCCCAATCCGGGTGCATCCACGGAACGGCATTGGATGGGGGAAGGGGGTGTTTTCCAAGAATATGGTCCGATGCCTTCTCGCCGACCATGATGCTCGGGCCGTTGAGATTGCCGTTGGTAATGCGCGGGAAAATGGAGCTGTCGGCAACCCTCAAACACTCCACCCCGATCACCCGGCATTCGGGATCGACGACAGCATAGGGATCGTCCGCCCGGCCGATCTTCGCCGTGCCGCACGGATGATAGGCGCTCTCGGCGTGTTCGCGTACAAAGCCATCCAATTCTTCGTCGCTCTGGAGTGCTGCCCCCGGCTGGATTTCTTTCCCCGTATAGGGCTTGAACGCCTCCTGCCCGAAAATCTCGCGCGTCAGGCGAATACAGGTACGGAACTTAATCCAGTCCTCTTCCTTGCTCATATAATTGAAAACAATCTTAGGCGGATCGGCCGGATCGGAACTCCTCAGCGTCACTTCACCCCGAGACGGCGAGCGCATCGGACCGACATGGGCCTGAAAGCCATGGCCTTCGGCGGCCGCCTGACCATCATAGCGGACCGCAATCGGCAGGAAGTGATATTGGATATCCGGGTAATCGACCCCCGCTTCCGAGCGGATAAACGCGGCGGATTCGAAATTGTTCGTCGCCCCCGGACCGGTCTTTGTGAAGAGCCAGCGCGCGCCAACCCATGCCTTTCCGAAAAGGTTCCAGTATCTGAAAAGCGTGATCGGCTGGAGGCTCGCCATTTGAAGATAGATTTCAAGGTGATCCTGAAGATTCTTGCCGACACCTTTCCGATCGGCGTGGACCGCAATCCCGTGTTCGCCAAGATGCTCCGCTGGCCCGATCCCCGATAACATCAGGATCTTCGGCGTGTTGATGGAGGAGGCCGCAACGACCACTTCGCGGCGTGCGCGGATCACCTCAATCGCACCATTGCGCTCGATCTCGACCCCGACGGCTCGCCCGTCTTCAATCACGACACGGCGCGCCAGCCCGCGCACCAGATCGCAGTTCGTGCGGTTGAGTGAGGGCCTCAGATAGGCTTTCGCAGCTGACCAGCGCTCGCCTTTATAGACGGTCTGTTCCATCGGGCCGAAGCCTTCCTGCTTCTCACCGTTATAATCACCCGTCACCTGATAACCGGCTTCCTCGCCTGCCTTGACAAAGGCTTCATAAAGCGGGTTTTCGCGGGTGCCGCGTGTGACATGCAAAGGTCCGTCGGTACCGCGCCAGGTGGGATCGCCGCCATGGCCGCCGCTATCCCAGGTTTCCATGCGTTTGAAATAGGGAAGGACATCGGCATAGGACCAGCCGGTCGCACCGCTTTCCGCCCAATGGTTGAAGTCCTGCGCGTGGCCGCGCACATAGACCATGCCGTTGATCGAAGACGACCCTCCGATCACCTTGCCGCGCGGCGTTGCAAGGCGGCGATTGCCGAGGTGCGGCTCAGGTTCGGACTGATAGCCCCAATCATAGCGCTTCATGTTCATCGGATAGGAAAGCGCGCCCGGCATCTGGATGAGCGGGCCTCTATCGGTTCCGCCGAACTCAATCACGATGACGGAGTTCGTGCCGTCTTCCGAAAGGCGATAGGCCATGGCGCAGCCGGCAGACCCGGCACCGATGATGACAAAATCAGCTTCCAAGACCCGGCCCCTAATATGCGCTGTCGACGGGCGTCATCGCCACATAGACCGATTTCATTTCGCTGTAATGATCGATGGCGAGCTTGGAATTCTCCCGCCCGACGCCTGAGGATTTCGAGCCTCCGAAGGGCGCTTCGACCGGCGCGAGATTATAGGTGTTGATCCAGCAGGTCCCGGCCTTGAGGGCTGCCACGACCCGGTGGGCGCGGGTGATATCCTGCGTGAAGACGCCAGCAGATAGTCCGAATTCGGTATCGTTGGCGCGTGCAATCACATCGGCTTCGTCGTCAAAATCGAGGACTGACATGACAGGCCCGAAGATCTCTTCGCGCGCAATCGTCATATCGTCTTTGACATCGGCAAAGACCGTCGGCTCCACGTAAAAACCGTTGAGACCTTTAGCCCGTTTCCCGCCGGTCACAAGCCGCGCGCCTTCCCGTTCGCCGATCTCGATATAGGAAAGCACCTTCTCCATCTGGGCTTCGCTCACAAGCGGGCCCATATGGGTTTCTTCATCAAGCGGATCGCCGAGCTTAATCGCCTCCGCGCGCTCTTTGAAACGGTCCAAAAACCGCTCCTTGATCGCCGATTGGACGAAGACGCGGGTGCCGTTCGAACAGACCTGACCGGAAGAATACATGTTCGCGAGCATGGCGCCGCTGATCGCATTCTCGATTTCTGCGTCATCGAAAATGATGAGCGGCGACTTCCCACCGAGCTCCATGGTGACATGCTTGATGCCGGATGCCGCCGACGCATAGACCTTCTTTCCGGTCGGAACGGAGCCCGTGAGCGAGACTTTGGCGACGCGCGGATCGGAGACAAGCGCGCTTCCGACATCGCCGAAACCCTGAATAACGTTATAGCAGCCTGCGGGAAGCCCGGCCTCGACGAGGATTTCAGCAATCTTGAGGGCAGAAAGCGGCGTCGTCTCCGACGGTTTGAAGATCATGGCATTGCCGCAGGTGAGTGCTGGCGCGCCCTTCCAGCAGGCAATCTGGGTCGGATAATTCCAGGCACCGATCCCGACGCAAAGCCCGAGCGGTTCGCGGTTCGTATAGACGAAATCGGCCCCAAGCGGGATGTGCTCGCCGGTAAGGCTTGCCGCAAGCCCGCCGAAATATTCAAGCGCATCGGCGCCTGAAGTGGCATCGGCAACGAGGGTTTCCTGTAAGGGTTTGCCGGTATCCATGGTCTCAAGGATCGAAAGATCGCGGTTGCGCTCACGGATGATGTCTGCGGCCCGGCGCAGGATCCGGCCGCGCTCGACGGGCCGGGTCTTTGCCCATTCAACCTGAGCTGCGAGGGCGGACGCGATCGCATCATCGATGATGTCGGGCGTCGCGGCATAAAGTGTTGCAATCCGCTCCCCGGTTGCCGGATAGATGACCGGGATTTCGACCCCGGTTTCATCTTCCACGTAAACGCCATTGATGAAGTGGCTGGCCTTGGGTTGCGCGTCCATCATGCGGGATCCTTCATTTAGGGGCCTTCTGGTCTTTCGGCTCAAGCTGGCCGTGCAGGAAATCGATCACCATTGAGATGATATGCGCACGCTCCGGCACCGGCTCTTTCAAAGCGTGGCGGATGTAAAAACCATCGATCATCGCGGCCATGCCTTGGGCGATGGCTTCGGCGCGAGCCGGTTCGGTGAGTTTTTTCAGATCATGCATCAGGTTCGAATGAAGCCGGATCGCATAGACACGCAGCAATCTCTGGGCGTCTGCCATGCTCTGCGCGCGGACATAAAAGGCAAGCCAGCTTGCGACCATTTCCGGCTCGAAATGTTTTTCGTGGAGGCTCGCGCGGATAACCGCCTCGACACGGGCAAGGGGCGTTTCCGCGTTTTCAAGTTCTTCCAGCACCAGTCGGCCATAGACGGAGAGGATATGGCGCATGGCGGCCATAAAGATCTCGTCCTTGCTGCCGAAATAATGGTGCGCGAGACCGCTCGAGACGCCAGCTCGGTTCGCGATCTGGCTCACCGTCACATCAAGCGAGCCGCGCACGCCGACTTCCTTGATCGTCGCATCGATGAGCGCCTCGCGGCGTGCCTCCTGCATTCCCGTTTTCGGCACTTTCGCCTATCCTCCTGACGAGGGCGCCGGATTTAATCCGCGCCTTGGTCTTGCGTTCAGGAGTGTTTCCGTTCTTAATTGACTAGTCAATCAATAAAAACGCAACCTGGCGTGTAACGACACCGCATACCGTCTGCGCATCAAAAGGGGAGAGAGAGTGCAATGAAGGTTTTGACGAAACTCGGGGTGAGCATGATCGCGCTTGCCACATCCGCAAGCGTTGCAATGGCAGCCTGCGAGACCGTGACATTTTCCGATGTGGGCTGGACCGACATCACCGCGACGACAGCGGCAACGACGACGGTTCTGGAAGCGCTCGGCTATGAGACCGACGTCAAGGTCCTCTCCGTGCCGGTGACCTATGCCTCCATGGCAAAGGGCGACATCGACATCTTCCTCGGAAACTGGATGCCGACCATGGAAGGCGACATCAAGCAGTATAAGGAAGCGAAGACGGTCGATACCGTGCGCGCCAATCTGGAAGGCGCGAAATATACGCTCGCGACCAATGCGGCAGGTGCGGCGCTCGGCATCAAGGGCTTCGGCGATATTGCGAAATTCAAGGATCAGCTTGACGGCAAGATCTACGGCATTGAGCCCGGCAATGACGGCAACCGCCTGATCCAGTCGATGATCGACGGCAATCATTTCGGTCTCACGGATTTCGAAGTGGCGGAGAGTTCCGAGCAGGGGATGCTCGCTCAGGTCGCGAGGGCGGACAAACGCGACGAGCCGGTCGTCTTCCTCGGCTGGGAACCGCATCCGATGAACGCCAACTTCAAGATGAGCTACCTCACCGGCGGAGACGATTTCTTCGGCCCCAATCTCGGTGGCGCGACGGTCTTTACGAACACCCGTGCTGGCTATGTCGATGCCTGCCCGAATGTCGGCAAGCTTCTGACAAACCTTGAATTCTCGCTTGCCATGGAAAACGAGATCATGGGCGCGATCCTGAATGATGGCGAAGATGCGAATGATGCCGCCGAAACATGGCTGAAAGCCAATGGCAGCGTTCTTGAGACCTGGCTTGCCGGTGTCAAAACCAAGGATGGCGGCGATGGTCTCGCTGCCGTGAAATCGGCCCTCGGCCTCTAAACCTGACAAGATAAGAACCCCGGCCTTGCGTCGGGGTTTTTTATTGAAAAGGCAATTTTGAGCGCAAGTGGGGGCGCGGATGGACTGGTTGACGGAAACCAAAATACCGGTCGGTAAGACCGCGAAAAACGTCTTCGACTGGCTGCAGGAAAATGGCAGCTGGTTTTTCGATAGTCTTGCCGACGGCATGGAGACTTTGATCGATGCCGTCCTCTGGGCCTTTCAGACGCCGCACCCTTTGATTGTGGTGGCGCTCTTCGTGGCGCTCGCCTGGTTTCTGCAGCGCTCCTGGAAGGTCTGTCTTCTGGTCCTTCTCGGATTTCTCTTCATCCTCAACCAGGGCTATTGGGAGGAGACGACGGAAAGCCTGACGCTGGTCTTGTCAGCCTGTGTCGTCTGTATGGCGATTGGGGTTCCGATCGGGATTGTGGCAGCCCATAGGCCGCGCTTTTATGCGTTCCTTCGGCCCGTCCTCGACCTGATGCAGACGCTTCCGACCTTTGTTTATCTCATTCCGGCGATTGTCTTTTTCGGGATCGGCATGGTTCCGGGGCTGATCGCAACCGTGATCTTCGTTCTGCCAGCACCGATCAGGCTTACCTATCTCGGCGTCTCCTCGACCCCGAAAGCCCTGACGGAAGCGGCTGATGCGTTCGGCGCGACCTCAATGGACAAGCTTCTCAAGGTCGAAATTCCGTACGCCATTCCGCAGATCATGGCTGGCCTCAATCAGACGATCATGCTCTCGCTTTCCATGGTGGTGATTGCGGCGCTCGTCGGTGCAGACGGGCTCGGCGTTCCGGTCGTGCGCGCCCTCAATCAGGTGAATACCTCGCTTGGCTTTGAAAGCGGCTTCATCATAGTCGTGGTCGCAATCATGCTCGACCGGCTTCTGCGCGTCAGGGAAACCGAGAAATGACGGTCGCGGTCTCTTTCAACGAAGTGAACATCGTCTTCGGCGATGATCCGAAGAACGCCCTCACCATGATGGATGACGGAAAGAGCAGGGCTGAAATCCAGACGGCGACCGGTCAGGTGCTCGGCGTCCACAATTGCTCGATTGATGTGCCGGAGGGCGAGATTCTCGTCCTGATGGGCTTATCGGGGTCTGGGAAATCGACATTGCTCCGCGCCGTCAACGGGCTCAACACTGTGGTACGCGGATCGGTGATGGTGAACACCGGGTCTGGCATGGTTGATGTTGCAAGTGCCTCGAAGGCGCAGCTCCGCTCGATACGCCGCTCGCGGGTTGCCATGGTTTTCCAGCAATTCGGGCTTCTTCCCTGGCGGACAGTTGCCGACAATGTCGGCCTTGGGTTGGAGCTTGCGCGCGTGCCTGCTACCGAGCGCCGTGAAAGGGTGGCGAAGCAATTGGATCTTGTGGGTCTCTCCGATTGGGCGGGCCGGAAAGTGAACGAACTCTCCGGCGGCATGCAGCAGCGCGTTGGTCTTGCGCGGGCCTTTGCGACCGAAGCCCCGGTGCTCCTTATGGATGAGCCGTTTTCAGCGCTCGATCCGCTGATCCGTACGCGCTTGCAGGACGAGCTTCTCGAACTCCAGACGCGCTTGAAGCGGACGATCATCTTTGTGAGCCATGATCTCGACGAAGCGTTCAAACTCGGCGATCAGATCGCGATTATGGAGGGCGGACGGATCGTTCAGGCCGGAAGCCCGCGCGATATCTTTTCCAATCCGGCGAATGATTATGTTGCCGATTTCGTCCAGCACATGAACCCGCTCGGGGTCCTGACGGCCCGCGACGTAATGGTGCCAAGTGTGAGTGAAGCCGGGGGTGGCGAGGGGCCTGTGGTCGATGCCGCAACGCCGGTCAAAGACATCATCGACCGTTTGAGCGACGAGGCGGAAATCGGGGTCACGGAAGAGGGCGTGCGGATCGGGTCGATCTCATCGGTGTCGGTTTTGAAGACACTCTCTAATGTGAATGAGGGTAAGGAGGGGTAGGCGGGTCAGTCTTTCCTTCTGTGCCCTCGGCGGGCTTCCTCTGGGCCCCGGGTCAGGCCCGGGGAACTGAGCTGAAATACCTCCCACTCAAAACACATTGAGCCTTTCCAAAGTGCCAACGAAACGGTCTCTGCGGTTTTACCCCATATCCAACCACCTATTTCCCCGGCCCCAGAACGGATTTGAGCCGGGGCCCAGAGAGATGGTGCGACGTTGTCTCAAACGACCTGCACAGCCCGATACAACCCAATCTTACGAGAAATGCTTTCATCCGGCGCATAAGCGCCGGATTGCGGCAGCCAACCGCGTCAAACAGCGCCATGGGCGGGTAGAACGAAAGGTGTATCGCCACCCGGAACGCGCCCGACCTCTAGCGCGACACCGAACGTATCCCGCATGCATTGGTCGGTAATGGTTTCAAGCGGCGTTCCATCACCCACAACCGCACCCTCGTTCATGACGATCACCCGGTCAGCGTAAAGTGCCGTCATGTTGACGTCGTGAAGAACAGCAACAACACCGACGCCCTCCTGGCAATAGGAACGCGCGACATCGAGAAGGCTTAATTGATGCTTGATGTCGAGGCTCGATGTGGGCTCATCCAGAAAGAGGAATTGCTGTTCCCGCGGCGCTGATGCCGTCTCAAGCTGACAGAGCACGCGCGCGAAATGAACGCGCTGTTGTTCGCCGCCGGAAAGATCCTGAAAAAAGCGGCCTTCAAAACCGGGAAGATCAACCTTGTGGAGCATATCATGGGCGCAGTCGCGGTCGGAAAACCGGTTCAGCATGCCAAGACGAACCACTTCAAGAACCGTGAATGGGAAACTCAACCGGTTACTTTGCGAAAGTACCGCACGACGGTTCGCGAATTCAGCGGGCCGGATCCGGGAAATGGCGTCGCCGTCCATTTCAATTGAACCGGTGCTTGGCTTCACCTGCCCGGTGACAAGCTTCAGGAGCGAGGATTTCCCGGCACCATTCGGCCCGATAATGACGGTGAGTTCGCCATTTCGAAGCGTCAGGTTTGTGGGACGCAGAATGGTTTTATCGCCATAGGAAAGGCTTACGTCTTTCACTTCAAACATCGAGTGCCACCCGCCGTTTCAGAAGAAGCCACAAGAAGAAGGGTGCGCCGATGAGGGCGGTGACAATGCCGATCGGAAGTTCGGCGGGCGTGACAATCGTCCGCGCGACCATATCGGCAAGAAGGAGAAGCGTTCCGCCGACCATGATGCTTGATGGCACCAGGAACCGATGATCGGCCCCGATCAAAAGGCGCAAGAGATGCGGCACGACGATACCCACAAAGCCGATGATGCCGGCAACCGCGACAGCCGCTCCGGCAGCACAGGCAACGATCACCATGATAATGCGCTTCAGGCGCTGCGTATCGATACCGAGATGAAAGGCTTCCGCTTCCCCAAGAAGAAGCCCGTTGAGCCCGCGTCCGATGAGCAGGCTTGCAAACGCTGCTGGAGCGATGAAGAGGCTGGAGACAAAAACCTTATCCCATGTAGCGCCGCCGAGGCTGCCGAGCGTCCAGAACGTAAGATCGCGCAATTGCTGGTCGGTCGAGATAAACACGAATATTCCGGTCGCGGCATTGGCAAGCGCGGTAATCGCAATACCCGCAAGGAGCATGGTTGCGACCGAAGTCTGGCCTGATCGTGTGGAAATTCCATAAAGAACGAAGAGGGTAATAAGACT
>JBCDCZ010000159.1:0-10469 GCA_039180865.1 Pseudomonadota bacterium | reverse complement strand
CTGTATCTCATGCTATCTCTCAATTTCTCGCTCGAGCGACGATTACGATCACCACTCGCTACCGGTAGATATGGCTTAAGCAGGAACTTGGCTTGCACGATTGTATTAGAATGATGCCTGATTGTGTGTGCGCGGATCGACGGGTCCCGCACAGCGGTGTGAAAACCAGAACCGTCTGGGATGCCACGGGAAGGTAAAGTCAGAGTCCATCTCGCAACTTGGCATCCTGGCTCGACCGACAATCAGTTTCGTCTTTTGGATCACGCTGATTTTGCACATTCTTATTAGATGCTTGCCCGATTCTCTCCGAGCGACTTGACCTTGTTCCCAATGCGCGGCGGGTGGGCTAACCTGCGCAAAACAGTGAAAAAATGATCGATCAAGATTTCATTCTGCAGGTTTCAAGATTTGCCGAAAAATATGCTGATCCGGAACAACCCGTTCCAACACAGGTTGCCGGGCTTTTCGTAGTACGGCAGGAAAGCCCATCCAAGTTGGATTGGACCGTCTACGATCCCAACGTCTGCCTCGTGCTGCAAGGGCGAAAAACCGCGCATATAGGCGCCAGGAAACTGGTCTACGGAGCCGGTGATGCACTCATCGTCTCTCACAGTGTGCCAACTGTTTCCGCTGTGTTGGAAGCCAGTAGAGCAAAACCATATCTTGCTCTAATCCTTCGACTTGATTTGAATACCCTACGGGAGTTGGTTTTTGAGTTCGGTGAAGACCTGGCGGCTCGCGGCGACGGCCATACGATGGATGTCGAACGTGCTAATGAGCATCTGGTCTCATGTCTCGTCCGACTGTTTGGAAGCTCGCAAGATCCGCTGAATGCAAAAGCAATTGCGCCGATGGCTATGCGAGAGGCCCATTTCCATCTTTTGCGCGCGCGCCATGCCGGGATGTTGCGTCAATTGATGGACAACGAGTCAAAGGCAAGCAAGGTCGCACTTGCAACTGCCGAGATCCAAAAAGGCTTTCGGGGCCGGATTGTTGTCGCCCATATTGCGGCTTTAACCGGAATGAGCATCTCGGTCTTTCACAAAGCATTCAAGGAGGTTACGTCCATGACACCTCTCCAATTCCAGAAAAATCTGCGCTTGATCGAGGCGCGCCGCCTGATCGGTTTCAGTGACAAATCTGTGTCTCAGATCGCCTTTGAAGTCGGGTATGAGAGCCCGTCGCAATTCAGTCGAGAGTATTCGAGGCAGTTCGGTGTGTCGCCGAGCCAGGACGAAAGCCAGGACCAATAGCGCAAAATGAGTGACGCTGGATCCGTCCGAAACCATGCGCGGCACCAGTCGCGCGGAGATGCGCGTAATTGCGCTACAACGTGCAAAGCGGCGCGTCGAATGAGTCGCAACACTGATTCACCTCTCAACGCCTGAAGGAGACCAACGTTGAAAACCATTCTGATTACCGGAGCTTCGTCCGGCATTGGCAAAGCAACTGCAAAACATTTTCAGGCACAGGGCTGGAACGTAATTGCCACTATGCGCAACCCCGACAATACAGGCCCGCTCGCTGCACTCGACAATGTTCTCATTGTGCGCCTCGACGTGACTGATCCGGCCTCGATCATGGCGGCTGTCCAAGCAGGCATTGACCGTTTCGACAAAATCGACGTGGTACTCAACAATGCGGGCTACGGAGCTTATGGCGCCCTTGAGGCGTTTTCCATGGAGCGTATTCGGCGGCAATTCGACACAAACGTGATTGGTTTGCTCGAAGTGACGAAGGCCATCTTGCCGCATATGCGCGCAAACCGCGCGGGCACGATCATCAACATCTCTTCCATCGGCGGGCAGATGACTTTCCCGTTAGGCACTCTGTATCACGGTACCAAATTTGCCGTCGAGGGTCTCTCTGAGGCTTTGCACTTTGAACTCGAACCACTTGGCATCCGCGTTCGCATTGTTCAGCCCGGTATGATCAAAACAGATTTCGGAGGACGTTCCTTCGACATGGCAATGGACGAAAACCTGTCCGACTACGCCCCGGTCTACGAAGCGATGGGAAAGGTCTTTGGAAGCCTCGCTGCCAACCCGTCTGAACCAGAGACTGTGGCAGAAGTAATTTGGGAGGCCGCGAACCAGGATGGAAACCGCTTGCGCTACAGGGCAGGAACGGATGCCGTGGATCTTCTTGACCGCCGAAAAGCGCAGGACGACAATGCCTTCATCGCGGAGATCAAACAGCTAATGACGGGCTAAGCCAGAGTTAAGTGACACAGTCATAGCGGTGCGGCGTTGAGTGCCTCAGAAGAACGAGGCGGACCGCATCTTCCAATTCGCTGACTTGGTGGTGGAACCGATGCACTCGATGGCAATACTGTTCGCTGAACGAACTGATTGTCAGACCGCAGATATGCACTCGCGGCGAATGTCCGCTCTGGAACTACGTCCAGACCAAGCACATGGCGACAAAGCTCAATGGGTAGAGTGTGATTATGCGGGTTGCGCGGTATCCGGAAAACCGTCAGCGGTTGAATAATGGCCGAATGAGCGTGAAATGAAGGATGACGCCGGCAACAATCGAACAGGCCGAAACGACGAGCCAATAGCCAAAGATGTTGCGCCAGGCATCCGTTGACATCAGGACCGATAAGGCTAACCCGCTCACCAGCGTTACGACGACCACCGACATAACGACCTTTATTGTGATGGCTCGGTCTTTCAAGGGCCAGAAAGCCAGGATCAATCCCGCAGGAAGTGCGATAAAGGGACCAATCGTGAAACTAAAAAACGCGAAGGTCAGCGGTGCGAAAATGATCGCATTCGTGACCTGAAGGCTCGCGAGATCATCCTGACTGAATGATGGAAGGGTCAGGATCTGGTCCAGAAGCACAAATCCGCCAAGCGCGAGGCCGACGAAAAAGCCGCCAATTGCCGGGCCGAGCACGCCGACAATGATCACGAGTATAAGAGCGCGGATGATCCGCTTAAAGCGTGGTCGTTCTGGGCGAGGATTGCAACTGTGGGTTTTCGATAGTGTGGAAGTCATGGCATCAGCCCTTGTCCGTTGTCGTCTCTCAACAAGGACCTACGCGGCAAAACACCTTCATCCCATGGGGTTGGTCCCTCAATTGACCGGAGGTCCGACGCTTTCGTTTGGTTCCAGCCACCAGCGTATGGCGATGGTGGTATGGATAGTGGGCAGGATGTGCTCATTCTCCAACGAGCGATTTCTGTCCCCACCGAATTGGGCTTCTTGGCTAAGAAACAGCAAAAAACCGGGACTCCCTGAATTTTCGACCACTGCTTTGTTGACCGATCCACTTCCAACTCAGGTAATTTGCCAGGGCAATCCGCTTTCATTGCGCGTCCAATCAGATCGGACCGGAGCTCGAAAATAGGCTGATCGAGGCGTGGCTTCGGCATCAAATGCGCGACGCACGCTATCGCGTGCCTCCAAGCTCTCTAAAAGCGCATTCAAAAATGGCAAGGCAGTCACAGCTTCCGCTTCAAGTGGAGAATGGCGCGGAGCGATCAGCGCCCATCGGGCACAACCGCCAAGATAGAAATCGCAGACGCTTAGATCAGCGCCAAGTAGCCAAGGACCGCCATTCTCGGCAATGGCTGCGTCTAACATTCTAAAGTGTGAACGCATACGATCATGGATCCTTGGCCGAACAGCCTCCGCCGTGTCATCGCCGACATAGCGTTCCGTGTAGTACTGAAGTTGCGCGTCGGCATGCAGTGTATTCGACAAAAAATACAGCCTTTGAAGATAGATCGCCCTCGCCTGAGACTCTGTTGAGGCAGGAGACAGTTTTCCGCTCCGTTCTGCCAAAAAGGTCAATATGGCTCCTGTTTCCGACAGAACTGCCCCTGACTTTTCATCTGCAAGGACCGGCACCATACCCCGAGGATTCAGGCGCAAGAATTCATCGCTCAGGTGCGCGCCCTCATGCATTGGAACCACCTCATCCCGGTAAGGTGTACCCAGTTCTTCGAGCACCATGCGTACAACATGGCTTGCACAGTCTGGATACGAGTAAAGGATGTAGCTCATGCGCGCCCGTTAGAAGAACCGATGCCTGGGCTATGATAATGCCGAACGCACTCAGCTCAGTGGCCACAAATAAGACACAACATTGTTGGGCTGCGACGCACTCCAAGAGCTGCTGTTAGATCGTCGTACAGCATGGGTCTAACTGAGCTTTTTGAGGACCTTCGAGGCTTTATCGTGGATCCGGGCGAAGAGGCGGTAGCCTGTTATCGAAAATCGAAGACTTGACAATTGACGTATGGGTTTCCGCCCGATCGTGGAATGGGATCAGAATACTGTCCAGTTCAGCGATGTCGTTAAGAACGAGACGTGCGACATAACAATCATCGCCTGTTACGCGATCGCAAGACGTAAAACTGGGATGTTCTTCGATCATGCGTTCGACATGGTGAAGTTGCCCGCTGCGCGGTTTTATTCTCACCAGAGCCTGTATTCTGTAACCCAGCGCACCCAGATTTATTCTGACACCGAAACCGTCGATGTAGCCTTCTTCGCGGAGGCGACGAAGGCGTTCACTGACAGAGGGGCCGGATAAACCAACTTCGCCTCCTATGTCCGCCAGGCTAGCACGTCCGTGCTTGTCAAGAAATTCGATAATAGCAAGATCGATTTGATCGATAGATTTCATCATCCAGGTACAATAGCCTTTTGAGCCATGAAAATGAAGGCATTCCTCCTGAAGCGCCTTTCAAACCAACAGGACACCTGAAAAGGCGACCGTTACGCTTGACCTCAACGACTTAACAGGAGGTCCTTATGATTGTTCAAAGAATTGCAGCGTTCAGCCAAGGTAATCAAGGTGGCAACCCAGCCGGTGTGGTGCTGCTTGATGAAGCGATCCACGAAGACGAAATGGCCCGGATTGCGGCAGAAGTCGGTTATTCGGAAACAGCGTTTGCTGTCGCACAGGATACTTCCGGGAAGAAATGGCGAGTGCGCTATTTCTCGCCCGAATCCGAAGTACCGTTTTGTGGCCACGCGACCATTGCTCTCGGCGCCGTTCTTGGCCAGCGTACGGGTGTTGGCACATATGTGTTTGCGTTAAATGATGCGTCTATCACGGTTGATGCTGAAGCCTCGACAGAAGGCATGCGCACGACGCTCTTGTCGCCTCCGACCCATAGCCACGACATCAGTGACGATGAATTCCAGGATGTTATGTCGCTGTTTGGCCTCAAGCTTGACGACCTTGATCCGCGTCTCGCGCCGTCTCGCATTCACGGCGGTGCGGATCACATCATGTTGCCGTTAAAGGAACGGTGCACGCTCGCGGGCATGGATTATGACCTGGATCAGGGGCGACGTGTCATGCGCAAGCATGGCCTTGTTACTATCATGCTTGTCTTTATCGAAACGGACCAAAGCTTTGTTGTACGGAATGCCTTCGCATCGGGTGGCGTTTTCGAAGACCCGGCAACCGGGGCGGCGGCGGCGGCATTTGCAGGTTATCTGCGTGACCGTGGATGGCCGCATGGCGGAGAATTCACAATCCGTCAGGGCGAAGATATGGGCAGTCCGTCTTTGATCAAGGTCACAATGGACGGAAAGAAAAATGCGCCTGTGCACGTTTCAGGCAGCGCTCGCGTCATTGAATAACGGCCCGGTTCTGCTGTTTCAAAGGGCCACGTGAATACAGGTCTTAGGCTATTTCGGGCATCCAAACCGTTGCCGAAGGCTGGTTATTCGAGACCACAAATCAGCAGTGGCCGCGACGTCTCATGACCACCAAAAAGCAAAGTCTGTCGATGGAGATCCACGGCAGGCTCGGCGCATCGCTATTCTGACGCGGGAATACAACGTATCGACAAACGAGCGAGGCGGATTATGTTCTTAATCTCAGAAACTTAATGCCCTTAGTAGTTTTTCAAAAACATGATTCCAACCACGCCTAGCCTCCTTCCTTTCATCCGCCAGGTTGAAGAAGCAACCGATGTTGCCGATATCTGGGACCGCGCCAAACGCGGGTTCGAAGCGATCGGCTTCGAATACTTCGTTTACGTCACTGTCGAACCGGATTTTAGCGCGCCGTTTTGCCTGTCGAACATGCCCGAACTCTTCACCGCAACGCCACCGGATCAGGATCCGTTTTTAAAATATTGCTGCGATCATTACGAATTCACGCGCACAGGTCCGGATTACCTGGAGGATTACGATTATCTGCCGGAAAGCGCGCGGATGTTCATTTCCGCAGCCCGTGATCTCGGCTTTTGCACTGGATACGGCGTGCCCGTTCGGCTGCGTGGAGAAATGCGGTTCGGCGGCTTTAATCTCGGCACCGGTCTCTCTCGTCAACTTTTTGAAGCGAGAATGGAACCCCTCCAGCAGGACATTCGTTTTTTCTGCCTCGTCACCCATCGCAAGATCGAGGACCTGACGCAGTCCCGCCCGATGACCAAAGCAAATGGCGTGGACGACCTGATTGCGCCCGCCGAGAGCGATGCTTCAAAGCTCTTAAGCGGAAGGGAACTCGAGGTTGTCTATCATGTCGGACAGGGCTTGAGCCGCAAGGAATGCGCGCGCGTTATGGGGCTTTCTCCCAATACGGTTTCCGACTACCTCAAGAGCGCCTACAAGAAGCTCAATGTTAAGAACCGGATCGAAGCGGCAAGGAAGTCTCAGGGCTGACCCCCTTTTTAGGGGGATTGGATAGCCATCCCTCCTTTTTTAACAATAAGGCAACCCTGCAACCTTCTGGGATGCGGTGTCGTCGCCCTCTTCCCAGTGCCTCTGCGCAGGATCCGTTTTTCACAGGGAGTATTGATTTTGAAGAAACGATTTTTGGCACTCGCATTTTGTCTCCTCGCGGCCCCTGCACAGGCGGCAACGCTTGATTTCAGCTTCTCCGGCGAGCTCGGCGTCAACAACCTCTCGTTCAATCAGCCCTTTGGAAACGGAACGTTTTCCGGAACCTTTTCAATCGACACCGACATCATCGATTCCGTCACGTCGTCACGCGTCCTTTATCGCCTGACGGCCTTTGACGCAGAGGTGACAGGACCGGGCGGCGAAAGCCGCTCCTTTAACGGACCCAACCGCACGGACGGTCCTTTGTTGGATGAAGCAGATTCATTTCTAGCCGTTTTCAGACAAGATACCCTCTCAAGCGCGCAAGGGTTCGAATTGTCCCTTTTCGAAGTTTATGACGGCTCAGATGTAAGCGACACGCGGCCCTCGGATCGCCGCTTTCTGAGGCTCCAGTTCGATGCTGAGTCCACTGTCGACCTCCTGAGCTCTGTCGACGATCTCATCGCGGCAGACCCACTGTTTGGCGCACCCTCGCGCTTTGACGGGGGATCGTTCCAGCTCGGGCTCTCCACTGTCTCGACAGGTGTCACGTCCGCTCAAGTGTCGGTTGTGGCGGATGATATTACGCCGGTTCCCCTGCCCGCGGCCGGCTTCATGCTTTTGGCCGGCCTCGCCGGTTTGACGTTTGCCGGCCGCCGTCGACGGTCTTGAATGTCGGCGGTCGGCAGCGTCACGCATTCGCACCCCATACCGACTAATCAAGTCTGGCCGGATGTGCCTGTCACATGATCTCTATGTGATTGTGTGAAAAGACGATTGTCACGCTTCCAGGGGCACTTTTTGGAAAGCCTTCCTGGTCTGCATTTTTTCTTAATCAGGACGCCTTGGCGTGAGCCAGATAGCTAAGAACGGCAGGGCGAAGCCGTGCTTTGTTTGTATCCTTTATAGAAATTTGAGGAAATATACCATGAACGATGACGGTGAGTCCGAACCACTTCGGGCGTTTTCACGACGCATAACGCACACTTTTCACAAGCTGGAACGGAACGTCACCGCTATCGAGCGTGCGGCGCCATCGGGCGTTGGAAACGCTAAAGCGTTGGTTGCCGGCACGTTGGCTACCATGGCTGAAATGCGTGCTGAAGAACCCACCGCCGATGAAGCCAGAATGGGCCTGATCGAGAGCAATCTGCGCACGATAGATACGGCGCTTTCAACCGTGATCGACACCGAAGTACCGGATGCGCTGATTTCTGAGACACGCACACTTTTAAATGACATCAGGGAAATGGCAGCCCAAGCCCCCGAAGTCGCGGCCAATCTCGGCCTTCGCACCGAAGTTGCCGATTTTGCGGTTCCAGAAGTGAGCAAGGTCCTGCAAGCCACGAAGCCGGATTTTCTCAAGATAGAAGGAGAGCTGCCGAGCGCCCTTGCGACACGTCCCACACCCTTGGCCATCTCCGAAGCAGACGGTGGGATCGCGGTGGATGTGGGTGCTCCTGCGACCAAGTTGCGCCTGAGGCTCCGGCACGAGACAACGGGCGCAGCGCTTGGCGCAATGCCGCTTCGCCTACTCGGCCTGCGGGACGGGCAGGAAACCGAGATTACGAGCGTTACCACCAATGCGCGGGGCTATCTCAGTACGACAATCGATCCCGAAACCCTTGCCGCTTACGACACATTTGTCGTGGCCGCACCCGGCGAAATCATTCCGGACAAGACCGAAAACCCGTCTGGCGATGATGCCGATCCGCAGGAAGACACCGATCAACCGCATAATATGGTGGCTATTTTCGATCGTGCTGACCTCACGCGCCGCGACACGAAAGAACGGGTAGCATTCGTTTCACCCGCGCAAGCCTTCAAATGGCGAGATCTTCTCAACGCGGCCGCTGCTACGCCTTCGACGGCGATCGAGGCGCCCGATGCCGACGACCTCATGAACGATCCGGACGCCTTTTCCTACGACGTGCACAATGAGGACGGCACCGCCTGCATAAGATCGCGCGCAGATATCTCACCGCGCAGTTTCTCCTTCACGCAGCTCGTGCGCACGGAGCCCTCAGAGCTTGTCGACATCTCGGACGGAGACGAACCGCGTGATCGTGTGGACATTACCAGCCCGATAAGCATGGACCCAAGCGCGCGCCGCGAAAGCGCCTTTGGGATCGTCGCGGGCAACCTCGTTCACGGGAAGCTGATTACCTATCGGCAATACTGGTCGCCGGCGGCGCAAGGTCTCGGGCGGCTTCTTTACAGTTTGCCGCTTGCCCCGCGCGAGGAAGTCAAAATAGCGATTGCAGACTGGAGCCGCGTAGAGCGCACTTCGCGTCAAGACACCATCACCGCGAACGAGAGTTTAAGGGCCGATATCCAGCGCGACACCACAGTGCAGGACATCGTTGTAGCCTCGCTCACCGATGAAACCACCGGCACGACAGACGGTGAGGCAAGCGGAGAGGCAACCAACGAACCGTCGGTGGCCGCCTATATTGCAGGTGGTGTTATCGGCGGAATAATCGGCGGACCGATCGGTGCGGGGCTCGGACTTGCAGCCGCGCATTTCCTGCGTCCCGACACAGGCTCCAGCGGCACCTCGAGTGCCGTTGAATGGCAAAAGGGAATGCGCAACATAGCAGCGACTGCAGTTACGCAGGTGTCCGACAAGATGGTGCAAACGGCATCGTCCTACCGCGACATGCGCTCGTCGACCGTCACCATGGCCTACGAGCGCGAAAGCGAGCGTGTGCGCACCCGGACCGTGCGCAACCACAACCAAAACCATGCAATGACCGTGCAGTACTACCAGGTGCTCGCGCATTACAAAATGACGACCGAAGTGCAAAGCGAGCGTGAAGTGGTGATGATCCCTTACGCGATTGACAAGCGGATCATGCAGCCTTTGCCGAAAATGTCAGCCTTTGTCCGCGCACCGCGGACCTCCGATGTCGGCCAGTTCATTCTTCGCCATTACGACACGCTTCGCGCGATTACGCCAAGCCGCTATAGACCTGGCCTTGATGCGTTCAACCGCCTCGTCCATGACGACGACGAATATCGCACCATCAAAGTCGGCGCCACTCACTTTGCGATTGAAGCCGATACGCTCCTCGAAAACGATATCGAGCTGGTTCTGAAGACAAAGCGCGGGCTCTTGCCGATGACGCCCGTCGACGAACTCAAGACGCGTTTTCATGCGGGCTACACCCACCTGCAAGACGTCACCGGGCTGATGCTGCGCATGGACAAGGCCGCGCGCCGCAGGCGGATACTTGAGGAAGAGATTGGCTCCCTCCCCCTTGGTATCCTTCCCACGAGCGATATTGACCGTGAAAGACTAATTGGTGCCGTTCTCACCCGTGAGCTCGACCGTCAGACTTTTACGCTCGACAAGTTTTCACTGACCGCACTCCTGCCCCGCCACTGGTTTTCGACGGACATTGACGAGTTTACCTTTAAGTTCGCCGAAGGAGCGGCGCCGAAGCTCGAAGTTTCTTACAGTACGCCCAGTGCCGATATCGCTTTTGAACCACTCGTATCAAGCCAACTCACGCGGCTCATTCATCCAAAACGCACCCGCCAGGGTCGTGATTACGAGCGCCTGGAGGAGTTCGTCAATTGGATGCAGCGGCAACCCATGCGTATCCTGCGAACAATTTGGCTAACCGAGGACGCCAACGAGCGTGCTTTGCGTTTCGATCGCTTCAATTATG
>JBCDCZ010000158.1:0-10479 GCA_039180865.1 Pseudomonadota bacterium | reverse complement strand
TTGCTCTTCTTGGGCGCATCTGCCGCTTCTTCCCCAATCTCTTCCTGATCGACCGCTTCGTTCGCCATGTTTCCGCCCAGAGGCTGCCTTTTTGTGTTCGAGACCGAAGGCCGTAAAGCCACGATTTCTCTTTGTTTGGCTCGGATTCTCTCGCGTTAATCTTTTGGGCGAAATTGGTTAACGAATGGTTGAAATTCGTTAACCAATTGCTCCATGGGCGGCAAATTTTGCCGGTCATTTCTGCCGTCACGGCAGGATGTTCCGAATTTTTTAACCAAAACCTCCACCTGAAGCTCAATTAAATCAATTACTTAATTAGTTGGCATGCTTTTGGCTAGTTATGAACCATGCAGCATGCTGGGGAGCATGTCCGCATCACCCGGCTGGGGAGCCAGGGTGCACCATTGGGGAGCAAGAAAGGCGGTTCGTTATGGAGAACGCACAGCTCGTTACGCTTTCGCGCATGAAAACGCTTGAGCGACATATGGAAGTCATCGCCAACAACGTGGCGAACCTCAACACAAACGGTTTTAAAGCCGAGCAAATGCTGTTTGAGGAATATATCGGCTCAGACGCAAGTGCTGAAACATTTGAGCGTCGGGACCAGGAAGTTTATTTCGTCCTCGATGCCCAATCGATTGGCGATTTCAACGAAGGACCTATCTCGCAGACGGGGAACCCTCTTGATGTTGCAATCAAGGGCGAGGGTTTCTTTGCAGTGGAGACGCCGGCTGGTGAGCGCTATACACGCGACGGTTCGTTTACGATCGACTCCGAGGGTCGTCTCGTTACCCATGACGGTCACCCGGTCCTCGGTGATGGCGGCCCAATTCTTTTCTCGCCAGGCGAA
This sequence comes from Pseudomonadota bacterium, assembly GCA_039180865.1. GTDB lineage: Bacteria > Pseudomonadota > Alphaproteobacteria > Rhizobiales > JACESI01 > JBCDCU01. The sequence continues at coordinate 9,629 of JBCDCZ010000158.1, read as the reverse complement.
ACAAACATTTCGATTACCGCGGATGGCGTGATTTCGACCAACGAGGGGGAGATCGGCCGCCTGCGTGTGGTGGGCTTCGACGATCCACAACAATTGGGGCGAATCGGCAGCAACCTGTTTTCAGGCGATGACGTTGAGCCGCAGGCGATCGAGCGTCCTCAACTTATTCAAAATGCGCTTGAAGGCGCAAACATCGACGCCGTTACCGGTATCTCCGACATGATCAAAGTTCAGCGCGCCTATCAGGAGCTGGCGAATATCATGCGTAACCAGAACGACCTGCGCCAGCAGGCCATCAGCCAACTCGGCACAGTCCAGACCGCCTAAGGGGTTAAACCATGAGAGCACTTGATACTGCAGCGTCGGGTATGCGGGCGCAGGAACTGAACGTTCAAACCGTCGCAAACAACATCGCGAACATACGAACCAATGGATACAAGAAGCAGCGGGCAGAGTTTCAGGATCTGCTTTACCAGGATTTGCGTCGGGTGGGTTCAACATCATCCGACACCGGAACGGTGGTGCCGACCGGCATCCAGCTTGGATCCGGTGTGCGGTTTGCCGCAACAAGCCGGGTCCTGTCACAAGGCCAGCTCGAACAAACCAATCAACCATTGAACCTTGCTATCCGTGGCGACGGATATTTCGAAATCCAGCTACCTGACGGACGAACCGCCTATACGCGGGATGGTTCGTTTGAGCGTAATCAGAACGGTGAAATCGTTACACTCGACGGATACCTGGTGGGTAATGGGATCACCATCCCGGAAGATGCACGAGAAATCTCCATCAGCGCGGACGGTCAGGTGGAAGTATTGAGCGGAGATGCCGTAACGCCGACGAATGTCGGGCAGATCGACACAATCAACTTCATCAATCCAGGCGGCCTTGAATCCATCGGGAACAACCTTCTTTTGGAAACGCCTGCGAGCGGCACACCGCAAACCGGGACTCCAGGAGAAGAGGGCCTTGGCGATCTCCTGCAAGGTTTTGTTGAAGGTTCCAACGTCGAAGCTGTCGCGGAAATCTCGGACCTGATCTCAGCGCAACGGGCGTACGAACTCAATTCACGTGTGATCTCAGCTGCTGATGAAATGATGCAGGCTGCGGGTGCGATTACGCAGTAGGCGGGTATTGGGCATTGAGGGCAGCTTATTAGACTGATTGCCCCGATGCCCGAAGACTTCTTGGGGAGACCGGAAACATGCTTTCAAGACTGATCCTTTCAAAGGCCCTTGCTGCAACGATCGGGGTGTTCATGACCGGAGCGCTCGAGGCCGCGGATCTGAAACGTGCCGCCATTGTTTACGGTGATATTGTTTACGCTCGCGACCTTTTTAAAAACGCCGGAGACCTGGGTGGCGAAGCACTTTTTCTATCGCCGGATCCGGGGCGGACCGGGCGCATAAGTGCTACCAGGGTCGCTGACGAAGCCCGCACGATCGGGCTTTATGATGTGAACCTCAACGGAATCGAAATTGTGGAGGTGACAAGACCTAGCCAGATCGTAAGGCGCCAAGAGGTGCTCGAAGCACTGAGGCAGGCTGTACACGATGCGATTCCGCAAACCATCGACTTTGAAATCAGGACGTCGGAAATCCCTGCCGAAACTCATGTTGACGCAAGAATAGAAAACCCCTTCAGCGTGGAAACGATGTCACTTTCTTCGCAAAGCCCGCATTTTCAGACAAGCGTCACCTTCAAGACATACAACGGCACACGCAAGATACCGGTTCGCGGCGCGATCATCGAGATGAAGACGGTCCATATGGCGAGCCGCGACATAGAACGCGGTGCCGTCCTGTCTGCTGCAGACCTCATCGAAGAACGGATACCGGCGGTGAAAGTCCGTTCAGGCGCGGTCTCTTCGCCGGACCTTCTGATTGGCAAAGCGGCTGTCCGACGTGTCTCACAGGGGCGGTTGATCCGGGAGCAGGATGTCGGAGAACCCGAGCTCATCCAGCCGAATGATCCGGTGATGATCCTCTATGCAATCCCAGGGCTCCTTCTAACCGTTCAAGGTCGCGCACTCGATGCGGGAGCAAAGGACGACGTCATCGGCGTGATGAACCTTCAATCACGCCGCGTTATCAGGGCGCGGGTCAACAACCGCGGTGAAGTCATCGTCGATCCACGCAATCCCATTTACGCGGCAAACATCGCCTCCAACGGCTGATCCATGATGGCAAGCCATATCCACAAACCGACGAAAATGTCAGGTAGACCTATGCCAAAACTTTCTTGTCCAAAGCTGAAACCGGCAGCACTCCCGGCGTTTGCCCTTGTTTCAATAACGGTTCTTCTTGCTGGATGTTCAGTTCCGCAAAGGATCTCGCAGATCGATAAGACGCCGCCCCTCACGGCCATCGAGAATCCGACAACGCGCCCTGGTTATCGCCCGGTGAATTTGCCGCTACCCGAGCCTGAGCCGGCGGTTTACACAGCCAATTCCCTTTGGCGGGCGAATGACAGTTCTTTCTTCGGAGACGGCCGCGCGCACAAGGTCGGCGATATCCTGACGGTGAACGTTACGATTGATGATGAGGCGGAATTCGAGAACGAATCGGAGCGCTCACGAACTTCAGGCGTCGGGATTGGCGCTGGAACAGGGATTATCGGTTCAATTTTTTCCCTGATCCCGGGGGTTACAGATGCCTCGGCGATTGCAAACCTGAATGCCAATACCAACTCGGCAGGCGACGGCTCGATCGAACGGTCTGAAGAACTCAACACCACGATTGCCGCCGTCATCATTCAGAAACTACCAAACGGAAATCTGGTCATCGAAGGACGGCAGGAGGTCAGAGTGAACTTTGAAGTCCGCGAGTTGCTTGTTGCCGGTGTTATCCGGCCGAGTGATATCAATCCCGACAATACCATTGATTCAACGAAAATCGCGCAGGCCCGCATTGCCTATGGCGGACGTGGTCAGATCACCAACGTCCAGCGGCCAAATTACGGACAACAATTCCTCGATATCGTCTCGCCATTCTAAGGCGAGCCGAAAGAAAGGTTTCTCGATCCTGCGAGACCTTTCGAAACCTCCTCCCCCTGCCCGCGCCGAACCTCTGGCACCGGGCACGACGGCAGCCCAGCTCCCCAAAAGGCGCTGCCCCACAGCGGCATCCGTGGCCATAAACACGGGTGCCGCTCCCATTTTCTTGAGAGTGGATTGCGATGGCCGCGAAGGGTCGTCGACACTTGGCCGGAGAAAAGATAGCGCGCAACGAAAAAGCGCCGCAGAAGCGGCGCCTTATCCAGATCCCGCTAGTCGTCGCGGTAGACCTTTTCGCGACGCTCGTGACGCTCCTGGGCTTCAAGAGACAATGTCGCAATCGGCCGTGCATCGAGACGCCCTACCCCGATCGGTTCACCGGTTTCTTCGCAATAGCCGTAAGAACCATCTTCAATGCGCTCAAGTGCAGCATCGATCTTAGCGATCAGTTTGCGCTGGCGATCCCGCGCCCTCAGTTCGATCGAACGGTCGGTTTCCGACGATGCCCGGTCGGCAATATCGGGATGGTTCTGGCTGTCCTTCTGGAGATAGTCGAGGGTCTCGCGGGATTCCGCGAGGATCTCGTTTTTCCAGTTGATCAGCTTTTCCCGGAAGTAGGTGACCTGGCGAGGGTTCATGAATTCCTCGCCCTCGCTCGGCTGATAGCCATCCAAAACATCAGTGCCCATTGTTGCTCCCAACCTCACTGCTGAATTTGGCTGGAATATAGTCGGAGCTTGTGAGGCACACAATCCACCATTTAAGACATTTCTGTGTTCTTCCGGTAGAAAATGAGTGATTTGGCTAAAGGACTGAAATCAGTGTTCTAATTCGCTTAAGATGGTTGCAAAAAGTCACCTAAAATTTGAACAACTAGATGTCGTAGACGCCAAGTTTGGCAAGTTCGACACGGGCGCGCATATCGATATCCGCCAAAATGGAATCGAGCCGAACATCGCCTGTCCGCCCCAAAAGCTTGATCTTGTGCGCGATTTGATCGACCTGCGCCGCCGACAAACGACCGCCGAGAAGCCCTGTTCGTAATTCTTCCAAGCGGTCCAGAAGATCGAAGCCGCGCGCCGCGGTTCTGCGTTTTGCACTTGTGGCATCCTCGACATCTTGAAGGGACAAGAGCGCATCAAGACCCTGGACATTCGATACGCTCAAAGACTGCGCAGACGCACCCGCGTCACCTGTCTCATCACCTACTGAAAAGCTACCGTCACCCGTACCGGCCTTATTCTTGTTTCGCACATCCCGAAGACCGGAAGCGTTTGTCGTATTTTGAATACGCATGAGGAAAGGCCCCTGATTTTTGTAGCGGAGGTTTGGCGCGCGCCCTGATATCGGCTACTTTTTTCCCACATGATTAACCAAGGGTTAACGGGCAGGCAGCTTTTTCAGGGCAGTCACGAGGCCGCCAATGCCCGAGATGGCGCCCGCAAAAAATTATATCGTCTTTCCAGATACTTACCAACAATCGCGCTCGGCACGCAGAGTGGCATGAAATCTGCTCCTATGATGCCAAATCCTGTTCATCAGGGTCGGCAAAGAATCAAAAATGGGCAGAAGATGACAAAGAATAGGACCGATTCTGTACACTTCAGACTGGTTACCCTGCTCTTTTCTGCGGTTGGCATGCCGCTTGCCCGCAAAGTCATGGCGCTTGGCATTGCTGCTATCCTCGCTTTGCCTTTTGTGTCTTTTGCCAATCCTGCGTCTTCAGCCTCTCGGATCAAAGATATCGCCGATTTCGAGGGCATCCGGGAAAACCAGCTTGTCGGATATGGTCTCGTCGTGGGTCTTGATGGAACGGGCGACAGTCTCAACAACTCACCTTTCACAGAACAAAGCCTCCGGGTGATGTTGAATCGTCTCGGCGCCGGTATTGGCGATACCAATTTCAGCACGGATAATGTTGCAGCCGTGATGGTCACAGCAAACCTGCCGCCCTTCGCAACCGCCGGTTCAAGGATCGATGTTACGGTAAGCGCAATGGGCGACGCGGAAAGTCTGCGCGGCGGGACCCTTCTCGTCACGCAATTGCTCGGTGCGGGTGGTGACGTCTACGCTCTCGCGCAGGGCCCGATCGCCATTGCGGGCTTCGTTGCCGAAGGTGACGCGGCTTCCATTGTACAGGGTGTTCCGACTTCTGGTCGGATTACGAATGGAGCGATTGTCGAACGTGAAATTCCATTTGAGCTCTCCAGCCTCCGGGAAGTGAAAATTTCGCTGCGCAACCCTGACCTCACGACCTCGCGGCGGATTGCAAAGGCCATCAATGCGTTCATCGGCCGTGGGACCGCAGAGCCGCTCGACCCGGCAACAGTGCAGCTTCGCCTGACCCAAAATTTCAACGGCAACATCGTCGATCTGTTGACGGATGTTGAGCAGCTCATCGTTGAACCTGATCAGGTTGCGCGGGTCGTGATCGACGAAGCGTCAGGGACGATTGTTATGGGCCGCGATGTCAAGGTCTCCCGTGTTGCGGTCGCTCAGGGCAATCTCACCCTTCTGGTCACGGAAACACCCGAAGCAAGCCAACCAGCACCGTTCAGCCCGAACGGTGAAACGGTTGTGCTTCCGAGAACCACGATTGTCGCGGAGGAGCCCTCCGATGCAAAACTCGCAATCATTGAGGATGGCGTCACACTCAAGGATCTTGTCGATGGACTGAATGCCCTTGGCATTGGCCCACGAGACATGATCACCATCCTCCAGGCGATTAAATCGTCGGGTGCTCTTCAGGCAGAAATCGAGGTCTTCTGATCATGACAACTCTTTCAGCCTCCCTTCCAAACGCTTTGCCGCCACTGACGACTTTGCAAACACCGGCTTCAGGCAGCCCGGCGGCATCTGCCGACCCGTCACGCTTCGATGCCGAAGCCCGCGCAAAGGCCGAAGAGTTCGAAGCCAATTTCCTCTCTGCACTGCTGAGACCGGTTTTTGAAGGGCTTGCAAAAGACTCAACATTTGGCGGCGGCTTCGCCGAAGAGACCTGGTCAGGACTTCTGACCGATGAATATGCCCGTTCGATAGCAAGCTCCAACAGCCTTGGGATTGCCGATCAGGTCTATCGTCAGATTATCAGTGTTCAAGAAGCAGCGCAGGACGGTACCGCCGCAATTTCTTCCGGCCGTCAGCCTTACTCAAACTAATCCGGTGATCGAAAAGCACCGTCTCGAAAATCACAGGGAGACATGATCATGACTAAGGTTTTACCGCAAAATAGACAGACGAATGTGATCAAACGTCCGGCAGGAAGACCGGTTGAATCGACCGGCCAGGAACAGGAAAACCTGACCTCCAACATGGATCCGCGCGATGTCATGAAGATGCTTGAGGCCAGCATGGAAAACCTCGCCGATCTCATGGAAGAGGAAACCACTCTTGTTCGCAAGGGAAACCTCAAGGCTGCCGCTGAGCTCACCGAACGCAAGACGGTGCAAGCTCAAGCCTATGCTCAAATGGTTCTTCATGCGCGCGCGCATCATGAAACGTTGAGCGCTCGGTATCCGGATTTCGTTGAAAAAATACGCGAACGGAACGCTGCCTTTCAAGCGCTTGTCCAAAACAATCTCGGCGCTCTCAAAACCGCCCGTGATGTGACCCGTGGGATCATTCACAATGTCGCCGAAAAAGTGGGCCGAGCATCCGCACCCCAAACCTATGGGTATCAGGGCGCAATTTCGTCTCCGTCACCGACGGCAAGTCACGGACTTACGCTCGATAAATCGCTGTAAGCTGGCGGCAACCGACCGTTCGAACTGCCACAATCCGCGGTATCCTTGACGTAAGGTTATCTTGTTTTCCCCTCGCCGTGATCCTTAGGCTTAACCATCTTTCCGAACGCTAAATTAAGGTTTTGGCAATAATCCTTGCTGAGTTATTGCAGGCTGAGGTCCGGCCTCCCTTTCGGACTCGTCACGCCTGACGCAAGGAGTGTTGAGTTATGGAGATCGCGAGACCTCCACGAACGCGGTCCGGCGGATTTGTCGGTGACGCAGGGGGAACAGCATCAAAGAGCTCTAACATCGGGCCAGATGACAAGGCTGTGCTCGCAGCTGACGGCACGGGCTCCGCGGCTGTTCGCTATCGCGAAATCGTGCCCGATTCAAAATCAGACTCGAACGACGAAACACTGCACTCTGAATACGAGGCCTCCACCGTTTCGGATCCGGACGGATCATCGTCGGCACAGCAGTCTCTGCTCGCAACATATATCGAGCACAATCGAAGCCGCGCAATCCGTGATGAAATCAAAGCCCGGCAGGCGGCGTCAGCGCTGGTCTTCACATCCATTGATATGGAAGACGGCAGTATCGAGGCCAGGAACAGCGATGATGCGCGACGGGGTCTTCAAACCTACGCCGCAAAACTCTACCGCGACGTGACCTGACCGCCTCGTTCACAGTATTAATCCGCTTTACTACAGTAATTACCTTCTTTAACTTATTTTTAACCATAGATTAAACGCATCTATCGATTGTAGTAAACAAATTATTTCGATAATTGATTCAAAATGCGATTCCTTTATTGATTCAATGCACTTCAATATACTCTTAATTCTTACTTTACCATGTGTCTGAACTGCATTTTCACTTATCTCGATCATCCTTAATGCATCGTCCAGGACGGGCGGTGTGTATTGAGTACCCAGAAAAGGATGACGAAATGTCCGAAGTTAACCTCTCCTCCGCTGTTCGCTCGAGCTTGAGCTCTTTGCAGACAACAGCTGATCTTCTTACGCAAACGCAGGAACGTCTTGCGACGGGTAACCGCGTAAACTCCGCGCTTGATGATGCGACCGCATTCTTCACCGCATCTGGTTTGAATGCTCGCGCTTCAGATCTGTCTACCTTGTTGGACGACCAAGGTCAGGCTATTCAGGTGGTTGAAGCTGCCGACCAAGGTATCACCGCAATTACGGATTTGGTGGAATCCGCCCGCGCTGTTGCCAACCAGGCTCTTCAGACTGACAATGCAGACGAACGTGCGGTTTTTGCTCAACAGTTCGACGATATTCTCGGTCAGATTGAGACGCTGGCGGCCGACGCTTCCTTTAATGGCGTCAATCTGCTGGATTCAGAAAACTCACAGGATTTGACGGTTGTTTTCAACGAAGACAACACAGCAAGCCTGAGCGTTCAGGGCGTCAACTTCACTGACGCAGCATCTGGTCTTGGCCTGAACCGTATCTCATCATCCAACAACGCCGTCGGCACGGGTGCTTCAACGGCCTCTGCAACGGAAGCCGCAGATACAAACTTCACCGTCGGTTCAACGGCGAACTTCTCCGTCGGCAACTCAAACGGTTCAACAACGGACTTCACCGTTCAGTTCCAGGGTGCCGAAGGTCAGGCCGAAGTCGGATCAACTGCAAATGCGGTCGCCGGTGACTTCACAGCAGGCGATACAATCAGCATCATCGATGGACTGGGAACAACAACGGCCCTCACCCTGCAAACGCAGGACGTCGCTGCTGTCGACGGTACATTGAATGTTGCCAATGGCTCCGGTGCCGGTCAGATCGATGCATCAACCTTAAGCGTTGGCGATACAATCGCTATCACAATCGATAATGGAACCGATACACCGCAAAGCTTCTCGCTGACACTTGATGCCGGCGCGGCAGCAAATATCGCGGGACTTGAATCCTTTATCAGCAACAACACACCGCCAGGTTTTAATCTGACTGCCGCCGATTCCGTCGCAGGGGGCGCTGCCGGAACATTGGACCTGGCCTCGCCTGATGGAAACGTCACGTTCGAATTCACAAATGCCAACCAGGATATCGGCACTGATACCGCCGGTACCAGTGGTGCACAAGGCACGACAGCCATTGATCCAACAGAGGTTGGCGCCGGCGGTTTCGCAGACTTTGAGGTCGGAGATACGCTGACATTCGGTAATACGGACGCGGGAACGAGCTTTACGTTCACTTTCGATCAGGCAACGGTCGATGCTATTGCCGGAGCCGCCAATGCTGATGCAGAGGCAACGGCTCTTGCCGCTGCAATCAACGCAAGCGGCTTGGTCGTCGGCGGCACAATCGGCGTAGGAACGGGCGGTACCAGCGACAATGTTATCTTTACATCGACCGCCAACGATGAAGACACAACTGCGACATTCACCGACGTCTCGACAGCTGTCACCCAAACCGGAACAAGCACTAACTTCGTTGTTGCTGAAACCGATGGTCTGTCTGCCGATGATATCGCTGAGCAAATCAATGCCGCAGGTCTGAATGTTTCTGCTGCTGTCAACTCAGACGGCACTCTGACATTCGCATCTGCAAACGGTACCGATGGTGACTTCCAGATCACGGATGGATCCGACCTCAACATCCAGGGCAGCGGCTTCCAGGCAGCTGTCACAGCTGGAAGCTTCACGGATGCCGATATTGCTACGCAGATCAATGCAGCTGCGGAAGCAGCCGGTCTTGATGTGGCAGGTGGCGCATTTGCCATCGCTTCATCAGCCGTTGGTAACGATACAACGTTCACCTTCAGCTCAGACACCGGCGACATCTCCGTCACCGACGGTTCGGGAACGACTATCGCGTCAACGTCTGCTGGCGGCGCTAACGATGTTGCCTTCGGTGCCGGTAACGGCGGCGGGTCGGACTTCTCAT
>JBCDCZ010000157.1:0-10599 GCA_039180865.1 Pseudomonadota bacterium | reverse complement strand
GGCGAACCTTCAACCGCGCCCCAATTTCCAACTGGCTACAGCGGAAGCCCTTCCCTTCCCGGACGGACACTTCGACGGTGTCATCTCGACTTATGGCATCATCTTTTCAAGCGACCCCGAAAAGGCCGTCGCGGAGGTTGCGCGGGTGTTGAAACCGGAGGGGCGCCTAGCCCTTTCCACATGGGCCGATCAGCCGGAGGGCTATATCGCACGGTTCTTTGCCCTCGTCAGCCAGTGGGCCGGCGCACCGCCACCAGAACATTCTCCCTTCGCCTGGGGGCGAGAAGATTGGTTGCGAGATGTCGTCGGAAAACACTTTGATATCGGGATCCGCGCACAGGAAACAACGCTTTATATACCGGATGTGGAGACTATCTGGAACGAATATGTCAACGGTTTTGGCCCGGTCGCCGTCACCTATGCCGCACAGCCTGACGACAAAAAAACAGCCTTCAAAACCGCTTTTGAAGACTTCCATCGGCCATTTGAAACCGAAATGGGTCTTGTCATCCCACGACCGGCCCTCGTCGTTCGCGGGCGCAGGATCTAGGCCGGTTCAGCCATCAAGCGGCAGCAGATCGGATTTCAGAGCGGGACCTTTCCACCTCACCATTTGTTGACGAAGCGTGTGTGGTCCAAAGCCGCATGTTCCTTAAATGGACGAGTGAGGCTCAATTCCTATTTCGAATAGACCGCTCAAAAGCCGGTCCGTTCCGTCAAGAGGCGATCACGCGTTGCTTGAAACCCTGCTTTGGCAGGGCGTCCAGGCATGTCCATAGGTGTGCGGCCTTAGAAAAGATATCCGAACCGGCCCGGTTTTCGCGCTCCAGCAAAGAGCGCGGGAATTCGATTACTCCTGTGCGCAAACACAACTGCGCCCAGGTGCGTCACATCACGATGCCGACCCTCCGCCTTGGGCAAAGCATCAATACTTTCAAGGAGGTGCATTTCAAATGCAGAAATTCAGAAAACTCATATGGGTCGTGATGCTGGTTTGCCTTGCCATCGCGAGTCTTCCCTATCTCGGTTACTTCAATGGTCCGGGCTTTATCGGCCCCTTCCCTCAGCCGCTCGCCGTGATCCTTGGCGCCAATGTGGTGCTCACACTCTGTGTGCTTGCGCTTTACCCGCTCTATTTCCGCCCGCTCGCCGACGCGCTTGACGCCAACCCCGTGACGAAGGACTAATCCGATGCAAGCTTTACCTGTATTCCTAATCCTTGCCGGTTTTGTTGCCGTCTTATTATCAATTGCCTTTTTCGCAGGCCGTCAGACTCAAGGTACCACCGGTGTCAAAAGCACTGAAGACTATGTTCTCGGCGGACGCAGGATCGGGACAATAGTCCTGCTTCTTTCCATGGGCGCGACATATTTCTCGACCTGGACGCTCCTTGGCTCCTTTGGTGCCTATTACCGCTCCGGTGTCTGGTTTTCCGGCTTTGCCGTCTGGACGATTTTCCACGGCGCCTTCATCTGGCTTTTCGGTACACGCATCTGGCTTGCCGGGAAGAAGTTCGGCTTCATCACTCCGGGTCAAATGGTTGAGCACTATTACTCAAGCACCCGATTGCGGGTGGTCGTCGCTCTTGTCGGGATTGCGGCCCTCGTACCGGTTATGCTGATCCAGGTAAGCGGCGGTGCACGGGCTCTTGAAAGCCTCACATCCGGCGCTGTTCCTTATGCTGTCGGCGTGACAGTCTCTTCTCTCGTCGTCGGCGGTATTGTTCTCTGGTCCGGCTTTAAGGGGACGGCTTGGGCAGACCTTTTCCTCGGCCTCTTCTTCGCATCGATCATGATCTTTACAGCCGGATACGTTCTCAATCTCACCGGCGGTCTGGTCCTCTTCGAAAAAGTCGCTGAACTCAAACCTGAACTCGTGGCGAACCCTGGCAATCCAACCCGGATGCTCGAACTCTTCCTCGGTCTTGGCTTCGGTGCATGGGCACTCCCGCATATGTGGCAGAAGTTCTATTCCGCCCGCTCCGCTGACGTCCTTGGCAAGGTTGCTGCTGCAACTCCGTTCTGGAACTCATGGATGATGGCGATCATTCCGTTGATCGTCGGTCTTGCCGCAATCGTTCCAGGCGTTGCCCCGACAGTTACCACGGAAACATCTGACACGATCCTTCCGCAGATCTTTGCCGAACACGCACCGATTATTGCTGCAATCATTGTGGCAGGTATTCTCGCCGCGGCGATCTCAACCATCAACAGTCAGCTTCTGTCATCTGCAAGCCTTGTTGCCGAAGACATCTGGGGCCGTTTGTTGAAGCGTGAGATGACCGACAAGGAATCGACACGGATCACCCGCATCGTAGTTGCGACGCTGACCGTGCTTGTCTTCGCGCTCGCCCTAACCCCTGGTGGCGCCGGTCACCTGGTGCCTGTCGCAGCCCTCGGCTTCGGTCTCGGCCTGCAGCTCGTCCCGTCCGCCCTTGGCATGCTCTATTTCAAGAGCTTCACCGAAGCCGGTGCCTTTGCAGGTATCATCGCTGGTACTTTGAGCATGATCACGATCGTCGTCTTCGGCCTCGATATCGGCTTTGGTCCCGGCACCTCAGGCTTTGTTGTGAATCTCATCGTGACGATTGCTGTGAGCGCCATGACACGCAAGGTCTCAGAGCAGACAATCGAAGATTATCACGGCATGTTCGACCGCTATATGGTCAACAATGTCGAAGAGGAGGTTCCGGCAACGGCTGTCCCGACCGGCGGCAAAGCCTAACGGGACTCACGACAACATCTCCTCCAAGGAAGCAATCCATGCAGGGCAGTGTGCTCCACCCTGCATGGATTTTGTCTTACGCACAGCGAATCGCATTTGAATGGAAAATGGCTGACGGCAAAATTCGCGATATTTTCAACGCCTACGGAGTGTATTGCGGCACAAAACGTTGGCCAACGACCGACCCAAATTGAAAATAAATAAACGAGAAACAAGGCAAAACAATTCCTGACCCAGTGCGAATATTATCTGCCTTCTTATTAAGTTTACTCAGTTGTACACACTGTTTTTCATTCCATTTCTATAAGTACCTCTTATGATTAAATCCTCTTCCGCAGACATAGAAAAACTTCCAAAACACCCTAAATATTTACGTCTGACGCTACGTTATGATCGGTGCCCCACTACCGCTCTGATAATTGCGCAAGTTTAATAAAAATCCGAAAACAACAAAGCATCGATTGAACCAACAGACTGATTAAGAAGCATTCAGATAAGGAATATTGGAAAAAACAACTACAACTATTATTAAGTTTATTTTTCTCAACTACAAAAATATGACAAAATTTTTCTATCAAAAAATGCTCAAAAATTGAGCATAACCAAGTATATATAACATTGATACGACTGCATAACAGCCCAATACACCCTCAATTATAACGATCTTGTGAAAATAAATTTCAAAAAACTGCAATAAACAGCAATCCCCCCTCGCTCACTTAAACAATCCTTAATTGATTGCCGTCAAATCTTCAATTTGACTTTGGAACTCATGAATAAAAAAATGGGGGAATGTTGGGTGGGGCCTTTTAAAACAGTTCGCATGCAGATCCTGGCGCTCGTCGCTGTGCCAATGTTTGCAGTTTTTGCTTTCGCAACGATCTCAATCGTCGAGAAGTATATTGAGTATTCGCACAACAGCGTGATGCGGCCACTCTCCAGGCTTGCCGAAGATGGCGCGAACATCATCCACGAGCTCCAAAAGGAGCGCGGCAAAACGGTCGGTTACATAAAATCCGGTTATGAGGCCTCGCGTGGCGCCGCCATCGCCGAGCAACGCAAAGTGACCGATGAGAAGATCGCCATATTTGATGAGCACTATGCAGCCCTCAGCCTGCCGGAAGCCCACCTCAAGGAAGAGCTGAAAAAAGTCTACGACGCCGTCCACAAGGTGGATAGTCTCCGAGAAGCAATCGATGCGAGGCAGATCGGCATAAAGGAAGTCGTCGGCGAGTACTCTTATGAGATTGGCGAGCTCCTTCACATGGTCGGCCTCATCGTTGAGGCAAGTCCTTCGACCACTGTTACGGCAGAGCTCTTTCCTTTCTTTACGCTCGTTGAAGCCAAGGAATCCGGTGGCCTTGAACGCGCAATCGGTAGCGTTCTCTTGGAGCATGCGGCAGCCGGTGAGATCGATTTCGACACCTATATCACCTACACACAGCATCTCGGCGCCGAAACGGCATATTTGAGCGAGTTCAAGAAGATTGCACTGCCGGATCAAAAGGCACTCTTTGCCTCCACTGTCAGCGGCCCGACCGTCGACAAGGTGATGGAATGGCGTGATGTTCTCACCCATTTGCCGCACACGAATGATGCAAAAGGTATAAGGGGCGATCAATGGTTCCAGGCGGCGACGGAACGCTTGAACATGATCAAGTCGGTATCCGATGATCTCATTCACCGCGCAGAGGATGCAGCAGACAGCGATACAGAGCGCCTGGTTGGGGAAATCATGACGCTGATTGCGATCGCGATCGCGTCTGTTGGTGGAACTGCAGTTATTGCCGCGTTCATCATGCGCTCAATTACCCGCAAACTGAAAGCTCAGGCCTCTACCGTTACGAAACTCGCCGACGGCGATCTGGACATCGAGATCCGATATTCCGACCGCAAGGACGAGATCGGCGATATTTCGAGAGCGGCTGCGGTGTTCCTGGAAAACGCAAAGGAACAACGGGCTATGCGGGCGCGGGCAGAGCAGGAACAAGCTCGCCAGCGCGAGTGGCAATTGCACCTGGAGGCAACCATCGCGTCCTTTAAAACCCTCGTTGCAGAAACGATCGGGACGGCGACCGAAAGCTCTTCGGAACTGAGGCAGTCGTCCGAGACGATGTCACGGCTTGCCGAAAACGCATCTCAAGGTGCGGTTGAAGCGCGCAAGCTCAGCACCGACGCCTCCGCCAATGTCCAAACCGTTGCCGCTGCAACAGAGGAACTTTCTCTTTCCGTTCAGGAGATCACATCTCAGACCAACCGGGCCAATGATCTTGCGACAGAAGCGACCGCGAAAGCGGAAACTGCGAACGATCAGGTCGGCTCGCTGCAGATTGCTGCGGAAGAAATCGGGACGGTTACTGAACTCATCCAGCAGATTGCAGAACAGACCAATCTGCTCGCCCTTAACGCAACTATCGAGGCTGCGCGTGCGGGTGATGCGGGCCGCGGCTTCGCGGTCGTCGCATCCGAGGTTAAGACGCTCGCCACTCAGACGGCGAACGCCACGCAGCGTATTTCCGAAAAGATTGCCGGGATCCAGGGGTCAACGGCAGAAGCGGTGACTGCTGTTCAGGAGATCATGAAGAACATCGTGGAAGTGCGGGATCTCTCCGAGAGTATCTCCAAATCTGTGGATCAGCAGGATGCGGCAACCAAGGAAATCGCGGAATCGCTCGTCATGGCCTCAGAGGGCACGGATGGAGCTGCGCGCAACGTCGACGGTGTCACCAATTCAATGGCCGAAACATCGAGCGAAATCGCATCGGTCACGGTGGCGGTTGAACAGATTTCCGAGATCGTCGCGCGGCTTTCTAGCGAGATCAACGTCTTCATCGCGGATGTTGCCGAAGATCGGAGTGACGCGAAAGACGCTGCTTGATAGCCGGTAGCAAATTAAAGGCGGGCTCAATCAGTACTTGCAAGCACGTCATGGACGGGCCCGCCTGCAATCCCCTCCCCGTTCATTGCAGCCGGCCCTGCTGGTGATCGCAACAATTCAAAGACGCCCTCGAATTTCTTCCTTGAAATTAACATGGGGAAAGGGTTCCTGCTGGACGGGGTCATCCAAGCTCGAACGTCGTAACCCCGAAGGTCTTTTGGACATCCGTTTCAGGCGCTTTGCCAAGATACATGCGCGCGGTCTCAAAGGACGGTTCCAGCTGATAGCGTTTGGCAACGGCGACACCTTCAGCATTGGCATTCGGGATATCCAGGATAACCTTTTCGCCCTCAGCCCGCTTCGCGAGAGCACAAAACAAAGTATCTGCTATCCCACTATTTTCAGCGAAGAGCGGGCCGATCTTATAGCCAGACCGGCATTGACGGATGGTACCATAACCGAGAATGGCATCGTTCTCTCTCACGATGAGAGAATGTCTCGTCGCCACATCAGGGGCCAGCCAGCGAGACAAAAAGGCCGTGCGGTCAGCCGGGAAAAATCGCCTTTCCCATTCGACGAGTTCAGCAATGTCGGACGTTGTTACTTGGTTTACGGCACTTGTATCGACCGAGGAAACATCCGGCTGCCCCGAATAGCGGCTGTTCCAATCCGCATAGACGAAGCCCGATTTCCGATAGTTTTCCTGCTGCGCAACAACCCCGTCTAGACCGACGGTCCGCCCTTTGAGGTAATCGAGGCCCTTCTCCCAGATCGCCATACCGGCGCCTGTGCCGCGCTTATCTTCCCGCACAATGTAAAAGCCAAGAAAACCGTAACCCTCGCCGTAGCGGACGACAGAGATTGAGGAGATCGGTTCGTCGCCTTCGAACCCCATAAGGAAGCCGTTCTGGTCGGCGGCAAAAAACGCTTCGAGATCCTCAAGGCCCGGATTCCAGCCCTCAGCAGCAGCCCAATCCACCGCGACTTTGAACTCATCCATCGTTGCGTTTCTAATCATCAAGACGCCCGCCCATCTTTCGAGGATATCAGCATTTCGCAAAGAGCGATTGCCGATTTGACGCCGTCAATCAACGGTATGCCGAATTCCACTTCGAGCCTTGCGCCGAGCTCGCTCATGCCTGCGCATCCAAGCGCAATCGCGTCACAATTATCCTCTTTGATTGCCGTCTGGATTTCCGACCTGATCTTGTCTTCAGAAGCATCCGGAGAGCGCTCAAGCTCAAGAACCGGGACATTCGTTGCCCTCACCTTCGCGCACCGCTTTTCGAAACCGTAGTCGCGGATGTTATCTTCGAGCACAGGAACGGACACCGGTAATGTCGTGACAACAGTAAACCTTGCACCGGCCAGCATCGCCGCATGATAGGCGGCTTCTCCAATTCCGATGACCGGAACAGTCGCCCGTGCTTTCAAGTCAAAAAGACCAGTATCGTCAAAACACGCGATCACGACGGCATCCACCTGATAGTCCGCCATCATCTCATCAAATGTCTCAAAGAGATGCGGCAGTGCCGCCTCCCCGTCTTCCGGCCCCTGTATCGCCTCCGGTCCTTCCTTTGGATTGGTTGCGAGGATCTTGGTACCGGGTCGCGCCGCTTTTTCTGCTTCCCGTCCAATCGCCTCAGTCATGGAGGCAGTCGTATTGGGATTGATGACGAGAATATTCATCGGTGTCAGACCATTCCTTTTCCAGCATCGGAACCAAGGCGGCTCCGCCGTCTGTTGAGAAGCCAGGCGATCACCAGAAAGGTTCCAATCACAATCATGGAAAAGACCGTCGTCAGGGTGCCAAGCGCATAGAGAACAGGCGTGGTGACGTTGGTCGTCATCCCGAAAATCTCCAGCGGGAGCGTGTTGTGTGAACCCGCCGTCAGGAGGGTCCGGGCGAATTCATCATAGGAAAGCGTGAAGCCGAAGAGCGCGACCCCAATCAGACTCGGCGCTATGATCGGAAGCACAACCAAGCGGATCGTCTGCCACCAGCTCGCGCCAAGATCGCGGGCTGCCTCCTCATAGGCTCTGTCGAACCGGTTGAAGACAGCAAACATGATCAAAAGACCGAAAGGCAACGTCCAGGTGAGTTGCGAACCGAAACCGGATGTCGACCAATGCACTTCCCAATCGACAATATTGAAAATGAGGCCGACGCCGAGCGAAATCAGGATTGATGGAATGATCAGGCTTGCGATGATCAGATAGAACAGAAAACCGGCGCCTTTGAATTTCTCGCGGAAGGCAAGCCCGCCCATCACCGAAAAGACGATTGTCGTCACCATGACCATGAGGCCGAGCGCGAAAGACCGTCTGAACGAGCCCCAGATATCGCCGACCGCCTGTTCCTGAAAAAGGTCCCGGAACCAGTGGAACGAGACCCCGTTCATCGGAAAGGTAAGGCCGCCACGCGGTCCCTGGAATGACAGGATCCCGATCGTGATGATTGGTCCGTATAGAAAAAGCACAAAGAGACCGAAGAAGATCGCGAGCGGAACATAACTCTTTGAGCGGCTCTCCATCTCAAAGCTCCTTCCGGATATCGACGAAGCGCATCATGATGCTGATCATCAAGAGAACGGTGATCAGAAGCACGACCGCGTTCGCTGCCGCCGCCGGATATTGCAGAAGCGCGATTTCGTTTGAAATCACCCGGCCGACAGAAGCGCTCTGCCCGCCCGACATGAAGCGCACGGTAATGAAGTCGCCCATTACCAGAGTAACCACGAAAATCGAACCGATCATGATGCCGGGTTTTGCGAGTGGAATGATCACGTTGGTGAGGATCTGAAAGCCGGATGCGCCTGCATCGCGCGCTGCCTCGATCAGGGACTTATCGATCCGCATCATCGTGTTGAAGATCGGGACCACCATGAAAAGCGCGTAGAGGTGGACGAATGCGAGCACCACTGCGAAATCGGAAAAGAGGAGCCATTCCAACGGCTCGTCGATGACACCCATATTGATTAGGGTCGAATTCGCAATGCCGTTTCGTCCAAGAAACGGGATCCACGAAATCATGCGGATTATGTTCGATGTCCAGAACGGAATAGTGCAAATCAGAAAAAGCGCAATCTGCCAGGTAAGCGAGCGCACATGAAACGCCAGAAAGTATGCGACCGTGAAACCGATGATCGTGCAGAAAAACCAGGCGAGAATGGTGAATTGCAGCGTCTTCAGATAGGTCGACCATGTCACCGGCGACGTCAGCACATATTCATAATTTCCGAAGATGAAGGCCGGAAAGAAAGACCATTCATTGTAGTCCCAGAAACTGACGACAATGATGGTGAGAAGAGGCAGCACCAGAAAGAATGCCAGAACCAGCGTGATCGGTACCACCAGGAGCCAACTTGCGAAGTCGCCTAAGGTTTTGCCGCCAAGAGATCGGTTCTTTTCGGTCATCAGGCCCAACATACCTTCCGGGAGTTTTGCCGTGAAAAGACCCGAAGTACAAACTCCGGGTCTTTGCAGTCTCATTTGGATAAGCGACTGATGAAGTCCTTACGCGGCGATAAACTCATTCCACTTGCGAACCATGTAGCGGTTTTCGTCCATCACAGCATTCCAGCAGGCCACTTGGCCCATGCGCTCGAAGAACGAGCCGCCATCGCGGACGGCACCCGCTTTTTCCATGACGTTTCCAAACGGATCCTTGATCTCACCGGCAGACGGTTTTCCTTCGAACCAATAACCCCATTCGTCTTCTGTCATGAAGTTTTTGGAGGTTTCCGGCACGGCGGAATAATAGCCCTGGCGCATCAGGAATCCGCCGACCCAACCGTCGAGATACCAATTGATGTATTCGTAGGCAGCGTCGAGTTCGATACCGGAAAGGTTTGCAGATAGACCGATACCGCCGCCCCAAGAGCGATAGCCTTCTTTGAGCGGCTGGTAGACACAAGGAATGCCTTTTGAGCGCACGGCAGTGATCGCCGGAGACCACATGGACTGGATCACGACCTCGCCGGACGCCATCAGGTTCACGCTCTCGTCGAATGATTTCCAGAAAGCACGGAATTGTCCGTTCTTCTTAGCCTCGGTAAAGATCGCCATAGTCTTGTCGATCTCTTCCGTGGTCATGTTGCCCTTATCGCCGTATTTGATCTCGCCCATGCTTTCGCAGACCATGGCGGCATCCATGATGCCGATTGACGAGATGTCGAGAATCGAGGCTTTGCCCTTGAATTCAGGATTGAGAAGCTCCGACCAGGTTTCGATCGGACGGCCAATGAGATCCGGGCGGATGCCAAGCGTGTCGGCGTTATAAATCGTCGGGATGAGCGTCATCCAACCGGATTCATTGTCGACGAAGCTTTTGCCGCCAGGACCTTCCACGAAGCCGACGGTATGCGGAGCGGTTCCCTGCGCAATGACGGATTCAGGCTTCAGTTTTCCATTGCGGAAGATGCCGACGATCTTGTCGTAATTCTTGATCTTCGACGTATCCATCGCCTGGAGGTTGCCGGCACCCCAGACCTTTTTGCAGATCCAGTACTCGATATCGGCGATGTCGAAAGATTTCGGCTGGGTCGCGGCGCGCTGGGTCACGGCGTCTGAATCAAGCGCCGTCATCTCCAGTGTGAAGCCGAGATCCTCTTTCACCTTTTGAGCAACGTCATTGAGATTTGAAACGCCGGTGCCGAACTGGCGCAGCGTTACGTCCTTGATGTTTTGTGCCCAGACCGTTGGAAATCCAGTGACCGCACCCGAACCGAGCGCTGCACCTGTTACAGCAGCGGTACCTTTCAGAATGCTCCTGCGGCTTAAGCCCACTTTTGCAGATGGTCTTGTGTCGTCTTTCATGTGTTTCTCCCGTTTTGAATGTATTTCGCCTTTTGGCCTTTCAGCCCGCCAGTTTGTGGAGGTCTTGCGCCTCCCAGCCCACATGAACCTTCTCGCCGACATCATATGCGTCGTCGAAGAAGCTGTTTTCAGACACCGAGGCGACGATCTCGCCGAGGTCACCGGCCTCCATGGAGACG
>JBCDCZ010000156.1:0-10876 GCA_039180865.1 Pseudomonadota bacterium | reverse complement strand
CTGCCGATGCATCTTCGACCGACCGCTATCCATAGAGGATGTTGAAACGGTCCTTGATGGCCTGTTCCTGCTCCGCCGTCAGGTGGGCGGGGTGGTGTGTCTCAAGGATATGATCCACCCTTTGACGGGCTGCCGCCCAGGCATCCTGGCAGCCGTTTTCCGCCCAGGTTCGCGGTTGCTCGCGATCGGCAAGGGAAGGGTAGAAATAATCCCGCTCCATCGCGGCATAGGTGTGCTCGCCGCCGAGGAAATGCCCTTCGCCTGTGACTGCCTCGATGATTGCCTCATAGCCGAGATTATCATCCGTCACTTCAATGCCTCGAAGTGCCCGGTAGGTGTGCGAGTGCATTTCATCGTCAAGCACAAAGGCTTCAAAGCTGACCCCGAGGAGCGAGGCCGTCATGCCGGAACTCTCGTAGATGAGATTGCCGCCGGCAAGCGCTGCGGCGAGAGAGGTCAGCCCCTTTTCCATACCGTATTGCGCATCGATGGCTTTGGCATCGGTCATCGAACAGGCAACCCCGGAGGGAAGGCCGAGCCAGTTCGACAATTGTGCGGAAGCTGCATTCAAGACAGCCGTTTCGCCGCTCCCGCCGGAGAAGGCTCCGGTGCGAAGATCAACCACCAAAGGCCAGTTTGAAAAGACCATCGGATAACCGGGTTGAATGGTGTGGACCATCACAAGACTGGCGAGGGTCTCGGCAAGCGATTGCGCCAGAAATCCGGCAAGGGTCGCCGGTGCCGTCGCGCCCGCCTGCGCTGCCGTAATGCAAGAAATCGGGATATTGTACTTGATGCATTCATAGACGACATCGACTGCGTCTTCGCCGAAGCGCATGGGCGAGATGACCGGGCTGATATGGGCTTTCAAGAAAGGCCGTTCCGAGAATTCGCCAGGCCCCCCGGCAGCAATATCGAGCATCTCAACAATCGGCGCGACGTGGCTTGCCAGAGTGAAAGAGGTCGCCGTCGGTTTCGTCGTGTTCTTCAAAAGCGCATAGGCCGTATTGACGTCGAGATCGAAATTGTCGGGAATGTCTGTCGCCACACAACAGCGTGTGTACCAGCTCACATTGGAAAGCGTGTCCTGAAGCCGGGTGAAATCGTGCAAATCTCTCAGCGTGGACGGCCGATAGATCCGGCTTTCGAGATCAAGCGTCTGGACGGCAGCGCCCCCGGTGCCGAAGTGAACGCGGTCGCCGCCGATCTCGATGGACCGGGTGGGATCGCGGCCATTGAGAATGAACGTCTTCGCAGCCGCTTTTATGGCACTCTCGACGAGGGTGCGCGGGAGCAGGATGCGCCCGGAATCGTTCTTCGTGGCACCGGCTTTTATGAAATCGGCCTCGAGCCGCGCCGGAACCTCTCCCATCCCCAAATTTTCAAGAAGCTTCAGGGCCGTCTCGTATATGCGGGCGAGGTCTGCTTCTGAAAGCGGTTTATAGGTGCCGCCGATCTGACCGGGCGGGCAGGGGTCAAAGACGGGCTTTGCCGCCCGTTTTGCCAAGCGCCCTTTGCGTCCCCCGCGTTTTATGCCCTCTGCACCCATTTTCTCCTCCGCGCCGGATAGTGGATCAGGACCGGTTGGATTTTCAAGAGACTTTCGCTGCGTTCGAATCATCGATTGTTTATCTTCCACCTGACCCGCTGGTGGGATCGGGTGCGCGGCATCTAAGTTCAGCAGTTGAACCTAGAAATGTACTGTGATATCTAGGTTCGTATGTCGAACCCAGATAATTCCCGAAGAAGTCCTGTTTCCATGGAAGACTGCGGTCTTGTGGCTGCGGCTAACCTGCTGGCCGATCGCTGGTCCCTGTTAATCCTGCGCGAGGCGTTCTACGGCGTTGCCCGCTTTGACGACATCCGCGCGGACATAAAGGTGCCGAAGGCCACATTGTCAGACCGGCTTCGAAGATTGTTGGATGCAGGACTTCTCGCCGAACAGACCTATAAGGAGGAGGGGCAGCGCACTCGGCGCGCCTACGTTCTGACACCGACCGGCCGCGCTCTGACGTTGCCCTTCATGGCTTTGATGCAGTGGGGCGACGAGACCGTGACGGAGCGCGACGCCGCGCTTACCATGACGTCCCCGTCCGGAAGCCCGGTCCGCGTCGCTTTCGTCGATTCTGAAGGTCGACCCGTCGATACAGCCGATGTGAGCTTTGCGATTACAAAACCAAGGAGAGACACGTGACACCTTTAAGCATGCTGTTGCTAGTGAAGATCTGTGTGACCGGGATATTCGTCACCGCTCCGTTTCTGACGCTCCCGGGCAGACGTCTCGACGCCGTTGTGTCAGCGGAAGCGGGCAGCGTTCGCTTTTACCGGCTTTACGGCGTCGCGATGCTTGCTCTTCTCGTCGCTTATGGGTTCGGCATAGCCGAGGCTCAAGCTGGCCGGATGCCATGGGGCGTGATTGCGATGGGCATCGTGTCGAACGGGGTACCCGCAGTCCTGTTTCTTAACGACAGGGGATCGAGGCAGAGCACGCTCTTCGGTGCCTTCTTCGCCTTTATTTCGGTCGGTCTTGTCGCTGCCGCCCTGTTTCCGGATAGTGCGCGTCTGGGAGCGCGCGCGTGATGCCTTCTGCACCCATTCTATTTTCCGCGCCGATGGTTGCTCAGGGCCGGTCGGTTTCTATCGTCTTGGTATTAGGGGGTAGGGCAGGTCGGCTTTGAGTTCAAAGCCGACATTCGTTTCTCTCGATCCACCTTTATCACGTGAAGAAAACGCCGGGCGTTGGCCCGCTCGAAGCTTCATTGGCGCTTGCGTGACTAGCTGCCCCCACTTGTTTTTCCGCCCATCGGAGGTGACCTCGATTTCTTAAAATTCTACCGTGCCGCTGATGCCGAAGGTCCGGGGGCGGCCAACGACTTCGGCGACTCCGATACTTGAAAGTATGATGCGGTCATTGTTCACATTGTTTACAAAACCTTCAATTCGAAATGATCGTTTGTCGTCGATTTCAAAATCATAACCAGCGTTTATGTCCACAACAGTGAAAGAGGGTACAAGGTCATCTGCCGCCCCGGTTTGGACCCCGAAGTTTTCACCGACGTGACGAACCCGAACAGACGCATCGAAGCCAACATCGGACACATAAGTGAGGCCAAGGTTGAAAGTAAGGTTGGATGCGCGGGGTAGCTCAGTCCCTTCCAAACCGGGTGCAATCGGGCCGGCGTCCGTGATTTCTGTATCAAGAAGACCAATGCCGCCGGAGGCCGTTAAACCTGGCAAGACCTCGTAGCTGCCTTCAATCTCTGCACCAAAGCCGCGTGCTGATGGCACATTACCAAACAGGCCTCCGCCAAAGACAGTTACGCCACCAGCTCCCGCAATTTGCGCATCATCAAAGAAGTACACAAAAGCACTCGCATTCAATGTTGCGCGACCGTCCAGAAAGTTTGATCGACTGTAAATCTCGTGCTGCCGTAACCGTTCTGAGCCAAAAAACACGACTTCTGCGGTGGGATCAAAGAGGTCAAAATCCAGACCGCCGGGACGGAAGCCGTCCGAGAATTGATATCCGAAGGAAACATTTTCCCGATGGTCATAGCGCAAGCCCACGCGTGGGATAAACGCTGTTTCCTCAATGTCAAGAATTGCTACATTTCCGGCATTATCGAGCATCCTGGTTCTATCGTCGATTTCGACCCTCGCCCCAGCGATGAGCGCGAGTTTGTCAGTGATGCCAATCTCAGCTTCACCAAAGATACCAATGGTTCTGCTTTCGCCTTCAAAAGTGAAGTCTAAAAAGCCGAGGGTTGCTCCATCCTCATTTTGACGTTCATAGTTT
This sequence comes from Pseudomonadota bacterium, assembly GCA_039180865.1. Lineage (GTDB taxonomy): Bacteria > Pseudomonadota > Alphaproteobacteria > Rhizobiales > JACESI01 > JBCDCU01. The sequence goes on along the minus strand of JBCDCZ010000156.1, from coordinate 7,080 downwards.
ACGCCGAAAACGCCGCGATTGAATCGACCAATATCTTCAAAACGCACTATCCCCTCAAAGCTGATATCCTCAATGTCTTGTTGGGCAGCGAAGCCGGTCAAGGCACTGACCGGCAGGTCAAAACGGTTGTCGACAAAAGACCCGCGAGCTTCAATATCTATCTTATCTGTCAGGTCAAAAGTGGCTCTTAAACCGAAAACGTTTTGGGTGTTATCATTGACGCTGAGGCCATTGGCTGTACTGGTGATGAAGGCACCTGGATCAGCAATTTGACTAAAGAGGCCGAGGGATTCGTTTCGCTCATATAAGGCAACGATCTCTAGGTCGGGTATCGCATCGGGAGTGATTAAGAGTTTCGCGCGATACCGTTGCGTTTCATCCTCTTCTAAAACATCGGGGAATACAATGGGATTTACAAACTCCAGAAAGTTCTCACCTGCTGACCCTTCAGCGGTAACCCGCAGCGCAACTTGATCTTGAATCACGGGAATATTCAACAAACCGGCACCGCCAAATGTTCCATCCTGGCTGAAACCAAATCCACGCACAGCCCCTTCAAATCTATGAACAGGATCCTTGGTTTGAATGCGAATATTCCCGGCAAGTGAATTTCGTCCACCAAGTGTAGATTGTGGACCGCGTGCAACCTCCACCTGTTCGGTATCCCACAATGTTGCTACTGATCCGGCCGTCCCACCAAGGTTGGAGGATCTGGTAATGCCATCAACGATGACATTCACACGCGGCTGTGCCCCGGTTGTTGCCGCTCCAGCGCCAACTTGACCGGCAGAACCGTCAATACCGCGTACGGCAGGTAAGAGGGAATTTCCATCCTCAAAAACCACGTTTGGAATTTCATTTGCGATTGATCTTGTGTTCAGGTTCTGTGGCCGATCGGCTTCTTCGCCTGAGATGACGACCGTACTCGCGGGTGTCTCAGAAAGCGTTCGCCCGCTTCGTTCGCCCTCCACAATCACAACTTCATCAAGCAGGACGTCTCCATCCTGCGAAGAACCGGCCTCTTGAAGTGCGAATGTGCGGTTGGGGAGCTCGATGAAGGTAAGCCCGGAGCCCGCGACCATGGCGTTCAAAGCCTGCTGCGTGGTGAGCTCACCTTTGACCGCGCGGCTGGTTCTCCCGCGCATGAGCCGTTGATTGCCTATAATCGCACGACCAGTCTCAATACTCAGTTCGTTTATTGCAGTATTCAGAGACTGTGATGGAACATCAATCCGGTGTTTGTCGATTGCCTGTCCCGGCGTTGTTCCAAACATCAACAGACTAGCTGATATCACGGATGTCATCAGTTTGCTTTTGCGCATTTCCTGGTCTTCCCCGGTTCGAATGTCTTGCCCTCTCATAGATTCAACGAACAGGAATGCTTTTTGTCCTTACGGAGTTTATTTTTTTTGAAAATCGTCTCGCGGACCCCGCGGATTATTTCGAGATAATTGTCACAAGCGGCGATGCGGACCGGACTTGCCCGCCGCTTATCGTTGCGAGCGCTTCCAGCGCACCGAACGGGTCTGAAAGATCGAGCCGGCCGCCAAGTTCCGTTTTCGAAAGATCGCCTCCGATTACGACAACCGGGCCGGGTATCCTCCGGTCGATGATTTCGGCAACTTCTGATGTTGTCATGCCGTCTGTGATGATGAAATCCTGTCGCCAGCCTGCAATCGTTTCGATCGGCCGTTCGCTTACGACTGGCTCACCGTCTCCGGACAGCAGAAGATGATCGCCCGACAGAAGCTGCCAGATCCGGCCCTCACTTCTGACCTCGACCTCTCCCTCCGCGACGGCGACAGAGACAATTCTGCCTTCCCTTGCGACCTCAAACTCAGTGCCGATGACCTGTACTTGAACACCGTTAGCCGCAACAACAAATGGTCTTTCCTCTGTAGCCACGTCGAAGAACACCGCACCCTCGAAAAGTCTGACCTGACGAGCTTCGTCGTCCGATTGGTCCGCAATGGCCGTTGAGGCATCAAGAACTATGATATCCCCTGACGAGAGTTCGCGCGTTTCAGGCTGATAGTGTGTGATCTGATCGGCCTGCAAACGGATCGATAGGGGTTGATAAAGCGCATAGATGAGCCCCGCCAGAACGAGCACCAGAATAATGGTGACTTTGGGCGGGCTCTTCGGTTTCGGCGACAAAACGTGGGAAGCAAGCTTCACACCCTTCAGGAGCCTTTCATAGGTATCGCGCTCCTCAGGGCCACGGGCCAAGAACGCATCGCGCTCCTTTTGGGCCTGCGCGTCATCCGGATTGGCATTCAACCGCCGGAAGATGCGCACGGCTTCTTCCGCTCTTTTGAATTCTTCCGGATCCAGACCATCAGGATCAGACATCGCATATGATCCCGATTATCTTGCCCTCTACTTATTTAACGAATGGGCAGAGGATTTGTCCTGCCAAAATCATTGTTTGAGCATGCATGTTATGGTGATCAGCGCCTCATCAAGAATTGCATGCGCACGTGAGCGGGAGAGACCCAATTGCTTGGCAATTTCTCTGAAGGTTAAACCGTCGACGAAGCGCATCTGGAAGGCGTAGATCGTATTTTGCGGCATTTTTTCAAGAGCTTCCACAACGCGCCGTAATTCCTGGCGGGCGATTAATATGCGTTCTGAATCAAAATCGGAATCTTCCAGAAGCATCAGGTCAGTTAAGATCTGTTCTTCCGTCTGCCGCGATTGCCACCAATCACGGGCGAGATTTGAAACAATCCGATTAAAAATCGGGAGTGCCTTGTCAGACGGATAGTTTTTATTATCCCAGCGCAACCAGCTGTCCTGGACCAGTTCTTCGGCGACAGCTCTGGTTTGGACGATGCGTAACGCCACTGATATCAGGGCTTCTCTTTCTTTCAAAAATGTTGTGAGCGCGACGTCAGCCATGGGAACACCGTTTTCTTGAGTGAATAAGTCTACTTAAAAAGAAAGATTTTCGGGTGTCCATCCAGATCATTTGTATGCGTGGAAAATTCAGGGAAGTGTCGTTGAAAAGCCACTCGGACCATGAAGGACGGACAGGCTATTCGGCGGCTTTTCCAACAGCTGGTCGACTTTGTGACCAGCTTCGTCGATATCGAAACGATTGAGTGCAACGTATTGGCAGCTATTTTTTGAGAGCGCACTTTGGGTTGTCTGTGACGCGTTTCAGGTTTGGCTGAGGTGCCGCCATTTCAACCCGTCTCAATAACCAGTTTTCTCCGCAACCGGATGGTCGATGCTCGTCGGCTGGATCTTCAGATCCACCATTGCCGGATGGATGTCTTCGCCCCATGGGCGATGCGGCTTGGATGAGGGGTCGGTAGGCGTCAAGGCGACGGGCAGGTAGGTCGGTTGTTCTATATTCGTGTTGAAAGGGGTAGGGAAGGTCGGCTTTGAGTTCAAAGCCGACGTTCATCTCTCTCGATCCAACTTTATCACGTGAAGAAAGCGGCGGGCGTTGGCCAAATCCACGCTTCACTGGCGCACCCGTGACCTGCTCCGTCGACTAACTTTTCAACCAAACGAACGTCACCCCGATAGTCTAAAACTTGATGGTGCCAGCGATACCAAAAGTTCTTGGACGTCCGATGGATATTACTGGAAGATCATTGATCCCGTTACCGAGGTCAATCAGCTCACCGGTTACATTGTTGATGAAACCTTCCAAGCGAAAAGAAACACCGCTTCCATGCTCGTAATTGTAACCGCCAGCAAGGTCCAAGGTCGTATAGGAGTCCGTTTCATCTTCACCCAGCGCTGTTGTCTGTCCTCCCACATGTCGTACCCTTAACGATGCGTCCCAGTTCTCGACGGCGTATCCCAATCCGAAGTTTGCGGTCACTTTTGGTGCGCGTGGTAACTCCGAACCCTCAAATTGCGTAGCGCTGCCAGCATCCGTGATTTCTGTATCAAGAAAACCGAGCCCCACAGAGACGGAAAATCCGTTATCAAATGAATAACTGCCCTCTATTTCTCCTCCAATACCCTGTGCCTCGGGCAAGTTACCAATCAATCCGCTCGGTCCTACGCCCTCGACCTGTGCATCATCAAACACATAGTAAAATATGCTTGCGTTGAGTGTTGCGCGCCCATCAAAGAACGTGCCGCGCTTATAGGCCTCATGTTGACGAAGACGTTCGGAATCGAAAATCGTGCTTGTCGCTGCCGGATCGAAGAAGCTAAAATCAAGTCCACCAGGTCGGAAGCCTTCCGTGTACTGATAACCAACCGTGATATTATCTGTTGCTTGAAAACGGACACCGATTTTCGGAATGAAAGTGAGGGTGTCAAGGTCGATGGACGCAGACCCACCAAACGGTAAGCTTGATCCCGGTACACCGCCAAAAGTTGCTAAAAAGCGTTCCCGATTATCGTCTTCAACACGCCCGCCCAGAATAAGGTCAAGCCTTTTCAATATTTCAATATCGACTTCACCGAATACTCCAAGGCTTCGGATGTCGCCTTCTGCTATCAATGGAAAAAGGTCAGAGCCAAGGACTTCTTCATCCTGATTTTCGAATGTAAAGCCGATCACGCCTCGGTTCAAACGGCCGATATCCTGAAAACGCAAAAGCCCTTCGGCGATATTGGAATCCAAATCCTGACTTACAGGGAAGAATATCTGCGTTGCCGTTACCGGCTCAAAAAACGGAACAAGTGCGAGATCATTGGTAATTCGTGATAGACGGATTTCTGCTTCAATCTGGTTGGTAAATTCATAATTGGCCTGAACGGAATAGACCGTTTGTTCGTTATCAAGATTTGACGTGAAGTTTGCAATGTCTGTGATTGTATCTGTGGCACCATCTTCGTCGACAAAATTACCGAAGGGTCCGAATGAATTTATACGTTCGGCCGTTCCCACAATGCGCAAGTTCGGCAAGGCCGCCGGTTCGATGAGAATTTTGCCTCGAAACCTGCTGTCTTCTGTATCATTGATCTCGTCTTCAAAAGGCTCAAAAAGTGGATCCAGTACGTCGACAAAGCGCTCACCGTCACTACCCTCGGCCGTGAAACGCACTGCGACTTGATCGGGAACGATTGGCGCGTTAAATGTTGCGGCGCCCCCAATCGTTCCATCCTGGTTAAAATAATAGCCACGGGCTGCACCTTCCAGAGCGTGCACAGGGTCTTTCGTTTTTACCCTTATAGCTCCTCCGAGTGAGTTCCTTCCGCCAAGCGTGGATTGAGGACCGCGACCTACCTCAACCTGTTCAGTATCCCAATTGGACTGAAAGGTCGTGGTGCCACCGCCAATGCTTGCTGGTCTTGGAACGCCGTCCACAAAGGTAGTGATCCTTGCTTGCGTTCCAGAGGTGAAGGCAGGACCGCCGAAAAAACCGGAGCCGTCGATGCCGCGGATTGCGGGTGGAGCAGTCACGTCTTCCGAAAGTACATTCGGCACCTGGATGAGAACATCACGGAGGTTAAGAGTTTCTGGTTTGTCGGCGTCTTCACCGGAGATGACGGCGATGCTCGCCGGCGCCTCTTCAAGTGTCCGCCCGCTTCGTTCGCCCTCCACAATAACAACTTCATCAAGCAGGACGTCTCCATCCTGTGATGACGCTGCCTCGGTCAACGTAAATGTCCGATCGGGCAGTTCGATAATGGAAAGCCCCGACCCTGCCACCATGGTTTTCAGTGCTTGTTGAGTGGTCAGTTCGCCCTTGACAGCACGGCTCGTTTTGCCGGCAACCAGGCCTTCTTTCACGACAACCAAAAGTCCGGCTTCGACACTCAATTCCTCTATAGCGTTTCCGAGTGGCTGCGCTGGAACATCAATTAGCTGTTTATTTTGCGCCTCGCCTGATGTTGTCGCCAATACCAAGATACTCGTCGACAAAGCCGTCGTCATCAGCAGATGTTTTATCAAGACTGCAACCCCTATTTTCACCGTCCCCAGGGAAAACTCCCTTCTATCAATAAGACGATTGGGTGCATGACTTGACTGATGAGAAACTCATCTATTTTGATTGCGGCTTTCTAAGATACGGAAATTAAACGAAATTTTCGTTCGCCGATTGCGAATGGAAATTCGTCTGTTGACTGCATCATTGCTTGGAAACGACCGTTCCAATCGGTGACAATGAGCGAACTCTCGCACCAGCGGTGGTGGCCAAAGCCTCCAAGGAAACCAGCGGAGTGGCAACATTCAGACGACCTCTGAACGTCTCGGCGGAGAGGTCCTCGCCGATTATGAAAACCGGACCGGGCAGCCTGCGGTCAATGATTTGAACAACCTCACCGAACGTCATCCCTTCGGTAACCAGGATATCATTTCGCCATGACCCTATGTTGGCGGTCGGTATTGTATCAATTGCCGGTGCTGCTTCTCCGTCCCAACGAAGACGCTCTCCGGCTGTAAGGCTGAAAAGCGTTCCATCTATTCCGACTTCAACGGTTCCATCGGCAACGGAAACGACGATCTGGTCGGTGAATTTCGTTATCTCAAATCGCGTTCCCGTAACTCTCACATTAAGATCCCCGACCGTCACAACGAATGGCCGAGTATCAGTGTTGACGTCGAAGAATGCGGCGCCTCTAAGAAGCTGCACGCGTCGCACAGTGTCGTCGATGTCTTCTGTAATTGCACTGGACCCATCAAGATGGACATTATCGCCGGAGATAAGCGTGACCACTTTGGGCTGATTTCCTGTGCGCTCATCCGCAATGAGAAAAATCGATGCCGGTTCGAACAGGAAGTAGAGAATTGACCCCAGGGCTAGAACGAAAAAAACAATGACTTTCTGCGTGTTTTTTGGCTTTCGCTTCGCTTTGTACGCATGTGAAAGCGCCTCTAGAGACAATGAGAGGTTACGATAGATGGCGCGCTCTGTTTCTCCCCGGGCCAGAAACGCATCCCGATCTTTTTGTGCCTCTATATCATTGGGGTTTTCTTCAAGCCGCCGAAAGATATTGGCCGCCTCTTCAGAGCGCCGCCTTTGTTTCGGATCTTTGGGCTCCTTATCGGGCACAACCAATCGCCAATCTAACAATTGTCTCTATTCAGGAAACGATCAGCAGACGAGAATATCTGAAAAATTATTCCGTGTTGAATACTTCTGCAATCTCAGTCAGGGCCTT
>JBCDCZ010000155.1:0-10897 GCA_039180865.1 Pseudomonadota bacterium | reverse complement strand
TTACCTCACCCAATTCGGCGCAACGCTTTGGACATCGCCACTGAAGTGGGTTGTGATGCTCGCACCGTTGGCCATGGTTTTCTTTATGTCGTTCCGCGTTCACAAAATGAGCGTTGGCGCGGCCCAAAGCACCTTCTGGGCCTTCGCAGCGCTTATGGGCATGTCACTCTCGACAATTCTCCTTGTCTACACGTCAGAGAGCATTGTCCGCGTCTTCTTCATCACAGCTGCTGCGTTCGGTTCGCTGAGCCTGTTCGGTTACACGACGAAGCGTGACATCTCAGGCTGGGGTTCATTCCTGTTTATGGGTCTGATCGGCATCATCATCGCGATGGTCGTGAACATCTTTATGCAGTCTTCAGCGCTGCAATTTGCAATCAGCGTGATTGGTGTTCTCGTGTTTGCTGGCCTGACAGCCTACGACACGCAACGGATCAAAGAGATGTATTTTGAGGGCGACGGCGAAGTTGCCATGGGTCGCAAGGCGATCATGGGCGCGTTGAGCCTCTACCTCAACTTCATCAACATGTTCATCATGCTGCTCCAGCTCTTTGGCAACCGCGAATAGGTTGGTAAGAAACGAATACGAAAAGGGCGGCCCTTGAGGCCGCTTTTTTTGTGGCCGCCTTTCCCCGATCGCGCTGTCGTGCCAGAAGACCGGCATGACTTTCGAGATTCGCCCGACAGAAAAAACCGACCTTCCCGTCATCACCGACGTGTATGCACACCACGTTGAAACCGGTCTCGCATCCTTCGAAACCGATCCTCCGGATCTTGCGGAAATGGCCTCGCGATATGCCGGGATTGTGGAAGCCAATTGCCCATACATCGTTGCGACCTATGGCGGTTCCATTGCGGGCTACGCCTATGCTGGCCCCTTTCATAAGAGACATGCGTACCGCGGAACTGTCGAAGATTCGATTTACCTGAGCCCCGCAGCGCAGGGGAAGGGGATCGGCAGCGCACTCTTGGCGAGATTGATTGCTGATTGCGAGGAGCGGGGGTTTCGTCAGATGATTGCCCTGATCACAAGGCTTGATCCACCCATATCGGTTCGCATTCATGAGAAGGCTGGTTTCGAGACTGCCGGAATTCTTCGCGATGTCGGCTTTAAACAGGACCGTTGGCTGGACGTTGTTTACATGCAACGTACGCTCGGGTCCGGTGCAACGGCACCGTTATAAAGGGCGCTCAATCAACAACGCGAAGATGGCGTTTGGTCTCAAAAACTTTCAGCACCTGTGCAAGCTCGTGCCCCCGCTTCAGTACCATCCCACTCGCGGCGACAACAGAGAACGCGCCCTGTTTACGCTGGAGCTTGGGATTCTTTTCGATGCGGTAAACCGGCATTTCGCTGGTTCGCTTGAATATAGAAAAAACGGCGCGCTCTTTTTCAAAGTCCATCGCATAATCACGCCACTCACCTGCAGCAACGCGTCTGCCATAAACCTTCAGGATTTCTGAGAGTTCAATCCGCGAAAACGTAACCTGAGCCGGTTTTGCGGATGGGACCGGTTTTGCGGCAAGAACAGTCGAGGTCGCTGGTTTTTTGAAGGATTGTAACCGGTCTTGCGGAAGATCTAAAACCTTTGCGGAGTGATCCTTTTCTTCATCACGAATGATTTCCGTGCGCGAATTGTCGTTATCCAAACGCCCCTCCCCTTATGTCCGATGGATCATCACCTGTGACCCACTAATTGGCAAGGTATTTCAATCCGGTATTTTTGAACAAAAAGGTCGAAAATCAAAAAATTGCCTTAATTCGGTCAATCGGAGGTCAAAAAGGACAGGCAAATAGCAATTGTGTGTTGGTCACGGCTCTTTGTTGACCATTTTCAGCCCCCCAGCCCCAGTTGGCAGAGAGTTTACCTTTATCACACGACCGTTCAATCCCGATTGGACACCACCCTTTTCGGCCGATCCTCCTCAGGATCGGCCTCTTTTTTTCCCATACGCTTTGAATTTTTCTTTGCCACTCTCTATGTCATGAACGCAGTCGCCCCCGGAGCCAGGTAACTGTGCCCGGATCTCCCGACCGCAGCTCGACCGCACCCAATCGGAAACAACACAAATAAACAGGTCTTCGACGAATGACATCTCCTGCCAGTCTCGACAAAACCGAACAGAATTTTGAGGCCGAAGTCTCGCAACTCCTGAAGCTTATGGTGCATTCGGTTTATTCGAATAAGGACATCTTTCTTCGTGAACTGATCTCAAATGCGGCAGACGCTTGTGAAAAGCTGCGCTACCTCGCCATCCAGGATCCTGCGCTCCTGGGCGATGCGGGAGATCTCAAAATTACGCTCAAATCCGATGAGAGCGGTAAGACGCTCACTGTGATTGACAATGGCATCGGCATGAATCGGGAGGATCTTACCGCAAACCTCGGCACGATTGCGCGATCGGGCACCAAAGCCTTCCTGGAAGGTCTTGAAGAAAAAGGCGACGGGTCAGCGCTGATTGGTCAATTTGGCGTCGGCTTCTATTCCGCGTTCATGGTCGCGGGCACAGTGACGGTCTATTCACGAAAAGCCGGTGAAGAGGGCGTGTCCCGCTGGACCTCCAGCGGAGAAGGCACCTTCACGGTCGAAGCTGTTGAAGCGGGACCGGATGGGTGGACCGGACCAGGCACCATAGTGGTTCTGACTCTGACCGAAGAGGCCAGCGAATACGCAAATCCTCAAAAGGTGGAAGATATTGTCCGCGCCTATTCCGCGCATGTTCCAGTCCCCATCCATCTGGAGGGAAAAGAAAAATCAACGGATGAATCCGGCACCGAGACGACAACTGACTTCGACCGGATGATCAGCAATGGCGGCGCCCTTTGGACCAAGTCGAAATCTGAAATCGAGGCGGATGAATACAAAGAGTTCTATAGTCATCTGTCAGGACAGTTCGACGAGCCCGCCGCAACGATCCATTATCGCGCCGAGGGCCGTCAGGAATATACGGTTCTATCCTTTATCCCGAGCATGAAACCGTTCGATCTGTTCAATCCGGAACGAAAAGGCCGAATGAAGCTCTATGTCCGGCGCGTGTTCATTTCGGATGAAGTCGAGATACTGCCCGCGTGGCTTCGCTTTGTGAGGGGTCTGGTGGATTCAGAAGACCTGCCGCTTAACATTTCCCGGGAACTCCTCCAGGACAATCCGCTTCTCGAAGCGATCAAAACGGGTGTTACCAAGCGCATTCTCACCGAACTCAAAAAGCTCAGTGAAAAGGACGTCGACACGTTCACTAAGGTTTGGGAGGCGTTCGGCGCCGTGATAAAAGAAGGCCTTTATGAGGATGTAGCGCGCCGCGACGATATTTATGAGTTGTGCCGATTCAAAACGAGCAAATCTGATGGAGAATGGCGATCACTCGACGATTACATCGAGGCCTTTCAGGAGAACCAGACTGCGATCTACTACGCCCTTGGCGATAGCATCGACAAAATAGCGGCCAGTCCGCACCTGGAGGGATACAAGGCCCGCAATATTGAAGTCCTTTTTCTTACCGACCCGGTTGACGCATTCTGGGTCAGAACCGCTCTGGGCTTCAAAGGAAAACCCTTTAAGTCAATTACCCAAGGCTCTGACGATCTCGATGCGATCGGGAACACGGATACCAAAGAAGATGCCGAACAGAGCGCGGAACTCGGACAGCTCTTTTCCTTCATGAATGATACGCTTGGCGATCTTGTATCGCAGGTACGGGCCTCATCACGGCTTGCCGAGAGTTCAGTATGTCTGGTCGCAGCGGATCATGCGTTAGACAAGCAATTGCAGAAGATTCTGAAAGATCAGCCGGATGCGGCGCCCATGATGGGGAATACCGCACCGATTCTGGAAGTAAACCCGAAGCACCCGACCATTCTTAAGCTCAACAGTCTGATGGATGTCGATAATGACCGGAAACTCGCGGAAGAGATGGCGGTCGTTCTCTATGGACAAGCTTGTATTCTGGATGGCGAACAACCGGCTGAACCTGCAAAGTTTTCCGAAGCCTTGGGCAATATTCTTGATCGCATCAATTAGGCCATAATCCGCATTTCCCGTTCGTAGCAAAAAAGCAACTGATCGGTTCCTTTTGAGCTGTGGTTATGCCTGACATATTGACAATGACGATCACTTTTTCTTGAAGTCGGCGTGATTTCTTCCGCAGGCATAGCGCGGGGCATCTGCCGAAAAATCATATCTGAATGCATTGTTCAATTTGAAGGAAATCTAATGAAGCCGATTGTTATTGCTTGCGCGGCACTCATGCTGAGCGGATGCGCGACCATCACGCGAGGAACATCAAACGATATCGTCATCAATTACGAGCCAGCTAACGCAAAAGTCGTTACGTCTTTCGGACATGAGTGCGAGCAATCGCCGTGCGAATTCGAAATAAAGCGGAAGGAAGAGTTTTCGATCACGGCAACAGCCCCCGGGTTTCAGAAAGAAACTGTCGATGTGAAAACACGGATCGCGAAATCAGGCGCGGCGGGCTTTGCTGGAAATGCCCTTTTGGGGGGCATTATCGGTGCAGGCGTGGATGCTGCGAATGGCGCAACACTTGAGCACTATCCCAATCCCGTGGACATCAAACTCGTTCCTGAGGGTCAGGAGAGGCCGGAAACAACGCCTGGTGAAACAGACGTTCCAGTCTCCTGATTGCCGCAATGTGGTTTAAACAAAGAAAGCCGGGCAATCTCTTGCCCGGCTTTCTCTTTCCCCAAAATGGGCATCCTAACTCGAAGACTTATCGGTCCAGGACGCCGCCCCTAAAATGTGAGCCGGCAGTTTACCCTTCTTTGTTTGCACGATCACTGCAACGCCCGTGATCTTGTCTTTCATAACCTCAGATTTCGGAAGATCGACGCTCATTTCCTTCCCAGTCCACTTACCAAGCGGGCGCATTTCGCGAACGATGTTGGTGTACGTCACCGTCCGGTTGCGGTTTTCACCACGTCCGATCGCCACTGTGCCTTCGCTCTGAAAAAGCGCGAGCCAAACCACCGCCTCTCTACCTTTCGAATCACCTGCAACCTTGATTGAGAGATCGTCGGCATTCGCCGCAATCGTCACATCGACCGGAAGGTTCCGCGAGCCGAGCATTTTTTTGATAGTTTTCTCGTCGCTGCCAACAGTGTGATCAAAACCGTTGATCACCACCTGTGGCGTGTAGACTGATCTGTCTCCGCGCAGTTTTGCATAGGCATACTGCCTGTTGGTGAATTCAGCTTTCGCAAATGTGTCTTTCCACCCAAGATAATCCCAGTAGGTAACCGGCAAGGTCAGAACGACAAGCTCTGAATCCTCAGCGAGCTGCGCCGCCAACCGGTCAGCCGGCGGGCAGGAAGAACACCCCTGACTGGTATAGAGTTCAACAACACCTTTCGATCCAGCATAAGCGGGAGGTGGAAATAAAATCCCAAACCCGACGATCGTAGAAACGGCCAGTAAGGTCGGGCCAGCCAGGGAACGAATATTTTGAAGGAGAGTCATCAATACCGGATCGCTTATTTGGTTTTATGTCTACGCGTCTTCAATCCGATATACTGGAGCCTCTAAAAACATGCGAGTAACGACTGAGTGAGATAGGCAGGGTTCATTCATCACTATCTTGAGTGTTGCTCAAAAAGCAGTCCCAGGTGTTTCAACGAAGATCTGCTCGTCTGCGGTCGATGGACGATGAAGGCAGGCATTGCGGTGAGGAAAACGGCCAAACCGCCTGATCACATCTCGGTGCCTAATCGCATAGTCCAAATTATCCTCCAGACCTGATTGATCGAAGAGGCGAACGGCTTCCTCCTGATCGGCAAGATCCTCAGAATGCATGTAGGGCATATAGGCGAAGGTTTTTTCTGCGACGCTCAACATGCGGTCCGCACCGCTCGCAACCAGCTCCTTGGCAAGCGCAAGCGCAGAGTGGTCGCCCGAGAATGCCCGTTTATGACCACGGAACATATTGCGCGAAAACTGATCGAGCACGATGATTGCGGCAAGTTTCGCGCGCGGCGTTGCGGCAAATTCGGCCGTGCTGGCCGAAAGCAGATATTGGTGCAGCGTCTCGAACCGCTTCTTTATTTCCAAATCGAGAGCTGGATCCTTCACAAAGTGCTGTTTCGGCGACAACTCCTCAAACCAAAAGCGCAATACGGCTTCGGGATCAGGCAGATCGTCGTCAGAGTCCATGTCGGGGCTTACCATATCTCGAAACCAGGGAGTAACGGCATTCTTGAAATGCGGACACCGCCTGGGCGTCCGCTTTCGCATCAAATTACGATCTGCTGTAAAGGTTCAAAACCGTTGAAGCCGTTTGCAGCATAAGTGGTCGTGTAAGCGCCTGTGTTTTCGATGAAAATTTCATCACCGATCGTCAAGGAGACGGGCATGGGGTAAGGCGTCTTTTCATAGAGGACATCAACACTATCACAGGTCGGACCAGCGATAACTGCGGGTTTTTGAAAATCTCCATCTCGACTGGTGCGCAGCGGATAGCGGATTGCTTCATCCATCGTCTCTGCAAGTCCGCCAAACTTGCCTATATCGAGATAGACCCAACGCTGGTCATCATCATCGGATTTAGTAGAAATCAAAACCACTTCGCTTTTGATGATCCCGGCATTACCCACCATGCCTCGGCCTGGTTCAATCATTGTCGCCGGTATCTTATTGCCGAAATGCCGACGCAGGCTCTCATCAATCATATCCGCATAGTGCCGGGCGCTCGGTATGCTCTTGAGATAGCGTGCTGGAAACCCGCCACCGAGATTGATCGCAGTCAGTTCAATCCCCTGGCGCGATGCGCGCTGGAAGAGGTCCGATACCGTGCTGAGCGCAGCGTCCCAGGCTCTAGGATCCGTTTGTTGCGAACCGACATGGAATGATAACCCAAGCGGTTTCAGACCAAGTTCATGCGCCCGGCAAATAACGGCAAGCGCCATCGCCTCATCGCAACCGAACTTGCGGGATAAGGGCCATTCCGCTCCGTCATTGCAGATCAAAAGACGACAGAAAATACGGCTTCCCGGTGCGACGCGGGCGACTTTCTCGACTTCAGCAATACAGTCGACTGCGAACAACCGGATGCCAAGCTGGAAAGCTTCTGCGATATCCCGTTCTTTTTTTATTGTGTTGCCAAAGGATATGCGTTCCGGGCCAGCACCGGCCGCAAGAGCCATCGTGACCTCCGCAAGCGATGCCGCGTCGAAGGAAGATCCAAGGTCTGCAAGAAGCGCAAGGATCTCAGGTGCCGGATTGGCCTTGATAGCATAGTAGATGTCGGCGCTTGGCATTGCATTCGCAAACGCCCGATAATTGCTTGCGACAATTTCCCTATCTATGACGACACAGGGGGTTTGCGGCTCAGCGCGCTCAAAATAATCATAAATCCGCTTATGTTCCGGATGAACGTGTCCGTTCATCCAGTCCGTTTCAGAACGTCCCAGATCAAAAGAAAGAGAGCTCACGGTCCACGCCCCTTCTCGACGGCATCCGCGATGTATTTTGGTAGGGCGAAAGCCGCATGGTGAACCTCCGGCGTATAGTAACGCGTCTCGAAGGCAGCTTCCTGGAAACGGGTCTGCAAGATCTCAAGAGGCACGGTCCGCAACTCCGGATTATCGCTCGCAAAACCAAGCGCCATATGGCCGCCGATATAGGTTGGAATGGCGGCAATGTAGGCTGATACGTCCTTGAAAAGCTTGGAAAAGGAACGGATCGACTGGACAAGTTCCTCTTCCTGGAGGAAGGGCACGCCGTTTTGCGTTGCCAGAACACCACCCTCGTTGAGACATCGTTTGCAGTTTGCGTAAAACTCATCGGTAAAGAGGACAGCACCCGGGCCGACGGGATCGGTTGAATCAACAATAATGACGTCGAAACGCCGACCCGTCTCAGCAACGAAACGCGCCCCGTCACCGATGACCAGATCGAAGCGCGGATCATCGAAAACCGGAGCATTGAATTCGGCGAAATGTTCGCGGGAAAAATCCACCACCGCCTGATCGATTTCGACCTGCGTGAGGCGCACGACACCTCTATGCTTCAGGACTTCTTCGGCCATCCCGCAATCACCGCCGCCGACGATCAACACCTCCTTGACCTCGCCATGGGCAAGGATCGGGATATGGCTCATCATCTCATGGTAGATGAATTCGTCGGCGCTCGTGACCTGCGTCGCACCGTCAAGCATCAAAACCTTGCCGAAAAGTGGATTTTCGATAAGAGCCAGATGCCATTCGTCGGTGCGCTGCTCAAACAGCACCTTCTCGGCACGAAACGAAAATTCAATGCCCGGATGGAGCGTTTCCGCAACCCATCCTGGCCCCCCGGCACGCGGGCGGTTCGGATCATCTGTCATGAAAGTGCGCCTTAAGCCGCGGTCTTCGTGAAAAGTGCAACCTTGGAGCCACGGCGAAGTTCGCTCACTTCGACCCGACCGGCGTTGAATGCCTGTCCAAGAATTTCGATGCACCGCTCCGGCTTTGCGTCACCGCACATAAAGACGTCGAAGGCCGCATATCCGGCTTCAGGCCATGTATGAACTGATATGTGGCTTTCTGCGAGAACCGCTACACCGCTTACACCTTCCGGCTCAAACGGATGAAGATGGATATGCAGAAGCGTTGCACCGGCTTTTTCGACGCATTCGAGCATCGCATCTTCAATATGTGCCTGATCGTTCAAACGATCGGCATCATAAAGATCGATGATGATGTGACTTCCGGCGAATTTTTCGCCATCCTTTTCGATGAAAAAGTCGAGCTGCTTGCCCTCTTCCTTCAATCGTTTCTCACCAGCCAGAACGGCCAGAGCCGAACGGTCATTCAGAAAGTCTTCCGTTTGGGTGGTGCTTCTTGGCTCCGTATCAGTAAGAGCCTCCAAGTCCATCCCCAATTGGAAGAGGGCGTCTTCGTCGCGCATGGCGCTCTCCCCAACCAGTAGATGTCCCGGAGTGGGGCCGCCCCTTCTTGGTAACGGCCTTCACGGTCGAAGCGGGACATAACCGCTTTTTGTGTCACAAACAACCCGTCGATCTGAAAAAAGACGCAAATAATGCGCTCGTTCGATCACGGAGCGGTGTATTTTCTCACTGGATGATTTCCCAGACGACATTGACGGTCACTGATAGCTTGTCCTCACCCACAGAGACCGGCACGCTTTCTGCAGACCGGGCGGCCGTTGCAGCGATCGTGAGGCCCGCACCTCTTGGTCTCACCGGAGATCGGACCTGCTCGCTTAGGGTCAGGATCCGTCCAAGCTTTGTGCCGGCGGCCTCCATGTAGATTTCTGCCTTACGCTTCGCATCGGCGACTGCCTTGGCGCGCGCCTCATCTAGGAGTTCGGTCTGTTTTGAAATTTCGAATGTAATTCCGCCGAGTTCGTTGGCACCCTTTTGAACAACGTCTGAAAGGATACGCCCGACCTTCGAGATATCATCAACCATCGCGGTGACACTGTTACGCACTTCATAGCCGACAATCGTCGGCGGCGGTGTCGGCTCACCGCGCTGTGGATTGGGGTAGGAGTAGCGCGGCGTCACCGCGAGGCCTTTGGTCGCAATCTTACGGTTCTCAATCCCAAGGGATTGGAGAGCATCGATGACTGCGCCCATGCGCTTCGAATTCTCAAGAAGCGCCGCTTCCGCTTCGCTGGCATGGGTAACCACGCCCGCCGAGATCCGCGCAACATCAGGCTCAGCGGTGACGATACCTATTCCGGCCACGGAAAACCGGGGAACTTTCGGCTCTGCTGCTTGCTGTGCCTGAGAAAGGGCCGGATTTCCGAGGGTAAAAATGGCGCCAATGGCCGCAATGGCGATTGTTTTTATTGGTAAGTTCATACGTTGCACTCCCTTATCAGGCTCAATTGCGAAGCCACCTTCGACCCATTATCCCGCAAGTCTCGCCATTAACAACTGAATACCGATCGCAAATTCAGATGAATTTTTGTCGTCCTGCTTACAAGCTCGAAAGCACGTGATATAGGGAGATTCATCTTAAGGTGGGGCCTGTAGCTCAGTTGGTTAGAGCCGGCGGCTCATAACCGCTTGGTCGGGGGTTCGAGTCCCTCCGGGCCCACCAATCCACTTTTTCGGCCATAAATTCCTTCTAACATATTGAAGGGTAATGTGGTTTTTGGTGTTCTATATCCATTTTCGCGCGAATAGCTCAATCGCCCCGAAAATGTCAGTTTCAGAACCAATTTTCTGAGGTGAAGATTTCCTGTTTCCCAGAGATTCCAAGGGTTTGCCACAAAGCGTAGGGTGAGTTCTAGCAACTTCGCCGGGGTGGTCACTGGTAGGCATCCATTCTCGAGCTTTTCTTGTGCCAAAAGCTTCTGTTTTTCCAGCCGCGCGATCTTGCGCTCATAGGCAGAAGCAGCGGTCGGGTTTTCTGTTTCGACAATCCTTTCCAACAACCCATCGATCTGCCGATCAAGTGTAACGATGCTTTTCTTGATATCGCCCTTGTGCACCCTCACCTGTGCTATGCGCTCAGACCATGCGGCTTGCAGCATATCCTTCAACAAAGCGACAAACGCCTCACCTGGTTGGAGTGCTTGAAGGTAGTTTTCAAAGGGTTCTTCGATATCTGCCCGGCGGATCGACTTCCCATAGCTTTTGCAACTCTTCTCCTGACAAAGATAATAGGGGTGTTTCCGCTGTTTGCCTTTCGACCAGCAAGAGGTTAGCGGGCGTCCGCAGTCTGCACATTCGATAAATCCACGCAGAGGGAAATCCGCGTTGATATCCTTTCTAGCAGGCGCGTGTGAGCCTTCTTTCATCCGCTCCTGATTACGCAGGTAAGTCGCATACGAAATCAGCCCTTCGTGACGGCCCTTGCGGATTGTGATCGCCCATTTATGCGCCTCAATGTAACCGGCATAAATTGAACGCTCGAGGAGCTCTGTCACTCGAGAAG
>JBCDCZ010000154.1:0-10920 GCA_039180865.1 Pseudomonadota bacterium | reverse complement strand
TGGAGCGGGTAGCGGGAATCGAACCCGCATATTCAGCTTGGAAGGCTGCTGCTCTACCATTGAGCTATACCCGCATCTGGCGGCGCCAGGTTATGGCGATAATGGTGGAGGAGGTTGGATTCGAACCAACGTAGGCATAGCCAGCGGATTTACAGTCCGCCCCCTTTAGCCACTCGGGCACTCCTCCATCCTGTCCAACGTCTCGACCGGTGATTGCAGATCTCGCAATAGAATTCCCGGTTATGTGCGGCGCTGGAAAGTCTGGTTCGGCTGCCCGCCATTTGGCAACCGTGGCGGCTTATATGGCGGGCGGGTTGCGATCTGTCAATGGACAATTGCCCGTGATGGTCACCAAAGCCGGGATCTTGTCAAACCCTTCTAAAAACGCATAAACCTGCCCCGGGAGTGAGAGGATTGTAAGCTAATGGCTCAGAAGAAACCGGCCAAAGCAAAGAAAAAGCAAGGCGGGCGTAAAGGCCAGGGAACGGGCACTCAGGATGATCAACGTGTCCTGCTTTATGGCGCCCATGCCGTCAGGGCGGCGCTTTCCAATGATGCACGCCGTTTTCACCGGATTGTCGCGACCCAGAATGCGGCGAGCCGGTTTCAGGAGCTTGCGGAGTCCCGGGGTTTGGCAATCGAAGTCGTAACCCCGCAGGATATTTCGAATTTGACCGGTCAGGATGCCGTCCACCAGGGAATTGCGGCCCTTGCAGACCCGCTAGACGGTGGCGACATCCAGGATTTGAGCGGCACTTCGCTGGTGGTCGTCCTCGATCAGGTCACCGACCCGCACAATGTTGGTGCGATCATTCGCTCTGCCGTCGCCCTTGGCGCCGATGCGATTGTGACAACACGACGCAATACCGCGCGTGAGACCGGCCTTCTCGCGAAAACGGCCTCGGGCGGGCTCGACCACCTCACCGTGGTGACCGTTGGTAATCTTGCCCAGGCGCTGACCCAGCTGACTGATACGGGGTTTCAAGTGATCGGGCTTGATAGCGAGGGGGAAGCCGATCTCTCATGCAGCTTTGCTTACGATAAGATCGCTCTGGTCTTCGGTGCAGAAGGTGCCGGGCTCAGGCGCCTGACGCGGGAACGCTGTGAGCGCCTTGCCCGCCTCGATATGCCCGGCCCGATCAAAAGCCTCAATGTGTCGAATGCCGCCACCCTCGCCCTTTACATGGCGAAGGCACATCTTGATCGACCCAAATAAGGGGCCGTTTTGTGCTTATTGGCACCACCTAACACCGTCGATGACGACGAGGCCTGCATTACCGGGTCGGCGCAAGCGGCGGTTACATTCTTCGATCTCGGCGTCGCTTAAAGAGCGTTCCGGTTTGAAAATGTCCGTCGAACCGATGAAGGTGCTCGGGCGCACACCACGGGCCCCTGCTGCGTCGGTCGAGTTTCTTGACGAGAAGACCTTCACATTGCGGACAATTGTGACGCCGTTGCTCTCTTCGACAACGACAAGTGCCTGTGAGGGCGTACTGAACGTGCCTGTGATCACCAGAGCTGCCGCGAGCACAAGCGCTCCTGGTATCACTTTCAAGAATTTCATTGCACCGATCCTTCTGTTTCCTGGCTGGATATAACGGGTGCCGCATCCGTCAACAGTCGCCGACAGTGAGATGTTAAGGTTTTGTTAAGAATTTACAAGCGGTGGCAAGGCCTGGCGTCAGTTTTTCGCGGTAAAAAACGATAAAACCTGCTTCTCGAAGAAGTTACCGTAGAAATAAAGACCTGCTACAAGGCCGCAAAGCACGCCAAACATAATAATGCGTGTCGCCAAATAGCGGGTACCTGCCTTGTCAAAAACAAAGCCTGCTATTGTGACGAAGACAAAGAGCGCCAGCGTGTTGGTGACAAGATTGAGGTTCTTGAAAAGAGAGGCAACATCGCCTTTGAGTGGGCGCAGGATCGGGCGCACATCTTGCCAGACCCAGTAGGCGAGACCGCAGATGATCAGGGTGAAAAGTGCTGAGATCACCATCGAGCGGACAGAAAGTTTCGCGGTTTCCACCATCACCGAACCTCCACGCTGTCCATATCCATCTTGAAAATCAACGTGTCGTCGATTCGTTCGACCTCTCCTTCTGCAGTGAGGTAAAGGGCTGTGATCGGTGAGATTTCCTCAGGTGTCAGAACGCGCCCATCTTTATTGGCGAGAATGAACGTATCCTGGCCATCGACCGGACCTGCCGAGACGAAAACCGCCGGAACGCGGTCGAAGAGGCACAGATTGGCGCAAGCCTTGTGGGCAAGGCCGGTGCCGGGGCGCATCAGACCCGCGTAACACTTGCCGTCACAGATCTCACCGGTCAGCTGCCATTTGCCGAGGCTGCGCGGCTCCGGCGGATAATAGTCTGGCGGCGCATGTTCGTCCGCTTCGACGAGCCCGCGCCTCGCACCGATCACCTGCATCATTGAGACGCTACCGCGGTTTGAAATGAAGCCTTCCGCTCGCACCATGAGCCCGTCGAATTCTTCGCTTCGTCCGTAGGCACCGCGTTTGCCCATTCCGGCAAGAAGATAGGTCCGGGCACCCTCTCCGTCTGCGGCCGGTACCCGCAAGACGGGATAGGGTCTGAACTCCAGACGTCCGATCAGTTCCTGACGACCCCCGCTCCAACCGGGATCGCCGCTTCCTGGATCCGTCTGACTTGCCGACAAGAAGAAGCCTGCCCCGCCCATACCGGCAATAAAGCCAACAATCGCAAGAAAGAGGAAGAGGCCCAGACCATCCGGAAGCTTGTTCAAATAGCCGACAAAGAACGGCGCTTCCCGATGCTCCGCATTCACTTCGGCTTCATGGCGGTTCATCATGCCCGAGCCTCCTTAAGATCGGCTGTAGGTTCTGCATATTCGGATGGGATGATGACCGGCTCGACCCGCGTTCCCGGCGGATTGGGTGTCGGATCAAGAAGGATCGTGTCGCCTTCAAGCTTCAGATTGAACGTATTGACCTTCTCCGTGAATGGCGGCGGCGACCGGCCAGTTGCGGGATCATATTGATATCCGTGCCAGGGGCAGGTCACGCACCCATCGATAATGCGCCCTTCCCCAAGCGGTCCGTTTTGATGCTGGCAGGCATTGAGGATTGCCGAGAGTTTGCCGCCATATCGGAAGATCGCAACGCGCTCACCATCCGGAACGGGAACGATGATCGCGCGTTCTTCTTTGATGTCGGAGATGCGGCCAGCAATCACCATGCCGTCTGCGCGTTTGAGCGCAAGGCCGATTGCCTCGATTTTTCCTTCCCGCCGCGCCGTCCAGAAATGTAGGGCTGAGACGGTGAGAACAAGGGCACCGACCACGACAATGAAGAGCGCACTTTTGTCGGATTGCAGCGGGCCAAGCGCCACATGAAGGACGACAAAGACATAGGCCACGTAAAGCAGCATATGGAGTGCTTTCCAGACGGGCGCCGTCAGGAAGCTCAGCCAGAAATCATGGCTGGTTGTTGCGAGAATGGCGAGGATGAGGAGCGCCAGGATACCGAAAACCTCAAACGGGAAGCCGAGGATCTGTCCGTAATCCGGATTGATCGACAAGAGCGCTACATAGGAATCGACTGGCGAGAAGGCGAAATACCAGCTCATTACATAAGAGGCATGAACGACAGCCACCATGAACGTGATAACGCCGAAATGGCGGCGGTTATAAAGAAGGGGAAGGAATCGCCGGTCGAGCCGTGCGAGCGGACCGATGCACAAGATCATACTCAACAGGATGAACGCGCAGGACCCAAAGGCACGCATGCGCAGGATCAAACCGTCGATCGGCTTCGTTATATCCTGGTAGGCTGTCGCGACCTGAAGGTAGAGGAAAATATACAAAAAGATTCCGGCAAGAAGCGCCAGATCATAGACGAGTTTACTGCGCACCCAGATGACGGGCTTATAGCTAGCTGCCATCGGGGGCCTCCAGTTGAACGGCTGGTGTCTCGACCGGCTTTGTCTGCTTCATCGCCATCAGGCCCAGAAAGACAATCGGCAGGCCGAGACCGGCAACAAGCCAAAAACGGCGGTGAAAGATGCGTGCGGGCCGTTTCATTATGGATCTCCTGAACTGCGCTCAAGAGCTATCCAACGCCATAAAACGAGCGGCCATAATAGAAGAATGCCGGGAACCAGAAGTGGGCGAAAGCCGTAGGCGCCGCGGGCGGCCGGGTCGACCCTCTCAATTCCGAACAGAAGAAAGATCGCAGCAACGGCACCACCGATCCAAAGATAGATCTCTACAAACGCAATTACGCCTTCAGCAACTTCCATAAATGCGCCTTTCGCCAGGTACGGCAAGATCAAACTTTGGCGGCAAACTAACGCCCGGACGGAACCGGTTCAAGGCTTCAAATGTCCGCAAAACGTTGTACTCCGTTCACAATATTCGCGTCCAGAGTGCGGGACAGGCACGCGCCAACGGGCTGGCGTTTTTTCATTACAGCTTTATGAAAGACCATGTAACATTTAGCGGGACGGGATGGATTTTCGGAGGAGAGGCAGGATGGATGTGAGAGCGCCAGGCGACGGGGACGATCAACGTCTTGAGGATTATCGAATCAAGGTCGCAAGCTTCGTTGAAAACGAGATTATCCCACTTGAAAGCGATGAAAGCGCCTATGACGATCATGAGAACATCGACCTTGACCGGCTTGATGAGGTTCGCGCCAAGGTAAAAGCCGCTGGACTATGGGCGCCGCAAATGCCTGAAGAGCGTGGCGGTCTCGGTTTCAACACCGAGGGCATGGCGGTACTTTATGAGGAAATGGGCCGCTCGATCTTTGGCCCGTGCTCCTTCAATTGCGCTGCCCCCGATGATGGGAACATGTTCGTCCTAAACCGGGTGGCGAATGATGCCCAGAAGGATGAATGGCTGCAGCCGATCGTCGATGGCAGGGCGCGCTCCGCCTTCATTATGACCGAGCCCGCGCCTGGCAGTGGGTCTGACCCCGGTATGATGAAAACCTTTGCAAAACGCGACGGCTCCGACTGGATCGTCGATGGCCATAAGTGGTTTATCACCGGTGCCGGAACGGCAAGCCATTTCATTTTAATGGCCCGCACCAGCGAAGATCCAAGTGAGGTGCGCCGCCATATGACGGCGTTCCTGTTTCATAAGGACGATCCAGGCTGGGAGATCATCCGGCGGATCCCGATCATGGGACCGGAAGAGCACGGCGGGCACTGCGAATTGAAGTTCGATGGGCTTCGTATCCCTGACCGCAACCGGTTGATGGAGATCGGCGACGGACTGAAACTCACGCAGATCCGGCTTGGCACAGCCCGCCTCACTCATTGCATGCGCTGGCTTGGCATGTCGAAACGGGCTCTGGAAATCGGTGCAGATTACGTTGCGAACCGTCAGAGCTTCGGCGAGGAACTCGCCAATCGCGAAGGCGTTCAATGGATGCTCGGCGAAGCGGCCATGGCGATCCAGGTCGGGCGTCTTCTGACGATTTCAGCGGCACGGAAGCTCGACACCGGCGATTTTGCCCGCAAAGAGGTTTCAATGGCAAAGATCCAGGTCGCCGAAAGCCTGAATAAGGCGATTGATACAGCGATCCAGCTCTGTGGTGCGCGCGGCTATTCCAAGGATACTGTGCTTGAATGGATGTATCGCTATGCCCGGCAGGCGAAGCTTGTGGACGGCGCGTCGGAAGTCCACAAAATGGTGCTTGCGCGTTTCCTTTTGAAAGAAGGCACGAACTTCTGGGACCGGGTTTGACGTCTCGGACCCATTACCTTGAGTTTATCCGAGTAGGACCGCCAGAGGATCGACGCCGAAAAGATATGGGTGAAGGATAAGAAAGAAGACCCAGAGCCCAACACCGAGCGCGACAGCAAATACTGAGGCGCGGTCGATATGCCCCCTGCCCACTGTCAAACGTCGCCATTCTTCCTGACCGAGCTGGCGTTTTTTGCGCTTTTCGACGGTGAACGTGCCGATCAGTCCAAAGAGCGCCGATCCGGCAAAAAGAACGATACTCGGGAAATCGCCATTGGCTGGAATGTGAGCCAGCCCCCACAGCGTAAGACCCCAGATCATCGGATGGCGGATCCAACCGATCACACCGGGATTCTCCGGATTGAATCCGTTTTTTCTGAGCGCAACGGAGAGTGGATTGGGAACGAGCGAGCCGATCCCAACCAGCAGAAACGCGACAAACGTTGCGCAAACCGCAGACGTGTATGCCCATTCCGGTGGCGGCCACAGCACGATCCGTTCGGCGTCAATCAGCGCCACAATCACCCAGCCTAGAAGACCGATTGAGAGAATCGAATAGGCCGAGAGATATGTACGCTCTCCGAACCGAGCGATCACCATTGGCTTGATCGCTGTGCGCGCAATCAGGATATGGCTCAAAACAAAGACGCCCATGGCAAAAAGAACATGCATTTCTCTTGCAATCAGCCCTCTAGCGTCCTGGAGGAGACGGCCGCGACACTACGAAGGCGGCAGCACCAAGTAGAACAATCGCCTGAACCGTAAGCAAAACCGTCGAAACGCCGACACCATAGGACAGGCAGAGTATTGCCGCCATGAAAAGAACGCTCACCATTTTAGTCCGACGGCCAATCGCCCCGTATCGTCGCCAATTTGAGACCAAAGGGCCGAATATCCGGTGCGTTAGAAGCCAATTATGCCATCTTTCGGAAGAGCGGGCGAATGCAAAGGCGGCCAAAATCAAAAAAGGCGTCGTTGGCAGCAGTGGGAGAACGAGCCCCAAGGCTGCTAAGACCAATGCACAGAAACCAATTACGAACCAGAAGAGCTTGAGGCCAACCATGTTTCTAGTCCACAAAGATGCCTTTTGAAGTGGGCATTCCTGACGGAGTAATGAACAATCGCGTAAAACGCCATATTGAGACTGACAATTTCCTGCTGCGCGATCCAATCGGCAATAATCTAGCAGGAAGGCGCCGACAGGCGGAGGCAGGTTTCCTGTAAGGCATTCACACCCTGCCTGTTTTTCATCTTGATCCGTGAAACTGTTTTCTGTAGGCCGGTACGTGGAGACGTGGCCGAGTGGCTGAAGGCGCGCCCCTGCTAAGGGCGTATACGGGGAACCGTATCGAGGGTTCGAATCCCTTCGTCTCCGCCACTTTCCCGTAATCATTGAAAGATATGCGGTAACCTGGTTCACGGGGGTAGGTTTGTCATGGTGTCCTACTGGGCCCACCATCGGCTTGCCCGCGCGAACGTTTCTTGAGTTTTTGCGCACGGTCGCTGCTGCACAAGCCTAAAAGCGCTATGCGACGGCGAGATGTTCTCGCATACGCATGAAGCGGCGGTCGCCCCTGAGCGGCGAGAGGCTTGGATTCGAATCAAGCCAAAACACATCGCGCCAGCCGTGATCGAAAAGCTCTTCGAGAATATCGATCGCCCGATCGTTTTCACCGATAACCGCCATCGACGATGCGTGGAAGATCGCCTGTGTGCTGTTGTGAACGTCGATCCTCGTCAACGCGTCATAGGCCTCATGATGCTCGCCAAGCAGCGCCTTGAAAGCGGCTACCGCAGACAGAGCGCGCGGATCGCCCGCATCCTCTTCGATGCGCGCCAGGGCACGCTTCAGGCCCCGTTCCGCATTGCGCCGTGAGCGCCTCGGCTCAACCGGTTGCGACAACTGGGCGGCAAGGAGATACGCTTTTATGTTGTCCGGATCGACACAGGCGGCCTGTTCAAAATAGGCAATCGCTGCGCGGCGGCGCCCTCTCGACATCAGGTGCCAAGCGGCATTGTGGAGAATGAGAGGGTCCCGTGGGTCCTCCGCCAACGCAGCACGATGCGCTTCTTCTGCGGCATCAAAATGACCATGCATGGACAGCGCATATCCAAGGGCGGACTGCGCGACCGCAAGCTTCGGGTTTAAGGAGACTGCCGTTTCAGCCTCTTTCAGGGCCGAGTCGAGGAGGTAGCGCCCCTCGGACCAATAAGTGTGCGCCCGCACCAAGGCGATCGCGCGTTCGGCGCGAATATCCGCGCAATTGGGCGCGAGATAAACGGCCTCTGCCGTGAGAGTATCTGCACGGGCAATCGAGCCCTCCCCGCATCGTACGATCTCGTTTCTGGCGTCAAGGCAAAGCGCATGGGCTTCGAGGTGATAAAAATCTGAAATGTTCCCGGGTGCGGCATTCGGAAGTGTCTCTACCGTGCGAATAACCGGAACGGTCAGCCTGTATCCGCCCTTCGCGATTGTCTCGATAAGAGTGCGGTTGCCGAGTTTTCTGCGTAATTCCGCCACCGCCTGGGAAAGGCTCTCGTCGCCAACCGTCACATTTGGCCAAATACGGTGGAGAAGATCAGCCCTTTCAAGGACATCGCCGTTTGCGTCCGCAAGTTCCATCAGGAGCTTTAGCGCGCGTGGCGATAATATCGCGGTCGTGTCTGCTTTCGTGGCCTGACGTGTCTTACTGTCAATGCGCCACCCGTCGATCGAGATTTTCATTGTTTTGACACAAGACTGTTTCCGAACTTTTCCGGACGTAATAACGCTGCCGTAACCGCACAACACGCAATTTCACGTATGGGCGTAAAAAGTGAAACTATTGCATTTCGATATCATGGTTCTGGACGCTACTGCGCGACATGCGTTTCGAGATTTGAATATCAAAACCTCTGATCCGATTTGATAGAGCAATTGCGCCATTTGCTACCCAGGGTCAGAATTGTGCCGACTAAAACCAAGCAAACCATAAACTTCCAGTTTGGATACCTTGGATGAGCGTTGATCCCCTTTCAGATATCGTGAGATCGCTTAATCTGACCGGCGCTGTGTTTCTCAATGCGGAGTTTACCGCGCCCTGGGCGATTACTGCGCACGTTACGGAAGATGATTGCCGTCCCTTTATGCCGATCCCCCGGCAGGTCATTGCTTATCATGTGGTCGTTGACGGCGAAGCGGTTTTCTCGCTCAACAATGGCGCCAGCGACCAGACCCATTATCGTGTGACGCAGGGTGACATCATCTTCGTGCCCAGGAACAAAACTCACATCCTTGCAAGCTCCAAAGGGGTTCAGCCGGTCCCCGGTGATGATTTGCTGCTTCCATGCGGTGAGGATGGACTTGTTCAGATACGCCATGGCGGCGGGGGGGACCTGACACGCATATTATGCGGGTTCATGGCAAGCGAAACCGGTTCCTCACCCCTTTTGGAAACCCTTCCGGAGATACTAATTGTCAGTATTGAGAGCCTGGAGACCCGCCGTTGGATAGAAGCGTCGGTTTTGATGGCAGCGCAGGCTTTCTCCAAGGGTCGTTTGTCGAGTGGTGCAATGGTCCCGACCCTCTGTCAGCTTCTTCTAACGGAAGCCTTGCGGGCTCATATTGAACAGAGCCCGAAGCCGTCCGGATGGCTTGGAGGCATTGCCCACCCGCGCATTGGGCCGGCACTCTCGCAGATCCATGCCTCGCTGACATCGCCGCCAGGGATTGACACCCTTGCTGCAGAGGCCGGTATGTCACGCTCAGCTTTCGTTGAGAGATTTTCCCAGGTCATGGGCGTTGCGCCGAGCCGTTACATGTTGAACCAACGAATGGAGCTTGCAAAGGCCTTGCTGCAGGATGACCGAATGACGACGGCCGAAATCGCTTTCAAGGTCGGCTATGACGCGCCCGAAGCATTTTCCCGCGCTTTTAAACGTGAAACAGGACATGCCCCTGGCTCGTGGCGTGACCTTAAGAGCGCTGCTTCCTGATCAACGAAATGCGCCGAAGACTTCGCGCTGACTTTCCAAATAGCCCATGGGACCATTCTGGCGTCGCGCTCGTTCCCTCGTTTTCCCGTGAAGCTGGCGGTTCGGTCAATACGTCCGGTTGATCCGTCATTCTGAATTGGTCGCCATCGGACTAGCTGTCTCTCCCACCAACAGGACAGGAGACAGCAATGACACTTTCAAAATACCGACACCACCTTCCCCAGCTAGACGGCGCTCCCATGCTGACGGATGGCGGGATTGAAACGACCCTGATCTTTCACGACGGACTGGATCTTCCTTATTTCGCTGCCTTCACTCTGCTTAAATCGGAGGACGGGCGCGCGGCTCTGAACCGATATTATGAATCCTACATCCGGATTGCGAATGAACAGGATATCGGGTTCATCCTCGATAGCGCGACATGGCGGGCGAGTTCCGATTGGGGCGCAATGCTTGGATACGATGCGGCAGCGCTTGCCGATACCAACCGGGATGCCGTGACATTGCTTTTCGAACTCAGAGAGAGGTTTGAAGACGATGCGCCCTTTGTCATCAGCGGCAATATCGGTCCACGTGGTGATGGCTATAGTCCAGACACCCAGATGACCGCAGACGAAGCCGAGGCCTATCACAGTGCTCAGGTGACGGGTTTTGACCTTTCCGGAGTCGATATGGTGAGTGCGATCACCATGACGCATGCAGGCGAAGCAGCCGGTATCGCCCGGGCCTGTTCAAGTCGGAATCTGCCCCTTGCCCTCGCTTTCACGCTTGAAACCGACGGGCATTTGCCGTCCGGCCAACCTTTGGGCGATGCGATTGCGGAAGTGGACGCCACTGCTGGGGGCGGTCCGAGCTATTACATGATCAATTGCGCCCACCCGGATCACTTTCATTCTGTTTTGGAACCCGGATCGGACTGGACGCATCGCATTCGCGGTGTGCGGGCGAACGCATCAAGGATGAGCCACGCAGAACTCGATAATGCGGAAACCCTTGACGAAGGCGATCCCTTGGAACTCGCACACGATTACGCGAACCTCATGACGCTCTTGCCCAATCTCAGGGTTTTCGGCGGATGTTGCGGCACGGACCATCGGCATGTTCGTGAAATCGGACAGCGCTGTGTTGTCGAGGCAAGGGCCTGACCGCCTTTTCAAAAATCTTTCAAGACTCTTTCAGGAGTTTGTTTTCGCCGGAAACTAAGTGAACAGCGGG
>JBCDCZ010000153.1:0-10930 GCA_039180865.1 Pseudomonadota bacterium | reverse complement strand
TGGAAGGGTTTACCGAACAGGTCGATTACCGCCTTGATCAGCTAACCGAGGCGCTTTCGGAATATGGATCTCCGGAAAAGCTGCGCGGTGAAGACCACAAAGCGCTCTGGCGCAACATTCGCGACGCGACGTTCATTGCCGAACCGCGCGATCGGGCTGTCTGGCGGCTTTCCGTTCGCCCAACATCTGCACCCAATGTGGTGGAGGTCATCAAGCAAGCTGTTGATTGCCGATACTTCTTCGACTGGTGCGGCGGTCTCATCTGGATCTCGGTTCCGGAAGACGATGATGCGGGTGAGGAAACAGTCAGGAACGCCGCCAATGCTGCTGATGGTTACGCAACACTTGTGCGTGGATCCGAACCATTGCGACGCCGTGTTTCCGTTTTTGAACCTGAGCCCGCGCCTCTGGACCGCCTGTCGGCCGGAATCAAACAGGGGTTCGACCCGAAGAATGTATTCAATCCAGGGCTCATGGCCGCCGCTGAATGACGGCGCCGGGTTCCTGGTAACAGATTGAGGAGGATGCCATGCGGACTGACTTTACTGATGCGCAGTTGCAGGATCCCCATGTTGCCCATTCTGAAAAGATTTTGCGGACTTGCGTCCATTGCGGGTTCTGCACGGCCACGTGCCCGACCTATGTGACTCTTGGTGATGAACTCGACAGTCCGCGCGGGCGCATCTATCTGATCAAGGAAATGCTTGAAAATGACCGTCCGGCCGATGAGAAGACGGTCAAGCATATCGACCGGTGCCTGTCGTGCCTTGCGTGCATGACGACGTGCCCGTCAGGCGTCAATTACATGCATCTGGTGGACCACGCGCGTGCTCACATCGAGAAAACCTATAAGCGTCCCGTTCTCGATAGGCTGATCCGCGAGATTCTGATTTTTGTTCTGCCCTATCCTGCACGCTTTCGGATGGCGGTGCGCATGTCGCAACTGACGAAACCGCTGGCACCTCTCATCAAGGCAATCCCGGGGATGGCGCGTTTTGGGGCGATGTATGATCTGGCTCCGGCGAGCCTGCCCCCGAAAACAACGACGATGGCGCCGAAAGCCTTCGCACCGAAGGCTGAAAAGCGTGGTCGTGTTGCAATGCTGACCGGTTGTGCACAACCGGTCCTCGAACCGACCATCAACGATGCCGCAATTTCACTCTTGAACCGTCTCGGTGTCGAAGTCGTTCTTCCGAAAGGGGAGGGCTGTTGTGGCGCGCTTGTTCATCATATGGGACGCGAGGAAGCAGCACTCGAAACGGCTCGTCGCAACGTCGATGCCTGGACCCGTGAGATTGAGAACGGCGGCCTCGACGCGATTGTGATTACGGCTTCAGGTTGTGGCACGACAATCAAGGATTACGGCCATATGTTGCGCGAGGACCCGGCTTATGCCGCAAAGGCGGAGCGCGTGTCAGCCCTTGCCAAAGACATCACCGAGTATCTTTCATCGATCGACCTGCCGGAGCCCGAGGCGCAGACTGGTATTAAGCTTGCCTATCACTCCGCCTGTTCGATGCAGCATGGTCAGAAGATCACCACGCTGCCGAAGACCCTTCTGCGCAATGCGGGCTTTCGCGTTGTCGACGTGCCGGAAGGCCATTTGTGTTGCGGCTCGGCCGGAACTTACAACATCATGCAGCCGGAAATTGCCGGAACACTCAGGACCCGCAAAATCAAGAACATCAAATCCACCAAACCCGAGGCGATCGCAACCGGCAACATCGGGTGCATCACACAGATAGCAAATGGTTTGAAAGATGATGGTTCGGCGATACCGATCATCCACACGATTGAACTTCTGAACTGGGCTTACGGCGCACCAGTGCCTGAACCGATCGTGAAGGCGGGTCTTCACAACAAGAAATCGACACTCGTTGCCGCGGAATAAAAAAACGGCGCGCTGGGCGCACCGCTAATTCAACTTGCAAGCTGAACCGCTCGCGAATTGTTTGTTATGAATTACCGCACGACAACGCGGGAGCCGAGCTTCACGCGTTGATAGAGGTGCTCGACATCTTCATTGCGCAGCCGGATGCAACCTGATGACACATTAAGGCCGATTGATCCCGGATCGTTTGTGCCGTGGATTCGATAAAGCGTATCGCGCCCCCCCTGATAGAGGTAAAGCGCCCTTGCGCCGAGCGGGTTGCGGATTCCACCTTCCATGCGGACTGGGAGAATACGGCCTTTTGCCCGTTCACGTGCGCGCATGGCTGCTGGCGGATGCCATGCTGGCCATTCGGCTTTCCGTTTGATCGTTGCTGCACCGGACCAGGTGAAACCGGCTTTTCCAACGCCGACACCATAGCGCCAGGCTTTGCCGTTTCCGATCACGTGGTAGAGATACTTGTTTTTTGTATCGACGACGATTGTTCCAGCCCGGTGGTTTTCCTTGTAGGAAACCACGCGACGATTGAACCGTTCAGGCACCTTTCGGCTGCTACCGCGAGTGTAACTCTGCTCCAGTGCAGCC
The DNA here is from genome assembly GCA_039180865.1 of Pseudomonadota bacterium. GTDB lineage: Bacteria > Pseudomonadota > Alphaproteobacteria > Rhizobiales > JACESI01 > JBCDCU01. The sequence goes on along the minus strand of JBCDCZ010000153.1, from coordinate 8,454 downwards.
CGCTCATTCGCCGGCAGATTATAGCGATCGGCAAGAAAGAAACTCGCCGAGGCGTTGCTGGTTGTCAGGAAGGCTAAGGCAATTGCAGCCCCGATGACTTTTACTGGGGACATTCTTGCAAGGGTGTGGGGCATGCTGGTCCTTCTCAATACAGGTTGAACAAAGATGGAAGCACGCCTTGCCCACGTGCCACTCGCACGTCTGCAGTTCTTGCCCCCACTCAACGAAAGTTTAACCAAGTGTTAAGCGTGTTTGAAGAGGCCAGATCCGCGCGCCAAGGTTTTCTTTTTGACGTGTTGCAGATGGGGCGCGGACCCTATGGTTCGCACCCCGCAGGTTTGACTAGATGACGACGACGCGGGCGCCAACCGGGACCCGATTATAAAGGTCTGTGACGTCCTGATTGCGCATCCGGAAGCAACCGGATGAAACCGCTTGCCCAATCGTCCAGGGCGCATTGGTTCCATGAATTCGATAGAGCGTTGATCCAAGGTAAAGGGCTCGCGCGCCCATCGGGTTCTTCGGCCCACCTGCCATAAAGGTTGGCAGAATGCGGCCCTTCGCGCGCTCGCGCGCAATCATTTGTGCCGGTGGTCGCCAATCCGGCCACTCCGCTTTGCGTGTCACTCTATGGCTGCCAACCCATTCGAAGCCGGGTTTGCCGACACCAACGCCGTAGCGTCGTGCTTCGCCGTTCCCGAGGACGAGGTAAAGAAACTTGGTGTTGGTATCGATGACGATCGTTCCGGGCGTGTGCGTTGTCGTGTACTCCACGATCTGTGGCAGGAATTTTGGATCCATCGTACGGCGGCGTTCCTGTTCGCTGATAGCGGCCGTCTGATAACGCCCGTCGCGTTTTTTCTTGCGAAGGAATGCGCGCGACTTCGACGAACGAAGAACAAGGCGGGGCTTACGGTTGGCCGTCATTTGCAGTTGCCAAGGTTCCGTCAGATCCGGACTTAGAAGAACCGGAGGTGCTTCCGCGTAACGGTTGTTGGCAAGGCTGTCATTGGTGGTCACAAAACCGAACGACACGACAGCAACAAGAAGCATCGCAGAGCGCAGAAATAAGATATGCGCTTTAGCGGCTGAGGCAATCGACTTTCCAGGAAGGTTTTTGGCAGACATGGGCAACTCACTATACTCCAGAACCCGGGGTCATAACTTGAACTGAAAGCGAGATCGTCAGCAGTCAAAAAGACGGCTCCGTCTTGCAATTGCCGCAAACGTTAAAAGAAAGTCTATTTCAAGGTGTAAACGCAAAGCAAGGGAATTGCGTTAAGGGCTTGATAATCAAAGCTAAGGTTAGCGATGCGTGAAGAAACATGGTTAACGGGCAGCCATCACAAACATCGCGGCGCGTCAGACAGGAGGCGGATTTTTTGATTAGGTCCGTTCTCGCTGGATCTTTGCAATACTATCCCGGATTACATCCGGCAGCACTTTCACCACATCTGCTTTTGACATGCCAGGTTTGATCCGCTCGTCATAAAGGGCATTCAGGAGAACCTGGTCGTGGGGCGTGAAGGTCGTATGGGTGGATTGGGAATTGAACACACTGTAGCGGTGGTGAGCTCTGTCAGCGAGAGGACCGAGACCCTGAAGCACTTCTTCAACGAGACAGCGTTGAAATGTTCGTTCACCATGATCAGCCACGATGACCGCATCGGTCGCTCCGATACCAACCGCTCCAGGCATAACGCGCACGAAGCAACTGCTGCGCGCGATCGCTTTATTGTCACGATAGACATAGCGTTGCATGACGTCGGTGTATTGCCGCTTGTCGACGACATGAATACGGAAGTTGGCACGCTGAGGACTGTTCGCAAATCCGATCTTCAGACCTGCAATCTTACCCGGCAGGGATTGAATGAAGTGTTTGACCTCTTGGCTCCGGTCCCGTCGAGCGTGGTTGATCACCGCAAACCGAACGCGTTCGACGTATTTCTTGACGGAACGACCGAATTCCGTGTCACCGCCAAACTCTGCCGACATCACGACTTTGATGAAATCGCGCTTCAAAATGCGCTCATTCAGGGAAAAGTCCCCTGCAACGGACGGTACTGTTGATGCCGTCAGAAAGGCCGCTCCCAGGATGCACCTGCGTACCAATTTCGCGGAAAATGCGCCCAATGCCATCAATCCGTTCATCTTGCTTCTGGTCCTTTCCGCTCACGCATAATTATCGAAACGAGGCGATTTCTCAAGGGGCCCAATACCGCGCATTTGCATGACAAAGCCGACTGCCAGGATGAGGACTGACCCGGTCTCTCGACGCACACTTTGTACCAATTGGTCGGCGCATCCCGAAGCTTTGTCGACGCCTTGATAGAGAAACGCGCTGACGGTTAAGGGCGATTTAACGCTTCGGTGCGAATTTCCCAGGGGGATCAACAAACAAAACAAGCAGACCAGCTGGGTGAAATCGAGTCATGACGGCAAAGACCTATAAATTTCAGGCACTTCAATCTGTAAAACCCGCCGCCGGCCGTGGCACTGGTGCGCCTAACGAAGAATGGCAATACCGGATCATGGAAGAGATTGCGGCTTTGCGCGAGCAGATTATGACCAAAGGTGTTCCTGTAAACGGCGCAGCGATGGCTCAACCCGGTATTGCAGCTGACGCAGAAGGTGCTGAAGCCCCACTCGACGCAGAGGGTATTCCGACCTCACCTGGATTCAGTAGTGAGATTCAGGAAGCGCTGAAACTCAAACGCGAGCTCGACCTCATCTATGAAGCGATCACAGAAACGAAGAAAGAAATTGCCTCGTTGTCCCATGTGGGATTCGAAACGGGCGCCCGTCCGGTCGATGAACTCGATGCAGTTGTGAAGGGGACGGAACAGGCAACAAACCAGATCCTGGGAGCAATAGAGCTGATCGAAGAGAATGCTAACTCCCTGGCTGATACTCTGACCGGCGACGCTGGCCTTCTCGCAAACAAAATGCAGGACGAGATCTTGCGCGTTTACGAAGCTTGTAACTTCCAGGATATCACAGGTCAGCGCATAACAAAGGTTGTCAACGTCCTTCGTTTCATCTCAGATCGCACGGAAAAAATGATAGACATCTGGGGTGGTATGGATTCATTTGATGATGTTCCGTTCGAGAATCACAAGGAAACTGAAGGCGACAAAGCTCTTCTCAACGGCCCCGCATTGGATAATCAGGAATCCTCCTCACAGGATGACATCGACGCCCTTTTCGCGTAAGCCTCGCTTTGTGTCGGCGCGTTCGCCGACTTCCTCAGCGAAGGGAATTCATCATGGAGCGAGACGGGCTCGTCACGGGAGCCGATGGACTTTCTCGCTGTTTTTGGGCAGGCAGCGATCCGATCTATATCGACTATCACGATGAGGAATGGGGCAAACCCGTCATCGATGATACCCGGCTTTTTGAAAAGATCTGTCTTGAAGGCTTTCAGTCCGGGCTTTCATGGCTGACGATCCTGAAAAAACGCGAAAATTTCAGAAACGGCTTTGCCGGTTTCAACATTGAGCGGGTTGCTGCGTTCGGCGACAAGGATATCGAACGGCTCGTAGCGGACGCCGGTATTATTCGGCATCGTGGAAAAATCACATCGACGATCAACAATGCACAGCGTGCAATTGCCTTGATTGAGGAAAAAGGGTCGCTTGCTGCTCACTTTTGGAGTTACGAACCAGGGCCGGAGGATCGTCCGAAGAATGCCACTTTTGCTGAAATTGGTCCGATCGCCAAAACGGACGTATCGACGGCGATTTCAAAGGATCTGAAAAAGCGCGGTTGGAGTTTCGTCGGCCCGACCACGGTTTATGCCTTTATGCAGGCGATGGGCATGGTGAACGATCACATCGAAGGGTGCCACAAGCGTGAGGCGATCGAGGCCGAGCGTGCCCAGCTGAAGCGTCCTGGCGGCTGAGCGGAACGTGACCTTGCCCCAGCGCGAGTGATCGGCTAGGAAAACGCGCAATTGCAACGGTGCGGGGCGTGCCGGGCTTCCGAAAGATATCCATGACCGACAAAAAGAAGAAAGCGCAGAAGCTGAAAGCGCGTCTGCCGCGTGGCTTCAATGACCGTGAAGCCGCGGATATCCGTGCAACGCATGCGATGATGGAAGAGATCCGAAAGGTCTATGAGCGGTACGGGTTCGATCCGGTCGAAACGCCGATGTTCGAATATACCGATTGCCTTGGAAAATTCCTTCCCGATACCGACCGGCCCAATGAAGGCGTGTTTTCAGTTCAGGACGATGACGAGCAATGGATGAGCCTGCGCTATGATCTGACTGCCCCCCTGGCGCGCCATGTGGCTGAGAATATCAACGAGATCCAGCTTCCGTTTCGAAGCTATCGGGCCGGCTACGTCTTCCGGAATGAGAAACCGGGCCCAGGCCGCTTTCGCCAGTTCATGCAGTTCGATGCCGATACGGTCGGCGGGCCCGGCGTCCAGGCGGATGCCGAGATGTGCATGATGATGGCCGATACAATGGAAGCGCTGGGCATTGCCCGTGGCGACTACGTCATCCGAGTCAACAACCGCAAGGTGCTCGATGGCGTTATGGAGGCCATCGGCCTCGGGGGTGAGGAACATGCAGGCCCGCGCCTGACAGTTCTGCGCGCTATCGACAAGCTCGATAAGTTCGGACCTGAGGGCGTTCGGCTTCTTCTTGGCGCGGGACGGCGCGACGAAAGCGGCGACTTCACGGAAGGCGCCGGTCTTGATGATGAAGCAACAGACCTCGTCCTTGGATTTGTCGCGGGCGAGCGTTTGATCGAGGGTGATGGGCAGGCGGAACTCGAAGTAATCGGCGCGTTGTGTGAAAGGGCCGGATACGGCTCGGATCGCATCAAGATCGATCCCTCAGTGGTGCGCGGGCTCGAATATTACACCGGCCCTGTGTACGAAGCCGAACTCCTGTTCGATGTTACAAATGAAAAGGGTGAGGCCGTTCAATTCGGCTCCGTTGGTGGAGGTGGGCGCTATGACGGCCTGATCAAGCGTTTCACCGGACGCGATGTTCCGGCGACCGGATTTTCCATTGGCGTTTCGCGATTAATGACGGCGCTGAAGAACCTCGGCAAGCTCGATGATAAGGGGCAAACGGCGCCGGTTCTTGTGACGGTCATGGATGGCGATACGGATTCGCTTGCCCGATATCAGAGCTTTACGCAGTCGTTACGTGAGAGCGGCGTGCGGGCAGAGATGTATCAGGGCAACTGGAAGAAGTTCGGTAATCAGTTGAAATATGCAGACCGTCGCGGCGTGCCCATTGCCATCATTCAGGGGTCCGATGAACGTGCGGTAGGAAAACTGCAAGTTAAGGATCTGATTGAAGGCCGAAGACAGGCCCAAGCGACCGCCTCCAACGAAGAATGGCGCGAACAGCGTCCCGGTCAGTTTGAGATCGATGAGGCGGCTCTTGTTGGAGAGGTTAAGGCTCTGCTTGAACGACAAGCGGCGGATCGAACCTTGTCGGCATCCGACGACAAAACGGACTAGGTCGCCGCCCGTGGATATCGCGCGTCTTGAAAATCTCTTTGCCGGAAATGCTTGCGTGCCGCTTAATGTGCCGGTTCTTCATCCGGCGGACGCCTTTTTGAATACGGCAGGTGAGGCGTTCCGCAAATCCGTCTTCATTACCCAGCGTGCCGATGGCGAGATGCTGTGTTTGCGCCCGGAATTTACGATACCGGTTCTCGCCCATCATTTGCGGGGCACGAATGGTGCGGCCCGTTATTCCTATCGTGGGACAGTGTTTCGTCAGCGTCCGCATGTGGACGATGGGCGGCCGCAGGAATTCGAGCAGGCAGGCGTGGAATCTTTTGCTGAAACGGATTTCGCGAAGGCGGACGCCGACATGCTGCTTCTCGCGTTGGACGCGGTGCGCCTTTATCCGGAAATCGATCCAATTGTCTCGATCGGTGATCCCGCTTTTTTTGAAGCGCTTGTAGAACCGATCGGATTGCCGACAATTTGGTGTAACAGACTGCTGCGCGCTTTCGGTGATGACACGCTTTTAGAGCGCCAGTTGAAACGCATGGTCGCAACGGACGAGAGTGCGTCGGCTCATTTGGACCAGGAACTCGCGCCGCTGGTCGAAGCGGATGACCTCCTTGGGTTGATACGATTGATCGAAGCGCGCATGGAAGATCACGGGCTTTTGGGAACAGGCGCGCGAAGCCCGGGCGACATTGCAACGCGCCTTCTGGAAAAAGCGAGTGCCGACGTCAGGGTTTCGCAAGAAACTGCCGAAACCTGCCGCGCTTTCTTGCGACTGGAATGTTCTGCTGATCTCGTTAGCGAAACTCTAGGTGCTTTTGCTTCCGGTCATGGTGTGAATTTCGCCGCACCTTTCGCAGAGTTCCAAGCACGCATGGCGCAGGGGCTTTCGGAAGCTGACGTGCCAATCAGGTTTTCTGCCCGGTTTGGACGCCGACTCGACTACTACACGGGTTTTGTTTTCGAAATCCATGACCGGCGACGCCCGGGAAGCGGGCCCGTTGCGGGTGGTGGGCGATATGATCGATTGAGCGAACTCCTCGGAGGTCCTTCGGTGCCTGCCGTTGGTTTTTCCCTTTGGCTCGACCGCCTTGCAGGCGGCAATGGCTTGGCGGGGGATGACTGAGATGATCACGAATGGAGATCATGGTGAGAAACTCATTCTTGCCATCCCTTCCAAGGGTCGGCTGAAAGAAGAATGCGAGACGATCTTCTCTAAGAGCGGCTATCCGATCCTTTCCCCATTTGGCGCACGCAATTATCGCGGCCGGGTCGATGGGGATTCTGACATCGAAATCGCTTTTCTCTCAGCTTCCGAAATCGCGCGCGAATTGGCGCGCGGTAAAGTTCATCTTGGTGTCACAGGGGAAGATCTCGTCAAGGAGACAATCGCCAATTATGACGCTTTGACCGAACAGGTGATTGCGCTTGGCTTTGGCCATGCAGATGTGGTGGTCGCTGTTCCGGAAAGCTGGGTTGACGTGACCTCGATGGAGGATCTCGATGACGTTGCTGCCGGATATCGTGTGCGGTACGGACGCCGCCTTAGAATTGCAACCAAGTACTGGAACTTGACGCAGCGCTTTTTTGCGGGTCACGGCATCTCGGTCTATCGAATTGTCGACAGCCTCGGCGCAACGGAAGGCGCTCCGTCGGCCGGTCTTGCCGATGCGATCGTCGATATTACTTCGACCGGCTCGACCCTGAAGGCCAATCACCTCAAGCTTCTCGACGACGGGGTGATTTTGAGGTCTCAAGCGAACCTTTTTCGATCAAGAACGGCTCCCTGGAATGGCGCGCTCTTAGCTCGAGCGCGGGAGATCACAGAGGCCCTGCGCCGGACCGTAAAGGGTGGCTGATCAGGCTCTTACGTACTTTACGGGTTCTGTAGGAGCGAACAGCTCTCGATCTTAGGTCACGCCCGTTTCGACGCGAAAAACACAGGCAGATAGGCTGCCATAAGGAATTGTCCATATATGGCTCTATCTTTTCTTGAAGGTATGTGTTAATACTTTCGCTGACCAAAAGGAGAGGCCGCCTCGGGGGAGACGGCCTCAGTAAGCCCAGCAAGCAAGTTCGGGGGGGTCCTGCTGAACTTGCGTCATAATGTCACATATTTTCCCTGTTTTTGCGAGACGTATTTCTGACTAGAGCATGGAAATCCGCTCGTGCCTGTTTTATCTACTAGGTTCATATAAGTTTTACTTACATGAAAATGATACGTGAAACCGCTTATTATTTTCGGTTTTTGAGCTCCTCCCACTGCATCGATTCCGGCTCATCAAAGAATTATGCATGCGACCTGGCATTGTTTCGGTGCCAAACGCACACCTTTTTTCACGTATAGGCAAAAAAGCGGTTGGTAGTGTGGGGGAACCTTTCCTCAAAGCGACATAATGCTGTCCGTTCCTGTGGCCGCCGATAGGAAAAGCACGAGGCAGGTTTTCCACATAAAACAGGCGCCTGATGCTGACGGGATCATGATGTTCCGAAACTTCGGATCAGGCGATATCGATATCCGATAAAAAAAGCCCGGATCGTACGATCCGGGCTTTCTGATTTTGGGGCTATTGCCTGGGCTTACATCATGCCGCCCATGCCGCCCATGTCAGGCATTGCAGGTGCAGGCGAGTCTTTCTGAGGCGCCTCGGCAATCATTGCTTCAGTCGTGATCAGGAGTGATGCGATGGATGCAGCGTCCTGAAGTGCAGAGCGCACGACTTTCATTGGATCGACAATACCCATGTCGACCATGTTGCCGTATTCGCCAGTCTGAGCATTGTAGCCGAAGTTCTCATCAGAGTTTTCGTTGACCTTACCGACGATGATCGAACCTTCGTCGCCTGCATTCTCAGCGATCTGACGGATCGGAGCCTGAAGAGCGCGGCGAACGATGTTGATGCCCGCTTCCTGATCGGAATTCGCACCGGTTGAAGAGATTGCTCCAGCAGCCCGCAGAAGGGCGACGCCGCC
>JBCDCZ010000152.1:0-11044 GCA_039180865.1 Pseudomonadota bacterium | reverse complement strand
TTTGCAATTTGCGCTTTTGGAAAACTTGCCCCATAAGAGCGCTCGACTTCGTCATTCGGTCTGATCGCTTTCAGGAACAGGGAGTTCGAACGACCATGGCCATCGCCATTCTCGACATTGTTGTCCTCGTGATCGTGCTCTTGTCAGCGCTGCTTGCGATGGTGCGCGGTTTTTCCCGCGAGGTCCTGTCGGTCGGTTCTTGGGCAGCGGCAGGTGCCGCAGGTGCCTATGTCTTTCTTTACGAAGAACCTCTGACGCCCTTTGTCCAGACCTATGTTGAAAACGAACTGATCGCGCAGATAACAGCAACCGGCATTACCTTTCTGCTCACGCTGATCATCGTCAGCTTCATCACAATGCGCATCTCCGATTTCATCATCGATTCGTCGATTGGTGCGCTCGACAGGACGCTCGGTTTCATCTTCGGAGCGGCACGCGGTCTTTTGTTGATCGTCATTGCCATGGGTTTCTTCAACTGGTTCCAACCGGAAAATCAGCCTGCCTGGATCGCAGATGCCCGTTCAAAACCGTTCATAGACCAGATGGTAGTCTCGCTTACGGAAATCCTGCCCGAAGATGTTGAAGCTCTGGTATCCTTCGGTAAAGACAGACTGACGGGAAGCAGCAGCGATATAACCCCTCAGCCTGATGACGGAACGAAAGACCGGCAGGGGCTCGATAATCTGATTGATAATCAGGGCAATTGACGGCCAAACGGGCGTTGCGTGAGACACAAAATGGATGAAACAGAGACCGGACTGGACGCCTTCCGCGAGGAATGTGGTGTTTTCGGAATTTACGGCCAGGAAGATGCCGCAGCGTTGACCGTTCTCGGTCTGCATGCGCTTCAGCATCGTGGACAGGAAGCTTCAGGCATTGTCAGCTTCGATGGAAACCAGTTTTGCTCGGAGCGTCATGAAGGGCTCGTAGGCGATTCCTTTTCCAAGAAGCGGATCATAGACCGACTGCCCGGCAACAAGGCGATTGGCCACAACCGCTATGCGACAACCGGCGGAGCCGGCGTTCGAAACATACAACCGCTTTTTGCAGAATTTGCAGGCGGCGGTTTCGCAATCGCCCACAATGGCAATCTGACGAACGCGCTGACGTTGCAGAAACAACTGCAGAACCGAGGCGCGATCTTTCAATCAACATCCGACACCGAGACTATTCTCCACCTGATCGCAACCTCCAAGGAAGGTCCGCTGGTTGATCGCTTTGTCGATGCCCTGCGCCAGGTGGAAGGAGCCTATTCGCTTGTTGCGATCAGCCGCAACAAGATGATTGGGTGTCGCGATCCTCTTGGCATTCGCCCACTCATCCTTGGAGCACTTGATGGCGCCCATATCCTGACGTCAGAAACGTGCGCTCTGGATATTATCGGCGCCCGATATATTCGTGCGGTCGAGCCCGGCGAAATGGTCGTGATCTCAGATGAGGGGCTTCAAAGCCTGCGGCCCTTTTCAAGTCAAGGAAACCGGTTCTGCATTTTTGAGTATGTCTATTTCGCGCGGCCCGATTCCGCGTTTTCAGGCCGCTCGGTCTACGATGTCAGAAAGGAAATTGGAGCAGAGCTCGCACGCGAAGCCCCGGTCGAAGCCGATGTGATCGTACCCGTTCCCGATTCCGGAACGCCTGCAGCTATAGGATTTGCCCAAGAAGCCGGTATTCCCTTCGATCTTGGTATAATACGTAACCATTACGTTGGGCGGACCTTCATTGAACCCACCGATTCAATCCGCCATATGGGTGTGCGCCTGAAACATAACGGCAACCGGCATGTACTGGAGGGAAAGCGGGTTGTGCTGGTTGACGATTCAATCGTCAGGGGAACGACATCGGTCAAGATCGTTCAGATGGTTCGTGACGCTGGAGCGTCGGAAGTTCACATGCGGGTCGCAAGTCCGCCCACAATGTCATCGTGTTATTACGGCGTGGATACGCCGGAAAAGGGCAAGCTTCTGGCGTCTCGTATGACAGAAGACGAGATGCGCACCTTCATTAACACTGACAGCCTCGCCTTCGTCTCCATAGACGGCCTTTATCGCGCGCTCGGTGAGGCCCGCCGCAACAATAACATTCCGCAATATTGCGATGCCTGTTTTACGGGCGACTACCCCACCGTTCTGACAGACCGCCAGGCCGATTCAGAAACCGTTCGCCAGCTTTCCCTCCTTTCGGAGGCAAGTTGAACGTGACATCGCCATTGCAGGGGCGCATTGCGGTTGTAACCGGCGCATCGCGCGGGATCGGATATGCGACCGCAAAGGCTTTTGGACTTGCCGGAGCGCATGTCATCGCCATAGCACGCACAAAAGGTGGTCTTGAGGAACTCGATGACGAGATCCGCGAAGGCGGAGGTGAAGCCACTCTCGTCCCGCTGGATTTAAAGGATGGTGAGGGGATAGACCGACTGGGCGGGGCAATCTACGAGCGTTGGGGAAAGCTTGATATACTTGTTGGCAATGCGGGACTCCTCGGACATTTGGCCCCCCTCAGCCACCATGCGCCGCAAACCTTTGACGATCTTATTGCCGTGAACATTACCGCGAACTGGCGCTTGCTCCGCTCCCTCGATCCGTTGTTGCGCCAGTCCGACGCTGGGCGCGTAATCTTTATGACCGCCGCAGAGAGTTTCGATGCCCGGCCTTTTTGGGGGGCATACGCAGCAACCAAGGCCGCCCTCAATACGCTTGCACTGACTTATGCAAAAGAAAGCGCTCACACGAGCGTCTGCACAATGCTCTTCGATCCCGGCCCTGTCGCGACTCAGTTGCGAGCACGCGCTATGCCCGGAGAAAACAAGGAAACGCTGACGCGCCCACAGGACCTCACAGAAGATCTGATCCGCCTCGCCAGCGCTGAATGTGTGGAGAACGGTCTTTTGTGGGATTTTGCCAATCAAACTTTTCGTGAAATTTTGCCGCAATCATATTGACGGTTTCGTTGGGATACAGTGAAGGAAGCGCCTCTCTTCCGCCTCATTTCTGAGCGTCGAAAACCGAATCCCGCCTATCCTGCAAAAAGCGTCAATGTTTTGCCCCAAGCTCGCCGCAATCCATTCCTGAGTTAGCTCACTTCCCGGTAACACATTGATAACGCACAGGTTACTTTCAATCTGTGTGTTCCACAGAGAAGTAACGTCAATTCAGCTAATGACGATTTTTCGGCAGATTGTGCTCACCACATTCGAAAATGCAGGGGTGCACTAATGGAATGGATCACAGTATTGAAGATCGCGCATTTGATCGGTTTGATGGCCGGACTTGGGGGCGCTGTCTATACCGACTATCTTGTTGTCACGAAAGGCGTTCTGAAACCGCTTACGGAAGAGACTTTGGCACAAGTTAAGCAACTCAGCCATTTCGTAACGCTTGGATTGGGGCTCTTATGGATATCAGGCGGCCTGTTAACCTATGAACTCCTGACAACCAATCCCGATTTTATGTTGAACGAGAAATTCTGGGCAAAGGTGGTCATCGTGACTGTGCTCACTGTAAACGGGTTCGTCGTTCATAATGTCGTGCTTGGGGAAGCATGCCGAAGCATCCGCAAACGGCTCTTATTCGACTCCAACGCCCGGATAGCTGTCATCCTGACAATATCAGGCTCGGTATCCTTCGTATCATGGGTGATACCGTTTGTGCTCGGCAAGGCGCCGGAGTTCTCTTACGTGCTCCCATTTGAAGCGATTATCTTCTTCTGGATCTGCGCGATCCTAGCTTCGATTGCCGCAATTCTGATGTTAATCGCCCTCGAGGAAATCTGGAGAGAGAGGTCAGGCCGCCAGGCCCAGATCTCTCGATGGGATCAATAAGCAGAGTAAAATCAGCCGCTTAACGAGATAGATAAAATCCGAATGATTTCGTCAACAGAAACAAAACTCCGCTCGCGTAAAGTCAAGAATTGATGAACGAGGAATTGCAAGATTAGTATCGTGGCGCGCGCACTTTGTTTACGCAGTTCGCCACCAAGCGGGGAAGCGTGCAGACATGGACTATGTAACACTCCTCTTCAGCTTCCATCTTCTTGGGATCGGGATGGGGTTCGTCGGGACCGCGATCTGGTACTATCAGATTTTTAGAAAGGGCGTTTCAGCAGCTTTGCGTGGCCGTAGCCTGAAACGCCTTCAAAATCTCTCACGATTTATACTTGCTGGCCTCTTTATCGCTTGGTGCGCTGGTATTGAACTCTCCGGCAGTTACCTGAACCGGGCTGATATTGTCGATGTTGAGACCAAGCTGTGGGTCAAAATCTCAATCACGGCAATTCTGACGCTGAGTACCGTCTTCGTTCATCTCATTTTACTGAGACATCGCCGCGAAGAGGCAAAAAACCAACGCCCTGCAGAAACCGACGTTGGAACGGTATTTGTAATAGTGAGCACCGGGACGACCGCCCTGATTTCCTGGGCATCACTCTTTCATATCAGTGTTACGCCCCTATCCACCATTACCACCACTTACGAGGGGTTACTTTCAGGTTGGATGTTCACTGTACTCCTCGCAATCGCCGTTATCTTGATGATTGTCGCTGTGCAAGAATTTTTCAAAGAAGATACAGCGCGCAAACTTGCTCTTAAAAGGGCAAAATTTCGCTTTGCGGACGACGGTAGGCCAAACGCGCATTAAGCGCCATTACGGTCAAGGGCAATCAGTGCGGCTTTGAAGTCGCGATATCGGTAGGCACGCCTCCGGCTTGCTTCCTCATCAGCTCCCCATTGTTCGATATTCCAGTCTTCATCGAGATGAGCGGCTGCCCAGGCTTCGTCGGGCGAAATGGCGTCCTCGCTGATGGCTAGCGCAAGTAGGCACGATCCAAGAAGCGTTGTCAGCGAATGAAGTGCTGCAATTTGCAGAGGATCATCGAAACCATCAACAAGAGTCCTTACGGTCTCAAGACTTTGAACAGGTTGCTCGACGGGAATGATTCCACCAGCGAGGTGAAAACGACAACCGTGGCGCGTATCGAAATAGGCCAGAACCGGATCCCACGCAGCATTCTGCCGTAAAACAAGGCGTTCGGGTGTTTCAGCCCGGTAGCAAAGCAAATCCGTTGCAGCGAACTTGGCGATTTCCGAGCGAACAGCTTCTTTTTGTGTCTCAACCCCATCAAGCGCAGAATTGACAAGACGCGTAAGCGGCATGTCCTTCGGATCGATGACGGTTTCCTGAGCACGCCATTCTAGAGCCAGTGCTTCTGCAGTCTCCATACGTTTCATAACAACTGCGCGTCGGGCGGGCGTTCGAACCGGGCGGTCATCAAGTGTTATCTCGTACCCCGGCGGGTCTTCAGATCGGCGGACACCCACCTGATCAAAAAACCGTTTGGGTAATGGGCGGGCAGAGTTAATCTGCGCTTTGCGAGCCGGACTCTCTTCAGGACGATCAGGATCAGCCCCAAGCCCGAAAATATCAAACGGACCGCTCATAATTGCTCACCGTGACCGGTGGCATAAATGCGCCCAAGAAGAGCGCTCTGCAGAGCAGTGTAGTCATCAAGAATGATGTGGGCACCCGCTTTCGACAACATATGAACATCATGATAGCCCCATGCGACACCATAAGCATCGACGCCAGCCGATCGGGCCATTTGCATATCGAATGTTGTATCTCCAATCATAACGCAGTTTTTCGGTTCGGTTCCGCTTTCTGCGAGCGCATTCAAAACCATTCCCGGGTGCGGCTTTGACGGTGAATTATCGGCGGTTTGAATACTGATAAAGGCTTTTTCCCAGCCTTCCGTTTCCAACATCTGATGGACAGCCCGGCTTCCCTTCCCCGTCGCGATCGCGAGGTGCACGTCATCCCGTGCGGCAAGCTGATTAACAAGGGCGCGGGCGCCTTCATAGAATGGTTCGTCAATCGTTTTCTGGTGGCGTATCTCGTGAAACACCTCTCGGAACGTATTTGTGACGCGGTCCCCGTACTCACTCATCTCGCCACCCAGCACCTCATCGACGGCGATCCGCAGCGAAAGCCCAATCACACCGCGCGTCGTGCGAGGATCGGGCGCGGGAAGTCCATGGGCGAGAAAGGCGCGCTCCATTGCAGCGACGACCAGGTGTTGACCATCGACCAGCGTTCCATCGCAATCAAAGATAACCAGATGCGGCGCACTCATTCGATGCCCTCCTGATCAACCGTCTCATTCTGAACAGGATCATAGGTCGTTTCATCGAAACCGAGCAGGTTCCAGCTCTGCACCATATGAGGCGGAAGCGGAGCCGTTACATCGATTGAGCCGCCGTCCGGATGCGGAATGACCAAGCGCCGGGCATGAAGATGAAGCTTGTTCTGAATACCACCGGGGAGTTCCCAATTCTCGACGGAAAAGTACTTCTTATCCCCAATTATGGGATGGCCGAGATAATCCATATGAGCTCGTAACTGGTGCATGCGCCCGGTCACAGGCCTGAGGCTCATCCAGGAAAGCGTCTGTCCGACCCACTCCATTGCGGAATAAAGCGTAACCGCATGATCGGCTCCCTTTTGTTTATCGAGTATGACCCGCATTTTCTGGTCGCCGTAGTCGTCTTCATCCTTGATCAGAAAGGTTGAAAGGCGGCCCTGAGGCGGACGCGGCACGCCGCGCACCAGCGCCCAATAGACTTTCTTGGTAGTACGCTCACGAAACGCCTTGGTGAGGAAGCTTGCCGCCAGACGGGTTCGCGCAACGACAAGGACACCGGATGTATCTCGGTCGAGCCGGTGGACGAGGCGAGGCTTTTGACCTTTGCGGTCTCGATAGGCTTCGAGCATGCCATCCACATGGCGGTTCAAGCCCGATCCGCCCTGCACCGCTAGCCCCGCAGGTTTGTTGATCACGAGGACCTTGTCATCCTCATAAAGAAGATTGGCCGCGATCACATCGCCATCATGTCGGTCACGCATGGTTTTGTGAGTCAATGGCGCAACGCGTTCTGCGTCAGATCCAACGGGCGGAATACGGACGATTTGACCGGCCGCAAGCCGAGTCGAGCTCTTTGCGCGTGCCCCGTCAACCCGAACCTGGCCGGACCGTAAGAGCTTCTGTAAATGACCAAATCCAACACCCGGGTAATGCGTCTTGAACCATCGGTCCAGCCGCATTCCCGCTTCATTAGATTCGATTTTTCTTTGCGATACACCCGCCATAGCGCCGTTGTGAGATCTCTTGAGACAGAAAATCGCGCGGTTTAGTGCGCGGCCCTTACAAGCATAAGTCCCGCCATTAAGGCAAGGATCGAAAGCGTGACCGATCCGGCAATGTAAAGACCGGCGGACCCTATCGCGCCGCGTTCCCAGAGTTCAACAGCATCAAGCGAAAACGCCGAGAAAGTGGTAAACCCTCCGAGCACACCGGTCGCGAGGAACACCCGCCATTCAGCTGCCGTTCCCGAACGCTTTGCAAGAAATGCAATCAGCAGGCCCATCGCAAAGGATCCCAGAACATTCACGATCAAGGTTCCGTAAGGAAAACCAGGTCCGAAAAACCGGAAGGCCGCCACGCCAACATAATAGCGTGCAGAAGCGCCAAGCGCACCGCCAAGGGCAACGAAGAAAACGTGGCTCATGACACGCCCTTCCCTGTCTTGTCTTTTCCGGAACTTGCTACGTCACCTGACCCAGCGCGCTCAGCTCTCAGGGCCTCCCAGAATTCAAGTCGTTTTCTGATCTCGCGTTCGAAGCCACGCTCGACCGGATCGTAAAATTGTTTACGTCCCATATCGTCGGGGAAATAATCCTGACCGGAAAAGGCGTGCGGAAAATCATGGTCGTAGTCATAACCGGCCCCATAGCCCTCATCCTTCATGAGACGGGTCGGCGCATTCAATATGTGTTTGGGCGGAAGGAGCGATCCGTGCTCTTTGGCGACACGCATTGCTTTCTTGTAGGCTATGTAAACAGCATTAGATTTTGGGGCCGTCGCGAGATAGACGCAGGCTTCCGCCAGAGCGAGTTCTCCCTCGGGCGAGCCTAAATAATCATAAGCGTCTTTCGCGGCGTTCGCGATAACAAGGGCCTGCGGGTCGGCAAGACCGATATCTTCCGACGCCATCCTGACCAAACGACGCCCAAGGTAGAGGGGGTGTTCGCCAGCATCCAACATGCGAGCCAGATAATAAAGCGCCGCATCGGGATCCGAGCCGCGCACTGCCTTATGGAGTGCTGAGATTAAGTTGTAGTGGCCGTCCTGCCCCTTATCATAGACCGGAGCCCGCCGTTGAAGGAGCGCTTGCAGGCTTTCCGCGCTAAAGACCTCGCCCGGTTTCGCCGCGCGTAGCACTTCCTCTGCAAGAGAGAGGGCAGCCCGTCCGTCGCCATCCGCCATCCGAAACAAAGAGGCACGCGCGCTGTCATCGAGCGGAAGCGGCTTATTGAGAACAGCTTCCGCACGCTCCAAGAGCTTCCCGAGCGCCTCATCGTCAAGCGATTTGAAGCTCAGCACCTGCGCACGCGACAGAAGCGCCGCGTTAAGCTCAAAAGATGGGTTTTCCGTAGTCGCACCGATCAGCGTCACGGTTCCGTCTTCCATAACGGGCAGGAACGAATCCTGCTGGGTTCGGTTGAAGCGATGGATTTCGTCAACGAACAAAAGGGTACCCCTTCCATTCGCCGAACGCCGTGCACGCGCAGTTTCAAACACCTTCTTAAGGTCCGCAACGCCCGAAAAAATCGCGGAGATTTGTTGAAAGGCAAGATCGGTCTCGGCAGCAAGCAATCTGGCGACCGTTGTTTTACCGGTTCCAGGAGGGCCCCAAAAAATGAGCGATCCAAGGGTCGCACCTTGTACCATCCGCCGCAACGTACCGTTTTCACCGAGAAGATGGTCCTGCCCTGCGACATCGGATAACTGCATCGGCCTTAAGCGCTCGGCCAGAGGCGCATCCTCAGCAACACGCGGGGAAGGATCCTCGCCAGTTTCAGCCGTAGCGAAGAGGTCGCCCAAAATCAGCCTCCCACCACGGACGTAATAAGGCGTCCGCCGCGGTTGATCGCAAAACGCCAAACCCGGCGCTCCCGCGCCGTCACCTCCTCAAGTGTACGCGTATCGCGAATATCCCGGTTTGCGACACGGACAATGACATCGCCTTTTCGTAAACCGAGGCGCGCCGCATTGGAGCCGGGTTCCACGTCCAGTATGACGACACCCCGGTCCGCCCCGCGAAGGCGTAATTCGTCTGCGACCGCAGGCGAAAGGTTCGCAACAATCGAGCCGGTGAACGGCGAGAAGCCGCCAATCAACCGCTCATCACGCGGCACGGTTTCAGGTGCGGGACTAAGCGCCACATTGAGCGCGCGCTCGCGACCATCACGGATCACCCCAAGCCGGGCCGTATTGCCAATTCCGATCGTTGCGAGACGATAATTCAAGCCTGCAATATCATCGAAACCCTGTTCCCCGACTGAAACAATGAGATCACCGACATCGAGACCCGCCTTGTCGGCCGGACTCTCGGGGAAAATCTCCGTCACGAGCACGCCTCGCGGCCGCTCCAGGCCTAGTCCGATCGCAAGGTCCGCCGTGACATTCTGAAACTCTGCACCGATCCAGGGGCGTAAGACCGTCTGACTTCCCTGCAAAGCGGAATCAACGACAAGGCGCACCATGTCGGAGGGGATCGCAAACCCGATGCCATTGGAACCGCCTGACCGGGAATAGATCGCAGTATTTATGCCGACCACATCACCATTAATATCAAGCAAGGCACCGCCCGAATTGCCGGGATTGATCGCAGCATCGGTCTGGATGAAGAAATTTGAATCCGTAATGCCAGCCTGCGTTCGCGCAAGAGCGGATACGATACCTTGCGTCACCGTTTGCCCAACACCAAAGGGGTTGCCAATTGCGAGCACAAGGTCGCCAACCTCAACGCTTTCTGCCCTTGCAAAAGAGAGCGCAGGAAACCGCTCTCCCGCCGTATCGATCTGAAGGATAGCCAGATCCGTCCGTTCGTCGCGCAAGATGATTTCAGCCTCGAATTCGCGACGATCATTGAGCGCCACACGCACGTCAGTTGCATCGCGGATGACATGAAAGTTCGTAACAACGATGCCGCTTTCTTCGACGATGACGCCAGACCCAAGCGAATTCTGAGCCCTCCGGCGCGGAGCAAGCCCGAAGCCACGATCCCCGAAAAAGCGCTCAAAGAACGGATCGCCGGCAAAAGGAGACCGGCGGTCGCGAACAAGCCTTGTCGCATAGACATTGACAACAGCAGGTGCGGCCCGTTTTACGACAGGCGCAAAACTCAAACGGATCTCACCTGCTGCTTCGGGCACCTGCCGATCCTGAGAACGCGCAATGTCGAGTGTGAGCCCATACACCAGGCCCATCATTAAGATACCCGCGAGCAATTCACCTGTCCGCATCAGTACCGTTTCTCCTTGTCAGATCTGTCCAAAAAAGTTCATACGAACGCCATCCGAGCAAGCAAGGCGTTCATCGGTTGGGCGGATGCCAATGTAGCGATCCAAATGATACGACCGTTATGCCAAAACAAGAAGGGCTCCGGAATGCCGACATCCCGAAGCCCCCAACACAATAAATGACTTGGCCTGATTACGCGGCCGCTTCAGCTGCGGTCTCGACTTCAGCGGTCGGGCCTGAATCCTGGCCGCGGGCTGTCTCGTCGCGATCAACAAATTCAATCACAGCCATCGGTGCGTTATCGCCATAACGGAAACCGGCTCTCATAACGCGCGTATAGCCGCCATTGCGCTCTTGATAGCGCGGACCAAGCGTCTCAAAAAGCTTCTTGACCATGGCCACATCACGCACCTTGCTGATCGCCTGACGGCGGGCGTGGAGATCGCCGCGCTTACCGAGCGTGATCAGTTTTTCAGCAAAAGGACGTAATTCTTTCGCTTTCGGCAATGTCGTGACAATCTGTTCGTGCTTGATCAGGGCAGCTGCCATATTGGCGAACAATGCCTTGCGATGACTTGAGGTCCGGTTCAGCTTACGGCCTGCTTTACGGTGACGCATTGTCTTCTCCTTGGGACGAAATCCGGACGCATGAGCCGGACTGTTTCCCTTCCATCCAAATTCGTCTCTTAGA
>JBCDCZ010000151.1:0-11062 GCA_039180865.1 Pseudomonadota bacterium | reverse complement strand
GCGACTCTTAAGATTCGCCGGTCGTCCGGTTTAACCTGAGGCTTTGGATCATTGGACACCGCAAGGACGCGCATGGCTCGCGCAACAAAGGAGGCGGTGAGCAAACCGCCACATAAAAAGGGTGCCGTTACAGGCAAACCGGATGCCGAACGTGACCGGCGTCCGGGAGCAAAGAAGCGTTCGCGGCGAACAGGGGTGTTGACACTCACATTCGTCGGCCTGCTTGTTGCCGCTTCGATCGGAAGCTTCCTGTATTTCGGCGAAGAAAATACAGAACAGCTTCTGCTCTTCCAGCTTGGCGTTCTGGCAGTCATCGGCATCTTCACATTGTTTGCGGGCGCGGTGGGCCTTGTCCATTTTGGCGATCGCCGGAACTATGGTGAGCGTGACTACAGCTTTCTGGAATCCCTTGATGGGGCCCATGTGGTCGCCGATAGCGACGGGCGAATTCTTTTCGCTGATCAGGCCTATCGAAAGCTCACCGGTACCCACACAGAACAGGATTTAAGGTCGGTTGAACGGGTGTTTGGTCTGGAGGAGGGGGCGTCAGAGCCGGTCTACCGCCTGTCTATCGCCGCCGAAGAAGGTCGCTCATCGAGTGAAGAGGTTCGAATCGAGGGGAGCGTGCGGGATGCGGATGCCCGCGACGATAAACCCAGATGGTATCGGATTTCGGTTCGCTCGGTGCGTGGCGCGGATGCGCAACGCCTGGAAGATGCGCCACTGACGATTTGGCGGATCGAGGATATCACCCGTGACCGGGAAGACCAGGAAGTCGCGTTCCGTGAACTTCAAAATGTGATCAACTATCTCGACCATGCGCCGGCAGGCTTCTTTTCTGCCGAACCGGACGGCAAGATCATCTATATGAACGCCACGCTCGCCGGCTGGATCGGCATGGACCTCGCGGAATTCGATGCCGGACGTGTCTTTTTACACGACATTGTACGCGGGGACGGCGCAGCGCTCCTCAATGCGATCCGGGCAAATCCCGGTGATGTGCATACAGAAACAATCGATATTGATCTCGTCAAAACAAACGGCCAAAGCCTGCCCGTTCGCCTGTTGCATCTGACCCCGTTCCAGCACGATGGTGCGCCCGGTCCGACGCGCACGATTGTCTTGAACCGCACGAAGATCGCCGTCGGCGACGCCAATGGCGTTGAGGATCAGGCGCGCTTTTCCCGCTTCTTCCATGCAGCACCCATTGCTATCGCTGCCATCGATCACAATGGCAATCTGGCTCGCGCGAATGCTCCCTTTATTCAGCTTTTCGGGCGGGAACAGACCGACGCTCCGGGAATGGCGCTGATTGATTTGGTGCCTGCTGCAGATCGGCCCAAGCTCAACGTCGCAGTCCAGGAAGCGTTATCCGGTAAAGGTGAAATCAGCCCTGTCGATGTGGGTATTGACCGTGATGGCGGTATCAATGCATCCCTGTTTATCAGCGCTGTCAGTCAGGCGTTGGAAGAAGAGGAAGACAGTGCAAGCGAAGCCGCTGTCGTTTATGCGATTGATACAACCCAGCAGCGCGCACTCGAGCAGCAATTCGTACAGGGACAAAAAATGCAGGCAATCGGTCAGTTGGCTGGCGGTATTGCCCATGACTTTAACAACCTTCTGACTGCCATTATCGGCTTTTCGGACCTGCTTCTCCAGGCCCATGGCCCCACGGATCCATCGTTTCAGGATCTGATGAACATCAAGAACAACGCGAACCGCGCAGCTGGTCTTGTTCGTCAGTTGCTCGCGTTTTCCCGGCGTCAAACCCTGCGGCCAACAGTCATCGATCTGCATGACGTGATCGAGGATCTCAGCATTCTTCTGGAACGTTTGTTGGGTGAAAATGTCCGCCTCGAAGTGAAAACGGTGCGCGATTTGTGGGCAATCAAAGCGGATTTCAATCAGCTAGAACAGGTCATTATCAATCTTTCAGTTAACGCCCGCGACGCCATGCCCGATGGGGGAACTTTAACAATTTCCACGCGAAATTTTTCGGAAGATGAATGCGATCCGGTCGTAATGAAGGGAATCGAACGAGGGGAATATGTTCTGATTGAAGTCGCTGATACCGGAACCGGTATGACGGCTGAAGTTATGGAGAAAATCTTTGAACCCTTCTTCTCGACCAAAGACGTCGGGGAGGGAACCGGATTGGGACTTGCGACCGTCTACGGCATTATCAAACAGACGGAAGGATACATTTATCCAATTAGCGAAGTCGGAGTTGGGACGACTTTCAAGATCTTGCTGCCTCGTCATATACGCAGCGAAAAAGATGAAGCAAAAGCTGAACAGACAGAGGTTCCACGCGATCTGTCGGGATCTGCCCGCATTCTATTGGTTGAGGATGAGGAAGCGGTTCGCGCCTTCTCCGCTCGCGCGCTCCAGGCGCGCGGTCACACCGTGCATGAGGCTGCGAGCGGGGTAGAGGCCCTCGAAGTCATGGAGGAGGTCGGGGGAGAGATTGACCTTGTCGTTTCCGATGTCGTGATGCCGGAAATGGATGGGCCGACCCTTCTCACCGAGCTTCGGAAAATGCGGCCTGACCTTAAAATCATCTTTGTTTCAGGTTACGCAGAAGAGGCATTTGAAAAGCATCTTGCCGAGGATGAAGCATTCGCTTTCTTACCAAAACCTTTTTCACTCAAACAACTAGCGACAAAGGTGAAAGAGGTGCTGGATGGTACCGATGAGAGCTGATTTTCCACATCCTGGCAGCTTACTTTCTCATCGGCGATCCCACACTTGAAAAATCAGTAGAAATGTGTAGGGTGTCATTCAGGCTTTACATTTCATATGTACAGTTTGGTTCTCCGCTAAACTTTTTGCATATGTTTAGGAAGCTAAATATTGATTATAATCAATCTGCTGTTCGAGGCAGCGTCATTGTTTGTGAACGCGTACGGCTTGACGGTCAAAAAAATTTTAACCCCTTGTTTCCTCACAATTTTTGAGGGTTCCTGGCCACTTAACACAGGCTGAGAGCCTGATGTTTTCGTGATTAAAAGATCATTTGGCCTTCAATTCGGGATTTTATAATGGTCTTATAATGATTTTTTATGGTAACTCGCTTTGGCGAGCGCGTGATGATGTGTAAGGTTCGGGTTGCGTAAGCCCGTTGGGCAAGGGAATAGGAAAATGAGCGAGGCGACGGTTCAGGCCAGAAGGCCGATAGGAAGACCACGGAAATTCGATGAGGGGGTCGTGGTCGAGAGGGCAATGAACGCTTTTTGGGCTAACGGATACCGAGGGTCGTCGTTGCCTGATCTTCTTGAAGCGACTGAACTTACTCGCGGTTCATTTTACAAAGCCTTCGGAAGCAAGCGTGACATCTTTATGATGGCCTTTGATCTGTATTTCAACACAGAGACCAAATTGCTCGTCGACAACCTGACGAACAAGAACGGTGCCTGTACCGACGGTCTTGACCGCCTGACAGCGCTTTTCGACGATGCAATACAAAGATACACAAGCGGCGATAAGCGCGGCTGCTTCATCTATAATTCGTTGGCCGAGATTGGTGACAGCGACCCTGGTATCGCAAGGCAGATCGACCGCGGTGTCAAAGCGCTTGAGAATGCGTTTACATTGGCCGTTAGTGAAGCGCGCAGCGATTTAGAGCCGCTGACCCCTGAGGAAATCAAACTCTGGACTGCAAATATTTTAGGGTCGTTTCTAGGATTTAAAACACATGTTCGGGCTGGACTCGATTACGACCTTAAAGCATGCCTGAATCTTTTAAGGGCCCGTCTTGGACGCGCCGACTAGTTCGGTCGTCAACAACGACCTGCGAGCTTTCAAGAATTACATTGGTTGGCAGTAAGACGCGCTGGATAGCCAGGTAAGCTATCCCCCGTCTCGACAATCACAGCCCGCCGATCAAGCCGTTGTGGCGCCTACGACTTGACGCTGCAAGCGCCTCCACCGGTCACACAGAATTCCGAGCAATAGCGATGATTGAGCTGAATCCTCTTTGGGCTCGCAGCCAATGTTGTGTCGTATTCAAAACGCTTGTCGTAAGGAATAAGTGTACAGGCGAGAACACTCGCGCGCTCTTGCCCTTTCCGCTTCACGATCATCCTTGATGTGGCGCACATAATGTCGGCGGGATCAATACCAAGCAGTCCCCAACACCTGGTCGTTATTTCCGGCACGCTCTCGCGCTTCGCCATTTCCGGAAAGAGCACCAGCTCTTTCGGGCTCGAGGCGTCGATTTTGATCCCTTGTCTAGCGAAAAAAGTCCGGAAGCCTTCCCGAAGATCGGCCTCGTTTTCATTCCACCGCGTGCGTCCTGCAACATCTATTTGGAAACCGTTTTTGGAAAGCCAGGTCAAACCTTCGATCATTGGCTTCCAGGTCCCAGCACCCCGTTCCTCTTCGTGCAGACCTTCCTCGTAATGGTCTACTGAGACCCGGAGGGTCATCGCGGCACCAAACCTTTCGTTTAGTCGCAACAGGTTTTTCTGAAAGCGCATCATCGGGCGCATTGCGTTTGTGAGCACGATAAGATCGAAGCCGCGTTCCAGGCACGCTTCCATGATTGCAATAATGTGACGGTTCATGAAGGGTTCACCGCCGGTGAGGCCGATTTCACGCGTACCCAGATTGTCCCTTTCGATCTCTTCGAGAAAGGGTAAGACATCTTCGAGCGTGAGGTAACTCAAGCGATCGTTCAAAGGTGACGAGTCGATGTAGCAGTTCTCGCAAGCAATGTTGCAGAGGGTTCCGGTGTTGAACCAGAGTGTCTCAAGTTTGACGAGATCAACGAAGCCGCGTTCTTCGCCATTGGCGGTCACGAACGGGTCGGAGAATTTTGCTCTGACTTCGGTTGAGACGTCAGGCGTGTCGGCTTCGTCGGCAGACGCCGCCGGGTTGATTTGTAAATCTTCCAATCTCTTGTTTCCCGTGCTGGTATCAAACCCCGTTGCGATTATCAGCCTCGACCGCCTCGACTAGACGCTCGAATATGTCCGGCATGGCTGACACGACGCGCCGCCAGCTTGGTATGTAGGCTGCTTCCATGGGCGCGTCCAGAAAACGTGAGCCAGCGGTCAGGATATTTTCAGAAAAGACTTCCACGGCGCGCTCTTCCCTGTGACGGTCAACAGTCAATCCGTTCATCCGGGCATCGTTTGCGTAGGTTTCGATGAGGTCGAGAGCGATCCTGAGATACGTCGCCTTGATGGTCCGGAAACTCTCAGGACTGAAAACAGCACCCTCCGTTGCGAGCTTTCTGTAAAGAGCGAGAGCGATATCAAGCGTCATGCGCGACAGGCCGGTTGAGGTGTCATTGGCAGAGAGCTTTTGGTGCTTGTGATCGTAGATATCTGCGATGTCGACTTGGCAGATCCGGTTCGTCGAGTAGTTCCGCTTCATCTCGGATAGGATGCCGATTTCAAGGCCCCAGTCAGACGGTATCCGCATATCGGCAAGTGTTCCTGTGCGCAACGCCATCTCCCCGCAAAGCGGATAGCGGAACGTATCAAGGTAATCGAGGTAATCCGACGGCCCGCAAATCCTTTTAAGCGCGCGGATAAGCGGTGTCACGAAAAGTCTGGCCGCGCGTCCATTCATATTTTTGTCAACGCCGACGCGAGCATAGAATCCTTTCGCAAACGCATAATTGAAATGCGGATGGGCAATTGGATAGATCAGTCGTGCAAGCAATTCGCGGTCATAGGTGACGATGTCGCAATCATGCAGCGCCACGCCGTCGAGGTCGGATTTTGCGAGGACATATCCGAAGCAGTACCAGACATTGCGGCCTTTGCCGAGTTCGGTGGGCGCCAGGCCTTCATTGGCAAGGCTCTCATGAATTTCCATGAGGCGCGGCCCGTCGTTCCATAAAATCCGGTGTTCCTGTGGTAGGCGTCCGAAATACTCCCGCGCATGGGCGAATTCACTTTCATTAGCCCGGTCGAGCCCGATGACGATGCGTTTCAGATAATCGACGCCTTGGAGTTCCTGAATGATGTTTTCAAGCGCTGGAGCCTGGAGTTCGGAATACAAGGACGGGAGAACGAGGCCGAGCCTTCGAAACCGTGCAAAGCTGTTAAGCTCGTATTCCAGTTCTTCGCGGGCCCGCCCGCAAATATTGTGAAGGGTTGTGACCACGCCGTTCTGGTAAAAGTCTGCCATGAAACCTTAGCGACCCCTTAGGCGCGTTGACTGGGCCGCTCTTTAGTCGGCCCGCTGGTCCGCTTTTCTTCAAACCACAGAACGTGTTGAGCGGCAATATGTACAAACCGTTGATTGCATGAGGTTTCCACCCAAATCCGCTCAGACTTTAGTCCCGTTGAACAAATCTAAAATCACATCGCGCCAGCCCTCCGGGCCACATCGCACCGAACATTGTGCGCGGTTCATAAAGCCGGTTTCAGGTGTTGGCCCGTCCTTTCGGATCCAGATCGGGTAGGTGGCAACGTCAAGGAGTGCGCGATCATTTCCGCTGTCGCCAAGCGCGACGATCGTCTCGATTCCGTGTCCCGCCGCCTGATAGAGGCTCACAGCTTCCATGAGAGCGCGGCCTTTGTCGGTCCGCCCGCCAAGGGTCAGAAACCGTCCGCCTTGGAGAGCGTTGAGGCCGGCTTTAGCCGCTAAATTGACGAAGGCTCTCTTCGAAGCCTCGTCGCCATTCCAGATTATGGGCTCGCTGGCAGAGCGCTGGTTGGCCAGACGGGCCTCCACGGCGCCGAGGCCTGTTTCTTCGGCAATACCGGTTGCTCCGAGATCCGTGAAACTTACGAATGAGAACCCTTCGGCCCGTCGGTCATTTAAAAATGCGAGGATCTTTGCATGGGATGTGCCAAGAAGGTGTTCGTCACCGCCATCCCCGAATGTTCCGTCCGGGACGATCAGAGCGCCGCCGTTTTCGACGATAAATGGATCGGTATTGCCGATTGCTTTGCGGAGGAACTCGACTTCACCACGCGTTTTGCTGGTCGTGAAAACAACCGGAACACCAAGCTTTGAGAGAACTTCGATCGCCGGAGCCGCCGGTTTCCAATCATAGGTGTCGTGATCGAGAAGGGTCCCGTCAAGGTCAGTCGCCACTAGGCATTTGAACGGATCAATCATAAAGTCCGGTTTCTGCATCCTGCAGCGCGAGCGCGATATTTGCTGCAAGTGCTGCATTTGATTTGATGAGAGCGATGTTGGCCGTAAGCGCCCGACCTTCGGTCGTCGCAACAATATCGGTAAGCAGGAACGGCGTTACCGCTTTGCCGGAAACGCCGTTTCGTTCCGCCTTTTCGATCGCAGAATGTATCGCGGTTTCCATTTCACTCGATGGAATTTCGGCGTCTTCCGGAACCGGATTAGCGACGAGGAGTCCGCCGTCTAGTGTCAGCATTTTGCGGGTCATAAAGAGCGATGCGATGTCGTTCGGCGTATCCAGTCGGAGCGGGGCGTCAAAGCTGCTTTCGCGTGACCAGAAGGCGGGAAACCGGTCGCACTGATAGCCGACGACCGGAACGCCGAGCGTTTCCAGGGTTTCAAGTGTGGCACCAATATCGAGGATCGCCTTAGCCCCGGATGACACGACGATCACCGGTGATTGCGTGAACTCGCGCAGATCCGAAGAGATGTCGAAGGTTTCCGAGGCGCCTCGATGAACGCCGCCAATGCCACCGGTCGCAAAGACGTCGATGCCAGCGCGCGCGGCGAGGATCATCGTCGCCGCAACCGTGGTGGACGCTGTCAGGCCCTTTGAAATTGCAAAACCGAGGTCAGCGCGAGATGCCTTAAAGGCGTCTTGCGATTTTGCAAGCGTTTCGAGGTCATCATCCTCGAGCCCGATATGGATGCGTCCCTGGATAATGGCGATGGTTGCAGGAACAGCTCCCTTTTCCCGAACTATGGCTTCAACGGCCCGCGCGGTCTCCAGATTCTGAGGAAAAGGCATACCATGGGTGATGATTGTCGATTCGAGTGCGACACGAGCCCGCCCATCGCGTTGCGCGCGTTTGACGTCTTCCGAAACGGAAAGTGGAACGGCCAAAGATCAAGACCTCCATTTAACGAAGTTGCACTGATTTCATACCTTACTCGCGATCCTGACCGCATCGGTTCGATACAAAAGAATACACAGCTTTCTTATCATGTTCAGGCGATTGCACATAACCGTGAACAAATCCTGAATAAAAAGAAAATTATATATAAAAATTAAATAGATAAGGTCGTCTTGCGAAATGAGAACAAAAATGGTACAAACTGGCTCAGGCTCTGTATGGGGCGAATTTGGGCGCGCGCCGCTTGGCGCATCAAAGAGAGGTGATTATCGTGGGACAGAGCAATTTACGCCTTGTAGAGGGATCCGACATGGATAAGACGAAAGCGCTGGACGCAGCGCTCAGCCAGATCGAACGTGCCTTCGGCAAAGGTTCGATCATGAAGCTCGGGAAATCGGGTGTTCAACTTGATATCGAGACGGTTTCGACAGGCTCTCTCGGGCTTGATATCGCCCTTGGTGTTGGGGGCTTGCCGCGCGGCCGGATCATTGAGATTTATGGACCGGAATCGTCAGGTAAGACGACCCTTGCGCTTCACACCGTGGCGGAGGCCCAAAAGGCAGGTGGTATCTGTGCTTTTGTGGATGCCGAACATGCGCTTGATCCCGTTTATGCGCGCAAGCTCAATGTTGATCTCGATGAATTGTTGATTTCGCAGCCCGATACCGGTGAGCAGGCGCTTGAGATTACCGATACGCTTGTCCGCTCGGGTGCGGTGGATGTTCTGGTGGTCGATTCGGTTGCAGCTTTGACGCCACGGGCGGAAATCGAAGGTGAAATGGGGGATTCCCTTCCGGGTCTCCAGGCTCGTCTTATGAGCCAGGCGCTTCGCAAATTGACCGCATCGATTTCACGGTCGCGCACCATGGTGATCTTCATCAACCAGATCAGGATGAAGATCGGTGTCATGTTTGGAAGTCCGGAGACAACGACCGGCGGTAATGCGCTGAAATTTTACTCCTCAGTCCGTCTTGATATCCGCCGGATTGGTGCGATCAAAGAGCGCGACGAGGTGACGGGCAACCAGACCCGCGTAAAGGTGGTGAAGAACAAAGTCGCTCCGCCGTTCAAGCAGGTTGAATTCGATATCATGTATGGTCAGGGTGTTTCGAAGACCGGCGAACTCCTCGATCTTGGCGTGAAAGCGGGCATTGTCGAAAAATCCGGCGCATGGTTCTCCTATGATAGCCAGCGACTGGGACAGGGCCGTGAGAATTCCAAGCAGTTTCTCTCAGATAATCCCGATATCGCTGAAAAGATCGAGCTTGCGATCCGGCAGAATGCAGGTCTGATAGCCGAAAAGTTTCTTGAAGAGGGAGCGCCTGAACCGGACGTTGACAGCCCTGATGATCCAGAGCTTGATATGGACAACCCGACGGAAGGAAAAGCGGACAAAAAGGGTAACGGATAGATCGTAGGCTACCGGATTATTACGTTATGAATAATCGGGTGTGAGATGACGTCGTAGTCGCTCATTTTTGAAATGCCGACAAAGCGCCAATAGGTGCGACGCGTTAAAACTATGACAACGCCCGCTTTTCTCCAGAACAGCGGGCGTTTTCCGTTTTGGCGGTTGTGAAAGTCTTGAGGCAGTATCTTGCCGGACAGTGACTTCCTGGTGAACCGAAGGCTTCACAGTAGACATTAAATCAACCGGTCACTATGAAGTGTGAGCCTGATCAGGCAAGGCAATCATGGCCGGATCCGGTGTAGCTTCAGCGCAGACGTATTATGGTGTCAGCGCCTTCAGGACGAGAGAACGGTGGCACACACGTGCTGCGATAAAAGTTTGGATTAGAGCACGATGAGCGGTGTCAACGACATCAGGAAAGCATTTCTGGATTACTTCAAGGCAGAGGGGCATGAAATCGTCGCCTCCGGCCCGTTGGTGCCGCAGAACGATCCGACCTTGATGTTTACGAATGCCGGAATGGTTCCCTTCAAGAACTATTTCACGGGCCTTGAAAAACCCGGTTATCCAAGGGCTTCGACGTCGCAGAAATGCGTTCGGGCCGGTGGTAAGCACAACGACCTGGACAATGTCGGGTACACCGCCCGCCATCACACCTTTTTCGAGATGCTGGGGAACTTCTCATTTGGCGATTACTTCAAGGACCGTGCCATCGAGCTTGCCTGGAATTTGATCACCAAAGAATTCGGGCTCGCTAAAGACAAGCTCCTTGTCACTGTCTACTCCGAAGACGATGACGCCTTCGATCTCTGGAAGAAGATTGCGGGCCTTTCCGAAGACAAGATCATTCGCATCCCGACGAGCGACAACTTCTGGTCAATGGGAGATACCGGGCCATGCGGTCCCTGTTCAGAGATCTTCTATGATCATGGGGATCATATTTGGGGCGGTCCTCCAGGAAGCCCCGAAGAGGACGGTGATCGGTTCATTGAGATCTGGAACCTCGTCTTCATGCAATTTGAACAAATCAGCAAAGACGAGCGGATCAATCTTCCGAAGCCATCAATCGATACAGGGATGGGCCTAGAGCGCATTGCGGCTGTTCTTCAAGGCGAGCACGACAATTATGATATCGACCTCTTCAAAACGCTTATCGCGGCGTCTGTCGAATTAACGGGTGCTCCGGCGGAAGGGGATCAGCGGGCAAGCCACCGGGTGATTGCTGACCATCTGCGCGCAACAAGCTTTCTGATTGCCGACGGCGTTTTGCCATCGAATGACGGGCGTGGATACGTTCTACGCCGTATCATGCGTCGTGCCATGCGCCACGCCCATTTGCTCGGTGCGAGCGAACCGCTGATCTGGCGTATGGTGTCGACCCTGGTGCGGGAAATGGGTCAGGCATTCCCCGAACTTGCTCGCGGAGAAGCCCTCATAACTGAAACCCTTCGACTGGAAGAAGAGCGATTCCGCCGCACGCTGGACCGTGGTCTGACCATCCTTGATGAAGCGACGGCGTCTATGGGTGAGGGGGATACGCTCGATGGCGAGACGGCCTTCAAGCTCTATGACACTTACGGTTTCCCGCTCGATTTGACACAGGATGCACTCAGGCCGCGCAAAATCGGCGTTGCGGTTG
>JBCDCZ010000150.1:0-11077 GCA_039180865.1 Pseudomonadota bacterium | reverse complement strand
GGCAAAGAAAATGGTTGCGACCGTTTTGACCTACGATGGAATGCCCAAGGCCAAGCGCCCGGGACGTGAAAGCCCACTTGATCTTGTTCATCTGGCGAAGCAAACACTTGGTGATCGTTCGCTTGAACAAGAGGTTCTTCGACTCTTTTTGAAACAATCCGAGTTGTGTCTGGCAAGGATCAAAGGTGCCGTGACGTCCGATGAGCGTTTCCAGGCAGCGCATACGATCAAAGGATCGGCGCGCAACATTGGTGCGTGGCATGTAGCGGAAGCTGCACTCCTTATTGAAGGCGCTTGCGAAAGGGAGCAACTCGCGGATCTTGACGCGCTAGAGGCGACCCTTAAAGAGACCCGCACTTTCATCGCGAGCCTTCTCGATACGCACTGAACTGTGCTCATCTATTGAGCTAGGGTCATCAGGCTCTTTCAGTGGAGCAAATATTCTATGTCACGTGCATGGCACGTGACAGGACCCATCTACAACCGTCCATCGTCGTCCCTGTAAGCGCCTGCTTTTCCCCCTGCTGCTGCTTCGTCTCTTGACACACGCGCGGGTTTCTTTAAGTCCGGTTCAGCGTTGAGAGAAGTGAAAACGGGACGGGCATGGCTAAGATTACTTTCATCCTTCACGATGGCGATAAGCGTGACGTTGATGCCGACAACGGCAGTACGGTCATGGAGGCTGCCATCAAGAACGACGTGCCGGGAATTGAAGCGGAATGCGGTGGAGCATGCGCCTGCGCAACCTGCCATGTCTACATTGCTGACGACTGGAAAGAAAAGACTGGCGAAGTCGAACCGATGGAAGAAGATATGCTCGACTTTGCCTTCGATGTCCGTCCTACATCACGCCTGTCCTGTCAAATTCGGGTGAGCGACGAACTGGACGGCTTGGTGGTCACTGTCCCTGAGCAACAGGCGTAACGCTCCGTCAATCGACCTGCGTGCGTTCGGACAATGAATTTCCCATCAAACTCTTCTATTCGAAAATCGTACCTTCTCATCGGGCGCCTTTTGATATGCGTTGATGATGACCGGTACGGATACGTTAGGGGGAACTATGACAGAGTTTATTGAAACCGATGCAGTGATTGTTGGCGCCGGGCCGGTCGGCCTCTTTGCCGTATTCGAGCTCGGTCTTCTCGATATCAAATGCCACTTGATTGATATTTTGGACCGTCCAGGCGGGCAATGCGCCGAACTCTATCCGGAAAAGCCCATTTACGACATTCCTGGTTTCCCGGTTGTTACCGGACAGGGGCTGGTTGATAACCTGATGGATCAGATCAAGCCATTCGGGCCGGAGTTCCATTTCTCGCAAATGGTTGAGGAACTGGAGCGTCAGGATGATGGCCGCTTTCGGATCAAGACCGATGCTGGCATCGAATTTCTAGCGAAGGTTATCGTAATCGCTGCGGGCGGAGGGTCGTTCCTGCCGAAGCGTCCACCGATCCCCGAAATAGAAGCGTACGAAGGTACGTCGATATTCTATTCAGTACGTCAAATAGAGGCTTTCAGGGGGGAAGATGTCCTCATCATCGGGGGGGGCGATTCCGCACTTGATTGGACATTGAGCCTTGAGCCCGTCGCAAATTCTGTAACCTTGATGCATCGTCGCGATGCCTTCCGGGCCGCGCCCGACAGTGTTAACAAGATGCGCGCGCTTGTTGATGAGGGGCGCATGAATTTCGTGCTCGGTCAGGCAACGGGCCTGAAGGGATCGGACGGTCAGGTGAGTGCGGCTCTAGTGAAGACCGTTGATGGCGAACAGGATGTCTCCTGTACGCGCATACTCCCTTTTTTCGGTCTCACAATGAAACTCGGTCCGGTTGCGAATTGGGGGCTTAATCTCGATCAAAATCTGATTGCGGTCGACACCGAAAAATTCGAGACATCCGAGCCCGGGATTTTCGCAATCGGTGACATCAACACTTACCCCGGAAAGTTGAAGCTTATCCTCTCGGGCTTTCACGAGGCGGCTTTAATGGCCCACGCCGCGAAGAAAATCATCTCGCCTGACGAGCGGATCGTCTTCCAATATACGACGTCTTCAACCAGCCTTCAAAAGAAGCTCGGCGTCTCCTGATCGCCGAGCGCTCATGCCGCTTCCCGGTTAAGGCAGTCTAGGTTCCGCCAAACAGGCGGCGATATTCGCGCTCATCAAAAGCACGCTGCTCGCGGTCGTGTTTTTCAAGAAGGGAAAGCGCCGCTTGAGCAAGCGCGTTCTCCAGCGTTTCGCAATCTGGCCTCGATAGGAAACTCTCTATTTTGCGCTGTATACGATCAGCATATTTGCGGGCAATTGCCGCGTGCGTTAACTCGTGATCCTTGATATCGGCAACAAACCTGTCCCAGCGACGTTGGTTTACTTCCGAAGCGCCTTTGTAATTTGCCCAGCGCGGTAGGTGGATTGTCACATCAGCCGTTACAGTCGCAGTGCCGACGCGGCATCTCCCATTTTTCGTCACGTATTGAACTTCCGGTGTGAACTGGATTGTAGCAACGCCAAGCGTTGCGTCATTTTCACCTTTGGCTTTGATCGGTGAACGGCGTTGAAAATCCTTGAAAATTTGCACCGTGTTTTTGCCTCGCACGGTGAAGTACTTGAAATCCTGTTTGAAAAGCACTTCTGCCGCAGCAGGTTGCCCGAGGGCTGCAAATGACGCGAAAAAAGTCGCTAAAGCTAAGAATGGCGCGAGTTTAAATCTTACTGAGCAAAACAAACGCAAGGACTGTCCTCCGGCGCGGTGTATGTATTGAAGGTAGATTGCCGATCCGGTGGGGGCAAGGAAAAAGCGGGTGATCTTTGCGTGATTTGTTTCGTTTAAGCGCCGGTGTTGAAGGGGCGCCGCAGGTTGTCTCGCACGCTATTCTGCGGGGCCCGGTGCCGGTCGCGCTGACGACGGACGATCCCAGAACCTGTCAACCTCGTTTCCTTCCTGCGGGTCTCGGGGCACCATCAGGGCCAGGATTAGACTAATGAAGGCCATTGCGGCGCCTGACAGGAAGACCGCAGGTGGCGAATAGAGCCACAACAAACCGAACAGGATCGGTGTGAAAACCGATGCAATATGATTGATCGTAAACGCGACGCCAGCGGTGGGCGCAATGTCTGCCGGATCTGCGATCTTCTGGAAATAGGTACGCATAGCGATCGCCATCGCAAAGAAGACGTGATCAATGACGTAAAGGACGGATGCCCAGAATGCATCTGAGACAAAGGCGTATGCCACAAACACACCGATGAGTCCGATATATTCGAGCGTCAGTGCGTGCCGTTCCCCGATATAGCCGATCAGGCGACCGATCTGTGGCGCGAGCACCATATTGATCACGCCGTTGATTAAAAAGAGGCTTGCCATGTGATGGACGTCGAAATCAAATTTCTCAACCATCATCAGGGCGGCAAACACGACGAAGATCTGACGACGTGCGCCGCTCATGAAGGTCAGCAGGTAATAGAGCCAGTATCTCTTTCGGAGAACGAGATGGCGACGCTGCACAACTTTGGTTTCGATTGGCGGGAAGAAAAAGATGATCAGCAGGACGGCGACAAGCGTGATCGAGCCGGTTAGCGCGAAGACGAGCGCGAAGGACAATTGAAACGTCTGCCAGACGACAAAAATAATGCCATAGGCGACGAGTTGTGCGAAGGCTCCCGCCGCTACGATCTGGCCCATTTGGTGGGCGGCCTTGTTCTTCGGCAACCATTGTAGCGAGAGCGATTGGTTGCAGGTCTCATAATAATGGAAGCCAATCGACATGATGAAGGTGGTGGCGAGAAGCCCGAATGTCGTATCGAATACGCCTGTTATCGCAACACCAACGCCAAGAAAAACCAGTGACAGAAGCGCCAAAGTCCGTTCGGTCATGAACAAGATGAGATAGACTGCGAGGAAGGCCAGAAACCCCGGGATCTCGCGGATCGTCTCCTGGATGCCGATTTCCCAACCCGTGAAGCCGACCTCGTCCACGGCGAAATTCTTGATCAGAACCCACCAGGCAGCAAAAGAAAACTGCATGCCCGCCTGCATGATCATCAGCATCATCAGCGGGCTACGCCAGCCCGTAGCAGGATATGGGTTCTGCGCCATCGATGTCCGGTTCTGGCCCCTGGTGGGTTTGCGCTAAGGCTGTCGTTCTTTTGGGTGGGCCTTGTAAATGCGAGCTAGCACTTGTGTAGCAAATTCTTCGCGCCGCCCATAGCGCTTAGGCCGGTTCACCGGCAAGCATTTTAGGATGCATATAAGCGGCCAGCCTACCCGTGCCCCAGGAAAGGTCTTTCCAGCTTGAAGCGGGAAACTCAATGATGGCACAGGCTGCCGTTGGGTAGTGTGAACGAAGGGAGCCTGCAGCATGTTCTTCCTCCGCAGCAAGGAACTGCAGAACAGCTTCATGAAGGCCCGGATTATGGGATATCAGAAGAACCGTCTTGGCATCATCTTCAGTATGACTGAGGCAATAATGGATATCAGCTGGACCCGGAAGATAAAGTGACGCCTCATAGCGAACCTTTGGACCGCCATTCTCAGCCTTCAGAGGTCCCATCAAAAGGTCGAGCGTTTCGCGTGTACGCTGTGAAGGCGAGGACACAATCAAATCGGGACCACGGCCTGTTTCAACCAGCCACGCCGCCATTTGCGGCGCATCTCTCAACCCTCGTTCCGCAAGCGGACGGTCGAAATCTTCCATACCCGGCATGGCCCAAGAGGACTTTGCGTGACGGAAGGCGATAAGTGTAATCATGCGACATTCTTGGAAGGGCCAGATGAACTTGTCAATAACACGCGGAGACTCTCCGGACCGTCTTATTGGGCCACCCGGCACCCGGTAATTCTTGCCGCTCGGGGGCTATTCTTGCCGGGTTGTATAGTGGGCTGCATCTGACCGACCTTCGTAAATCACTGATTAACCACGTTTTTTAACGAAATCTCTTTCTGGCACGCTCTTTGCGGCTCTCTCACCAAAGCTCGAATTGGGCTTTGCAATGGACGCCATCTTAGCGTGTAACCGAAATGAGGTAGATTAAAATGGGTGTTTTTGGTGCTTTGAATTCGGCGGTGAGCGGGCTGCGTGCCCAATCGTTCGCTCTGGAGAACATTTCTGGCAATATCGCAAACTCGCAGACGACTGGTTTCAAACGTCAGGATACGAGCTTTGCGGAAATCGTGACCGATGGCGGAGCAACCCAGGCGGTCCAAAATGCTGGTTCTGTGAGCGCATTCTCTCGAGCAACCAACGATCTTCAGGGCAATCCGATTGCCGTTGACCAGGAAACGTTCGTGGCGATTTCAGGCGACGGTTACTTCATCGTTTCCGAGGCGGTCGATGTGATCGACGGTAATACGATCTTTAACGGTCAGGATTTCTTCACGAGGGCAGGTGATTTCAATCTGTCCGGCGAGGGTTTTTTCGAAAACGGATCGGGCTACTTTTTGCAAGGGTTTCCACTTGATCCCGCGACCGGAAACCAGACCGGCGGCTTGCCCGAGGTGATCCAGATCGACACGAACCAGTTTCTTCCCGCTGTTCCGTCAACTTTAATCGAGTTCCAGGCGAACCTTCCGAGCTTTCCGAATACGACCACATCCGATCCGAACGTGGCGGAAACAGAGCTTTTGGCACCGAGTTTGCGCGGTGAAGACCTGACCGCTGTCCCGCCCGTTGCTGCCGGAAATACCGGGGATGCGACAATCGGTGCTGATCAGACTCAGCTTTTCCTCGATTCCTCCATTGCAGGTGGTTCGACAACACTTTTCACCCCGCTCGGGGATGCTGTGGATATTCAGTTCCGGTTTGCCAAGACGGAAACGGCGCTCACCGCCGGTAATGAAGATATCTACAATCTGTATTTTCTGTCCGACAACAACGCGACCGGCACGGATCCGGCCTGGACCCGAGTCAACCAGCAATACGTCTTCGATACAAACGGCCTTCTTGATCCTCAGATTGAGAACTTCGTCATCAACAATCTGACCGTCAACGGAAGCAATTTCGGTGACGTTACGGTCAACCATGGGGTGAACGGCATCACCCAATTCTCGACGCCAAGCGGTGTTGCAAGCGCCAATGTGGACGCCAACGGGTTTCCGGCCGGGATCTTCGAGACGGTCGCGATCAGTGATGGCGGACGGGTGACTGTGACCTTCTCCAACGACCAGTCAGTCGACGTCGCCGAGATCGGTCTTGCTTCGTTCAATGCGGATTCGCAATTGCGTAGGATTGACGGCGGGGGCGCTTTTGCTGCGACAGCCCTTTCAGGTCCGCCGATTCTGGGTGCCAGTGGAAGCATTCTGGGCTCAACGCTGGAAGCATCGAACACCGATATCGCCGACGAATTCACTAAACTCATCGTGACCCAGCAGGCCTATACAGCAAACTCTCGAGTGGTGACAGCAGCAGATGAACTTCTGACGGAAGTCATCAACATCCTCTAATCCTTAAAACGGTCCTTTAGATCTGCGCGTTTGTACAAAGCGCGCGGGTCGATCGACAGAAAGCGTGAAGCATGGGCATTGGAAGCGCCATTAACATTGCAGGGACAGGTCTTCGCGTAACCCAGGACGATCTCGGCGTCATCGCATCGAACATTGCGAATGCAGAAACCGAGGGATTCACAAGACGCCGGCTGGTCCAAGGCGAGGTTTCTGCCGGCGGCGACACGATCGGTGTTCGCTCGATTACGGTCGAACGCGCGATCAATGAAGAAGTGCAGGATCAGCTGCGCGACTTTGCAGCGGTAAACGTCAACAATCAGATTCAGGCTGACTTTCTAGGGCGCCTTGATGTTGCGTTCGGCGAGCCTGGTTCACCAACAGCAATCGACACGTCTTTCAACCAAGCGCTCGCTTCGCTTGAGGCGCTTGCTGCGTCACCGGAAGATTTCTCAGCCCAGATTCAGGCTGTAACCGATCTTCAGGTCTTTACAGGGCAGCTAAACAACCTGTCCCAAACTGTCCAGGATCTGCGTCAGGAAGCCGATATTGCGATCGCAGAAACCGTCACTCAGGCAAATCAGGCGATAGCGGGCATTGTCGAACTCAACTCGCGCATTGTGTCGGAGGGATCGCTCGGGAACCAGCCTGTCGCGCTGCTCGATGAGCGCGACCGCCTGATCGACGAACTCGCCCAGATTATCGACATCGAAGTTGAGCGAAACAATAACAACACGGTGCAGATCCGCACAACGAGTGGGATCAGCCTTGTTGAAAGTCAGCCCTTCTTCATCGATTTTCAGCGTGCGGGAACGGTCACGCCGGAAACAACCCTCGATAACGGGATCCTGTCTTCCGTTTTCGTGCGCTCTGGAGGCACGTTCGAGGTGGACCTTCTGGCGAGCGGCCAGATAGAGGAAGGAGCGCTTGCAGCCTACACACAATTGCGCGATGGCAGCCTGCAGCAGATTCAGGATCAATTGGATGAATTCGCAGCTCAAATAGCGCTTGCCGTGTCGAATGTAGAGGTTGCATCAACGGCGATCACCGATGGCCTGGAAGTCGACGTCAGCGCCCTCAGCGATGGAAACACGGTTTCGCTCGGCTTTACCGATACAACTGGCGCTCAGCGCACCGTAACGCTCGTCCAGGTCAGTGACCCGGCGCAATTGCCGCTCGCAGACGATTTCACCGCCGATCCAAACGATCTTGTGTTCGGCCTCGATTTGAGTGCTGGAACGGCCGCCGCCGACATTCAAACATTTCTCGATGGACTGACACCTGCGACCGGGCTGACGGCGGCGACGGCCGCAGGCAATCTTCAGTTTACCGCGACGGCTCCGGCTACAGTTGATGCGCTGTCTGCCAATGTGACCATCACGGGCCTTACCGGAGATCTGGCGTTTCCCCTCTTTATCGACAGCGGAACCGGTGGCGTATTTTCGAATGCGCTGAATGAGGGTCCGGGACTTGCCGGTTTTGCCGGGCGAATAGCGGTCAATCCAGCAGTTATCGAAGATCCTTCACTCGTGTCTCGCTTTACGACGACAAATGATAACTCGGGGGATTCCGATCGCGTCGACCGCATCATTGATCAGATCCGAAACGATATCCGTGCCGTGTCTCCTGCGAGCGGTCTTGGGGCAACCAATAACCCGATTGAGGCAACCGCTGCCGATCTCCTGCAGATCATCGTATCGCGACAGGGACAGCAATCGGAAGCTGTGCAGCGTCAGGCCGACGCATCCGAAATCTCATTCAATAACGTTCAGGAACGCCTTCAGGCGGAATCCTCAGTGAATATTGATGATGAAATCGCCCGTCTCATTGAGCTTGAACAGGCTTTCCAGGCGAATGCCCGGGTTCTCACGACGATCCAGGAACTCATTGACGCGCTCCTTTCCATCTAAAGGTCCTAGACCATGACGATAGCATCTTCACTCCTCGGCGGCCCGTCTTTCCTCCGCTCTGACACGTTGATCCAGAACCGTGAGCAGCTTGATGATTTGAACCGTCAGCTTGCGACGGGAGAGCGTGCTACGACCTATGGCGGGCTCGGGTCCGACCGGGTGCAATCGATTTCACT
Source organism: Pseudomonadota bacterium (assembly GCA_039180865.1). Lineage (GTDB taxonomy): Bacteria > Pseudomonadota > Alphaproteobacteria > Rhizobiales > JACESI01 > JBCDCU01. The sequence continues at coordinate 2,557 of JBCDCZ010000150.1, read as the reverse complement.
ACGCGCCGACATTTCCCGTCTGGAGGCCTACCAATCAAATATCGACGTTTTGGCGGTCCGGGTCGATCTCACCGTTCTTGCTCTTGACCGGCTTGAAGAGATTCGGATCGAGGCGCGTGACGTCGTTGATCCGAACAATTTCATCGATCTTGGAAACGGCGAGACCTTTACGCAGCAGGCGGCGGAAAACTTCTTTCTGGAATCGGTCGCGCTCCTGAATTCGCAAACCGATGGCCGTTACATCTTTGGCGGCGACAATGTTCTCACACAGCCCGTGGATACGGTTGAAGTCATCCTCGATGGCGACGGTTCGGGAGCGGAAGGTTTGCGCGGGGTCACCGAAGAACGGCTACGCGCTGATCTCGGCAACAATGGCCTGGGACGCCTCGACACCGACATCGACCCACTGACTCCGTCGACCGTAACATTGTCGGAGGAGGCAGCAACCGATTTCGGCTTTGACATAAACGCCGTCGAGAACAATCTCTCCAATGTAAACGTGACGGTCACCGGGACTGAACCGCAAAGCATTGATGTGGAGTTCACCGGACAACCTGAGCCTGAAGAAACGTTTCGTGTCTTTCTGGATCTGCCGGACGGCACGCAGGAAGTCGTCGAACTGACCGCCGGAATTCCTGATAGTTTCAACGGGTCATTTGAGATCGGTGCGACACCGGATGATACGGCTCAGAATTTCAATGCAGCGCTGCGGGACCGGCTCGACTTCACGGCGCGCACAGAGCTGAACGCAGCATCCCGAATTACGACCGCGCGCGATTTCTTCGACACCGAGGCGGGGCGTATCCCGCAACGCGTCGATACGGTTGGTGGAACAATAGCACCGGAAGATGCGACCGGGCTTCGCAATGCCACGGCGGCGGACACGATCTTTTACTACAACGGCCAGAATGACACCGACCCACCGCGCGAAGGTTTGCAGATCGCCGTCGATGACACGATTACAGTCAATTACGGCTTGCGCGCCAATGAGGCTGCCTTGCGTGACAGCCTGACGGTTCTCGCGGCATTTTCAATTGGCGAGTTTACGAGCGGCACGGAGCAGGAAAACCAGGCAGTGCACAACGCATTTGCGCTCAGGGCACGGGCGGATCTCGCGGTTCAGGTCAATCAGCCATCCGTCCAGTCCGTCACACAGGAAATCGCTGGAATTCAGGCAATTGCGGGCAACGCGGACCAGAGGCATACGGCCTTTATAAATACATTGGACGGCATTCGCGAAGAGATCGAACGCGCCGATCCAACTGAGGTTGCAACCCAGCTCCTCTCACTGCAGACGCAACTCGAAGCAAGTTTCGCAGCTGCCTCTGCAATCAGCGATCTGTCCCTGGTGAACTTCCTGTAATCTGGCGCTGATTATCGCTGACACCACACGCAATGCACTCGCTAATTTAGAGCGCCTGCGTCTTAGGATGATGTTTATTCAAAGTCGGAAAACAAAAAAGGCCGCTTAATGCGGCCTCGATATCCAATCTCAATGATTGCTACGAACGCAACCCTGAGGCCAGTTCGCGGTTGATCGACATCAGAATGTTGAGCTTTTCCGGAGCCGGTTCAGCAAGCACCTCCTGGGTGCGCTTGAACACGAAAATACCGAGATTGGCGATATTGTTGCGAAGATTGAGCGGAAGGGGGCTTTCAGGATCGGTCGCATTTGCGACGAATATTGCCCAGAGTTTGCGGTTGTAGGAAAGAGCGTCTTTCAACTGCCCACGATCGCCCCAGCTTTCCTGTGCCTGCTGGAATTGGGCAGCGGCTTTTATCAGAATCGTGGCTTCGAGTTCACGGGGACTCATGACCTTCTGGGCCATTGACTGGTAAGCTTGTGTCGCGGCTTGTCCGTGCATGGCTGAGTAACTCTTCCTCTTTAGAAATCAAAGCTCTAGCTGCTCTCAAAGCTTTATAGAGTCCACCGGTTAAGATATTGTTATTCACGTTTGCGATTTCCGGGGCGAGGCTTGGCGCGGCTGCCAAAAGCTCAGTCACGATCTTGAAGTAATCCTGATGGTGTTTTTCCACGTCCTGGTCGAGATACATCACCTGGACAGCGAGATAGATGAGCTTGGCCGGTGTGTCCGCGGTCTCGGGTTTCATAATATCTTTTTCCCGTAGAAGCGGCGCATTTCCATCCAAAATAAAACGAGCGCGGCTGTCGCCGTTGGTGATGACGGCTTGGCCCAGGATGACTTTTTCACCGGGCTTCAGTTCAACTTTGAGCGGCATTGCAAGACCTTTCACGCGATTCGGTAAGGAATGCACGCATTATACAGATCCAAACAAAAAAGCGGGAGCTTTCGCCCCCGCTTGCTTGTTAATGAACAGTATTGTTCGTTTTTTTGCTGTCTCTAGAACAGTGAAAGCACGGCCTGGTCTGCCTGTGTCGCGAACGACAGAGAGGTAGAGGCCAGTGTCTGACGTGTCTGCAAGGTCAGAAGGTTGGCGCCTTCCTCGTTGAGATCAGCCAGGGTCAGGTTGCCTGCACCGACTTCCAGCGTGTTGATCAGGTTCTCTGTAAAGTCAGACCGGATCTGGATCGTCG
>JBCDCZ010000149.1:0-11096 GCA_039180865.1 Pseudomonadota bacterium | reverse complement strand
TCTGGTGCTCAAAACCAAGCGTTCGCGTTGGTTATCGCCAATTGCTTTGAACTTGTCCAGAGCGGCGAGAACACCATCATCATTGGTGGGATTGGGGATAACTCAATCTGGCAAGTCCGGCACACCGACTTATAAGACATTATTTACCATTATCACCATAATCCCCAGGTGGGGCACAATATCTAGGGATATTTGTGCTCCGGACTACAACCGCTTGACGGTGTTTGACGAGTCATCATAGCGTAGTGGTATCGGGGAAATCAGTCACAGCGTTTCCGTCTCACTACAGATTGTCTGGGATTCTTGCCTCTGGACGCTTACGCGCGGCCAAGGAACGGGGAGTGTTGTTCTGATTTCAGTTTTTCGTCGGTCGTGCGTGTCCCTCTGCCACCCAGTGTCCGCCTTCTTACCTGAAATTGATTGTGGAATTCCCCAAAGACCAGAGACAGATCGGCTCTGTAACACTATATTTAGTATTGCGGGTGTATTGAGATACTAGATGGGCGATTCGTAATCGCTGATCGATCCGAATGGGGCGTTTTGAAGGCGATACGTTTTCAGGGCGACTAGAATGGGGAACGAGGGCCAAAAGACAGCATTCTCCTTTTGTGGGATAATCGTCTGGCGGATCCGGAAAGGGTTAAGGGCTTCTGCCCGGTTGGAGCAACACAGTGCGAATTACAAGACGCTATACACAAGAAGGTCAGTCCGCTTACGCTGAAATCGCTTTCCGTAAGGCGACCAGTGAGATCAGGAATCCCGATGGGACGATTGTCTTCCGGTTGGAAAACATCGATGTCCCGGATCAGTTCAGTCAGGTCGCAAGCGATATTCTTGCACAAAAATATTTCCGTAAGGCGGGTGTTCCAGCACGTCTGAAAAAAGTCGAAGAAAACGATGTGCCATCTTTCCTGTGGCGCTCGGTTGCCGATGAGAAAGCCCTTAAAGACCTCCCTGAAGAGGAGCGTTACGGGTCGGAAACAGACGCGCGCCAAGTGTTTGATCGTCTCGCTGGTACATGGACCTATTGGGGCTGGAAAGGCGGTTACTTCGACGATGAGAATGACGCCGCTGCCTTTTTTGACGAACTGCGCTACATGCTCGCGACTCAGCGCGTTGCTCCAAACAGCCCGCAATGGTTCAACACCGGGCTGCACTGGGCCTACGGGATCGACGGGCCGGGTCAAGGCCACCATTATGTGGACTACAAGACCGGCAAACTGACAAAATCAAAAAGTTCATACGAGCATCCCCAGCCGCATGCCTGCTTCATTCAGTCGGTTGCGGATGACCTCGTGAACGAAGGCGGCATCATGGATCTTTGGGTTCGTGAGGCGCGCCTCTTCAAATATGGTTCCGGCACCGGTTCCAACTTCTCTTATCTGCGCGGTGAAGGCGAGCGCCTCTCCGGCGGCGGCAAGTCGTCAGGTTTGATGAGCTTCCTGAAAATCGGCGACCGTGCGGCTGGCGCAATCAAGTCCGGTGGGACAACCCGTCGTGCGGCAAAAATGGTTGTCGTTGATATCGACCACCCGGATATCGAGGAATATATCAACTGGAAAGTGAAGGAAGAGCAGAAGGTTGCTGCTCTCGTAACCGGCTCCAAGATTGCTTCCCGGCACTTGAAGGCCATCATGAAGGCCTGCGTCAATTGCTCCGGGTCAGGTGACGATTGCTTCGACATTCAGAAGAACCCGGCGCTGAAGCGCGAAGTCCGGGCGGCCAAAAAAATGATGGTCCCCGATAACTATATCCAGCGGGTCATTCAATTTGCGAAGCAGGGTTTCAAAGATATTGAATTCCCGGTCTACGACACGGATTGGGATTCAGAAGCCTATCTCACCGTTGCCGGTCAGAATTCGAACAATTCCGTTCGCGTAACGGATGCTTTCTTGAGAGCTGTTAATGAGGATGCGACCTGGGATCTGACCGGTCGGATCTCAGGACAAGTTGTCAAAACGGTCCAGGCCCGCGAATTGTGGGACCAGGTTGGTCATGCAGCATGGGCGTCGGCTGATCCGGGTGTGCAGTATCACACCACGATCAATGACTGGCACACCTGCCCCGCATCGGGCGAAATCCGGGCGTCCAATCCGTGTTCGGAATATATGTTCCTGGATGATACCGCCTGTAACCTTGCCTCCTTGAACCTTCTTCAGTTCAAGAATGCTGACGGTTCGTTCGATGTTGAAACATTCGAACATAGCGTCAGGCTCTGGACGGTTGTTCTCGAGATTTCTGTCCTGATGGCTCAGTTCCCGTCGAAGGAAATCGCGAAGCTCTCTTATCAGTATCGGACACTCGGGCTCGGTTTTGCCAATATCGGCGGTCTCCTGATGACGTCGGGCATTCCGTACGATTCCGACGAAGGACGCGCGATCTGCGGTGCCATCTCAGCGATCATGACCGGTGTCTGCTATGCGACGTCTGCTGAAATGGCGAAGGAACAAGGCCCCTTCCCTGGCTTCGATGCAAACCGCGATCACATGCTTCGCGTCATGCGCAACCATCGCCGTGCTGCCTATGGCGAAACCGATGGTTATGAGAGCCTCAGCGTCAATCCGGTCGCTCTTGTAGAGGGTGACTGTCCACAGGCAAACCTGATGGAGCGGGCACGGGTTGCTTGGGATCAGGCTGTCACACTTGGTGAAGCGCATGGCTACCGCAATGCGCAGACCACTGTGATCGCGCCGACGGGCACGATCGGCTTGGTCATGGATTGCGATACGACCGGCATCGAGCCTGACTTCGCTCTCGTGAAATTCAAGAAACTCGCGGGCGGTGGTTACTTCAAGATTATCAACCGCGCCGTTCCGGAAGCACTGCGCACGCTCGGTTATTCAGAGGCTGAGCTTGCGGAAATTGAGGCTTATGCGGTTGGCCATGCGTCCCTTGCTCAGGCACCGGCGATCAACCACACATCGCTCAGGGCCAAAGGGTTCGGAGACAAAGAGCTTGAGACCGTCGATGGAAGCCTCGGCTCCGCCTTCGATATCAAGTTCGTCTTCAACAAATGGACGCTTGGTGAGGCTTTCTGCAAAGAGACGCTCGGTCTCACTGACGAACAGCTTAATGATCCTGCGTTCGATATGCTGACGACACTCGGGTTTTCAAAAGCCGATATTGAAGCTGCCAATGCCCATGTCTGCGGAACGATGACGCTTGAAGGCGCGCCGTTCCTGAAGGAAGAGCATTACCCGGTCTTCGATTGTGCCAATCCGTGCGGTCGCATCGGTAAGAGGTTCCTGTCCGTCAACAGTCACATTGATATGATGGCCGTGGCGCAGCCGTTCATTTCAGGTGCGATTTCAAAGACGATCAACATGCCGAATTCGGCGACCGTCGATGATTGTAAGGACGCTTACATGCGCTCCTGGCAAAAGGCGCTCAAAGCCAACGCGCTTTACCGGGACGGTTCGAAACTGTCTCAACCGCTCAATGCCGCTCTCCTTGAAGAAGACGACATGGATGCGGACGAAGCAGTCGATGAATTCGTCAACCTGCCGCAGGCTGCAAAGGTCGAGCAGGTAACGGAAAAAATCGTCGAACGTGTTGTCGAACGGGCCGTTCGCAGCCGCGAAAAAATGCCGGATCGCCGCAAGGGTTACACCCAAAAGGCCCGGGTCGGTGGCCACAAGGTCTATGTGACGACCGGTGAATACGAAGACGGTCGCCTCGGCGAAATATTCATCGATATGCACAAGGAAGGGGCTGCCTTCCGAGCAATGATGAACAACTTCGCGATCGCGATATCCCTCGGCCTGCAATATGGCGTTCCGCTTGAGGAATATGTCGAGGCCTTCACCTTCACCCGTTTTGAACCCGCTGGCATGGTGCAAGGCAATGAGGCGATCAAGAATGCGACATCCATTCTCGATTACGTCTTCCGGGAACTCGCGATTTCCTATCTCGGACGTCACGACCTTGCCCATGTGGACACTTCTGACTTCGGCAACACGTCGCTTGGTCGCGGAAAATCCGATGACGGGGATGCCGGCCACGTGGTCTCGCGTGGTCTGGTGCGTGGTCAGTCACTGAAGCTTCTTTCAAATGACGAGCCAGCCGGCGCGGATCAATCTTCACCTGCCAAGGGTTCTGGTGCGGCTTCCGGTCAATCGAGCGTCTCTGCCGTCAGCACCCTGTCATCCGGTGGGCTTGCATCGGTGGGTGCGACAGCGTTCAAACGGGATCTCGAAGTGGAGGTGAATTCAGGCTTTTCCTCGCCACCGCAATCGGCTTATGAAGACACCGAACCGTTGCCTAAGCCGCTCGATGAAGCTGAATTGCGTGCTCAGGCCCGCATGAAGGGATATGAGGGCGAAGCCTGCACGGAATGTGCGAACTTTACGATGGTTCGCAACGGAACCTGCCTCAAATGCGATACCTGCGGAGCAACGAGCGGCTGCAGTTAAGCATCCCAAAAGGTCGGACTGAGACGGCGCCTTCGGGCGCCGTTTTCATTTTGGGGTCACGGCCTGGCTCACGGTTACTTCACGTGAGTTAACAGGAATGTCACGAATCAATCACGACGAGATGAAAAAACGTAAACTGAAACAAGCGGCTGGCTTGATTAGATGGGAAGTACAACCTTTCGAGGAGACAGTTCCATCGCTGAAGACGCCACAAATAGCAGGCCGCGCGCGATCCCGAATGACGTCGGATCGCAGGTGATTTCGTTTCAATCCTATCGTGCCAGAGTGCCTCTGGCCGAGACGGACAGCCAGGATACTGCATCGGACGCACGTGTTCTCGCCTTCCCAAACCCGGAAGATCCAAGAGCCAAACACCTGGAACGGTTTCTGCGTTCCGTCTGCCTTTATTGTTTCGCAGACGGCGTTCCCAATGCCCGCTATGACGTGACGAGCGAAACGGTGAAGCGCGAATTGAATGTCTATGTCTACACGGATCATCTGATCGATGATGGTGATCTCGCTTATGCGATGCCGATCATCAACGAAGAAGTCGAACAACTACAGGGCCATGTCGATATACGCCACGAGGAATGCCGAAGCGTGATCGCTTTCACATTTCCATCGTGATCCTATGAAGATAGGGCCTGTTCAAGGTCGGCGATAATATCTTCGGGATCTTCAAGGCCCACCGACAAGCGAATGACATCCCCTCCTGCGCCCGCAGCCGCGCGCTGCTCGTCGGATAGCTGGCGGTGCGTTGTCGATGCCGGATGAATGATCAGGCTTCTCGTGTCGCCGATATTGGCGAGATGCGAGAACATCTCCACCTCGGAAACCAAGTCTACACCGGCTTCATATCCGCCTTTGAGGCCGAATGTAAAAACGGCGCCGGCTCCCTTCGGCATGTATTTTTGCTGCAAGGCGTGATTTTCACTGTTTGGAAGCCCGGCATAACGCACCCATGAAACAGCGTTTTGAGCATCCAGCCATTCGGCAACGAGGAGTGCGTTATCGCAGTGCTTCTGCATGCGAAGCGGCAAGGTTTCGACGCCGTTCAGAATCATGAACGCGTTGAAGGGTGACAAGGCTGCTCCAAGATCCCTTAAGCCCAGGACCCGGCAGGCGATTGCAAAGCCGAAATCGCCGAATGTCTCATGGATAACGAGCCCGTCATATTCAGGCCGGGGTTCCGACAGCATAGGATAGCGCCCGCTCGCGGTCCAATCGAAGGTGCCGCAATCGACGATCATTCCGCCCATGGAATTGCCGTGGCCGCCAATGAATTTCGTCAGTGAGTGAACGATGATGTCCGCCCCAAAATCTTTCGGTTTGCAGAGGTATGGTGTCGCCATCGTATTATCGACGATGAGCGGAACGCCTGCGCTTTTAGCGACCTCCGCAATTGCTTCGATATCTGTCACAACGCCGCCGGGGTTTGCGAGACTTTCGATGAAAATCGCCTTTGTCTTGTCGGATAGTGCCGCCCGGAAGCTTTCGATATCGTCAGGGTCCGCCCATTTCACGTGCCAGTCGAAGTTTCGAAAAGCATGATTGAACTGGTTGATTGAGCCACCGTAAAGGCGGTGGGACGCAATGAATTCATCGCCGGGTGCGAGTAATGTGTGAAATACACCAAGCTGTGCTGCGTGCCCGGATGAAACGGCAAGACCTGCCCGTCCCCCTTCCAATGTGGCAACACGCTCTTCAAGAACAGCGGTGGTCGGGTTGGTGATGCGCGTATAGATGTTGCCGAAGGCCTGCAAGCCGAATAGCGATGCCGCCTGATCCGCATCATCAAACACAAAACTCGTTGTTTGATAAATTGGCGTTACGCGGGCGCCTGTCGCTGGATCTGGGTGTGCACCAGCATGGATTGCCTGGGTAGAAAATCCGGGTGTCTTGGTCATGATGTTTGCCCTGTCGTTCAGGTCTTTGCGAGGCCGAACCGCTGATAGCCTTCTCTAAGCGTCGGTTTCTTGGCTGAAATAACTTTGGAATTAACGCCGACCCAGCCGATTTCGTGGGAGAGCCTGGCATATTCAATCTTCGGACAGCGGTTCATGACGACCTTGACGCCCGCTGCTTCTGCCAGAGCCTCCGCTTCATGATTGATGACCGTGAGCTGCATCCACATCACTTTCGGCAGTGGTTTGAGGGAAAGCGCTTCTTTCGTAATCCCCAGAGCGGCCTCGGATCCTCGAAAGATGTCCACCATGTCGATTGGAACTTCAATGTCCGAGAGGGAAGCGTAGACCTTGCGCCCGCAGATCTCCTTGCCAGCGTGCCCGGGATTGATCGGATAGACACCATAGCCTTTGGAAACGAGGTATTTCACAACGAAGTAGGATGGGCGCACATTTTTCGGACTGGCGCCGACAATGGCGACGGATGTGACGTCAGCCAGGATCGAGCGGATGTATTTGTCGGTGTAAGAGGGTTCGGACATGCCTGCTTTCCTAAAGCGCCGCGTGCTCCCGTGTCTTTCGACCCTTGTTTTAGGTTGCCGCACACACGACATCAATCGATATTCAATGACCGTGACGAAAGAACGATCAACGAAGGAACGGTGCAATGGCAGATCGACATTTTGTCTCCGACATCGCTTTCACGAAAAGCGTGAAAGCGGAGCAGGAACGCCTTGGCTCTCGCGAAACTTATGAACGCATGATGACCGCGAAAGACTGGAACGACAAAGTCACGCCTGACCTTGCCGCCTTTCTTGCCCATCAGCAGAGCTTTTATATGGCGTCCGTGAATGCAGAGGGGCAGCCCTATATCCAGCACCGCGGCGGTCCAAAGGGGTTTATCAAAGTCATTGACGACAAAACGCTCGGCATTGCGGACTTTCGAGGAAACCGGCAATACATCAGTCTCGGCAACCTTGGCGAAAACAACAAGGTGCACCTTTTCATCATGGACTATCTCAATCGCTCACGGATCAAGATCTGGGCGGAGGCGGAGGTAAGCGAGGATCCTGAGCTTATCAAAACGCTTAGGATTGACAGCTATCGCGCGCGGACCGAACGCGCGCTCGTCTTTCGGATTGCCGCTTGGGACGCCAATTGTCCGCAACACATTCCGCAGAGGATCGATCTTGCCGATGCGCAGGATTTTATCGGAAAACTGCAGGCGCGGGTCGCGGAACTTGAAGAAGAAAATGCGGAACTCAGGTCTTTCGTCAAACCGTGACGATGACCTGAGCTACAATCCGTTGATCCTGTTCAGCAACACGTTCTAGCGAAGGCGCTCGAGAATGCTCACGTAATTCGCAACGGATGACCCACCCATATTGAAGATACCGGCAAGGCGTGCATCTTTGATTTGCATATCGCCTGCTTCATCCATCAATTGCATGCAGGAGATAGCGTGCATCGAAACGCCTGTCGCTCCGACCGGATGGCCTTTTGCTTTAAGGCCGCCAGACGGATTGACCGGGAGCTTACCCGTCTTTTCCGTAATGCCTTCCTCAATCACCCGGTGCCCCTGTCCCTGTTCGGCAAGCCCCATGGCTTCGTACTCCATGAGTTCTGCAATCGTGAAGCAATCATGCGTCTCGACAAAGCTCAGATCATCAAGCGTGAGCCGGGATTGATCGAGCGCCTGCTTCCAGGCATTTCCAGCACCGGCAAGCTCCGTTTTGTCACGGCGCGACAGCGGGAGGAAATCGTTCACGTGCGTTGCGGACCGGAAGCCGATTGCGCGCGGTGCTGCCCACGCGCGATCCATGTCGCTGATCACCATGGCGGCGGCACCGTCGGAGATCAAAGAGCAATCGGTGCGCCGTAGCGGGCCTGCCACAAGCGGGTTCTTGTCAGACACCGTGTTGCAGAAATCAAAGCCGAGATCCTTGCGCATCTGAGCGTACGGATTGTGGACGCCGTTTGCGTGGTTCTTGGCGGCAATCCTTGCAAGGGCCGCGGATTGATCGCCGTACTTCTGGAAATAGGCTTGAGCCAGTTGGCCGAAGACGCCAGCGAAACCGCCCTCAATGTCAGCTTCCTCTTTGTGGTAGGACGCTCGCAGAAGAAGACGACCTGCATCGCGGGTTGAGACTTCCGTCATCTTTTCAACCGCGACGACAAGCACCGTCTTTGCTCTTTTCGCATCGATGGCGTTGATCGCCTGGTGGATTGCCGCCGATCCCGTAGCGCAGGCGTTTTCAACGCGGGTTGAGGGAACATATCTCAGCGCATCGTCGGCGAGAGAGACGAGTGAGGCCGCAAAGCCCTGCTCGGTGAACCCACCATTGAAGTTTCCAAGATAGATCGCATCGATATCGCCTGGTTCGATCTCGGCATGCTTAATGGCATCTGCCGCGACGCCGGTGATCAGGCTTTCGAGGGTTTCGTCCTCGAGTTTGCCGAATTTTGAATGGGCCCAGCCCGTAATGACTGCCATATCCTTGCCTCCGAACGCGGTGTCCTTTTCCTGCAATATCGTTGCAACGGCTCAAGAGTTCAACTCGTTCCCCATACCCGATGCCGCAAAGCGGATTTGCGGAAACAAAAAACCCGGCGCCGAAGCACCGGGTTTGGACTTCTCAGGTGTCGGTTCAACTAGTGAGCCAGCACCGCAAGCAAGAGCAGCGCCACGATGTTCGTGATTTTGATCATCGGGTTCACTGCAGGACCAGCCGTATCCTTGTAAGGGTCGCCGACTGTGTCACCGGTGACGGCCGCTTTGTGAGCTTCCGAGCCCTTGCCGCCGTGGTTGCCGTCCTCGATGTACTTCTTGGCGTTATCCCATGCGCCGCCACCGACGGTCATGGAAATCGCTACGAAGAGACCGGTCACGATCACGCCGAGGAGCATTGCGCCGACTGCCGCGAAGGCAGCGTTCTTGCCCGCAATTGCAGCAATCACGAAGTAGAGGACAACCGGAGAGAGAACCGGCAGCATACTTGGGACGATCATCTCGCGGATGGCTGCTTTGGTGAGCATATCAACCGCGCGTGCGTAATCCGGCTTGGATGTGCCTTCCATGATGCCCGGATCGGCTTTGAACTGACGCCGAACTTCCTCAACGACAGAACCGGCAGCACGGCCAACCGCCGTCATACCCATACCCGCGAAGAGGTAAGGCAGAAGACCGCCGAACATCAGGCCGACCACAACGTAAGGATTGGCGAGTGAGAAATCGACGGCACCAATGCCTTCGAAATAGCTGAACTGCTCTGCCGAAGCATTCTGGGCAAAAAACTTCAGGTCTTCCGTATAGGCTGCGAAGAGAACCAGAGCACCGAGACCGGCTGACCCGATCGCGTAACCTTTTGTGATCGCCTTTGTCGTGTTTCCTACCGCGTCGAGCGCATCTGTTGTGTCGCGGACTTCCGGCGGAAGGTCAGCCATTTCAGCAATGCCGCCCGCATTGTCCGTTACCGGACCGAAAGCGTCGAGCGCGACGACCATACCGGCGAGGGCCAGCATTGTGGTGACGGCAATCGCGATACCGAACAATCCGGCGAGATTGAAGGTAATCACAATACCCGCAATGATAACGATTGCAGGTAGCGCCGTTGCTTCGAGTGAGACTGCAAGGCCCTGGATGACGTTCGTGCCGTGGCCGGTTTCAGAGGCCGCTGCAACGGATTTGACCGGCCGGAAATTCACACCGGTATAATACTCGGTGATCCAGACGATAAGACCTGTCACGATCAAGCCGACAGCTCCACAAAGAAAGAGGTCGAAGCCGGTAAATGAGATTTCGCCTGCCGAAATTTCTCCGTCGAAACCGAACAGGAAATAAGTGACGATGCCGACACCAACAAGCGACAAGAGCGCGGTTACGATAAAGCCACGATAGAGCGCGCCCATAATCGAGTTGTTCGAGCCGAGTTTCACGAAGAACGTACCAATGATTGATGTCACGACGCAGGCAGCGCCGATTGCCATCGGGTAGATCAGGATCTGTTCAACAAAGGCGGTTCCCGCAAAGAAGATCGAACCAAGGACCATGGTCGCAACGACCGTCACGGCGTAGGTCTCGAAAAGGTCAGCGGCCATACCTGCACAGTCACCGACGTTGTCGCCGACATTGTCAGCAATCGTCGCCGGGTTGCGGGGATCGTCTTCAGGGATACCGGCTTCAACTTTACCGACGAGGTCGCCACCGACGTCAGCGCCCTTGGTAAAGATACCGCCGCCTAGACGGGCAAAAATCGAAATGAGAGAAGCACCGAAACCGAGGGCAACGAGCGCGTCAACGATGATGCGATCGCCAATATCAATGCCGAAGCTTTCCGTCAGAATGAAGTAGTAAACGGCAACGCCAAGAAGCGCGAGACCAGCAACCAGCATTCCGGTAATCGCGCCTGATTTAAAGGCGATTTCGAGACCGGCGCTCAGGCTTTGGCTCGATGCCTGTGCTGTGCGGACATTAGCGCGCACAGAGATCAGCATGCCGATGAAACCGGCAACACCCGAAAGAACCGCGCCGAGCAGGAAGCCGATTGCGACGAGCCAGCCGAGAAGAAGGCCAACGACCACAAAAATCACGGCGCCAACCATGCCGATGGTTGTGTACTGGCGTGTCAGATACGCTTGGGCGCCTTCCTGGATAGCGGATGCAATTTCACGCATGCGCGGGTTTCCGGCATCGGCAGACATGACCGACTGAGTCGCCCATGCTCCGTACACGACAGACAGCAAACCGCCCGCAATGACGAGATAAAGAGCTAATTCCATG
>JBCDCZ010000148.1:0-11115 GCA_039180865.1 Pseudomonadota bacterium | reverse complement strand
TGTGCCGGTCCGGGGCGCCTGGATGCCGGTCGGCGATGGTCGCCGCTATTTCATCGTCTCGCCAGAGATCAAAGCGAACACCGGCCTCGATATTGGCGATGAAGTGGAGATGCGCTTCAGGGTCGATGATCAGGACTTCGTCGATGTGCCGCCCGCGCTTTTAAACGCGCTTGAGGCCGACAAGACGGCGAACGACCTTTGGGAGGACTTCACCGCGGGAAAGAAGCGCATGTTCGCCCATTATGTTCTGTCCGCAAAGACAGCACCGACCATAAAGCGGCGGGTGGATGAGGCGATGTTTGCGATTTTGGAGGGGATCTCGTTGCGCGATCTTCGCAAGCACAAGCGATAGATTTAGAGGTGATCATCGATTGCAGGGCGTCGGCGGTTTGTCGGGCTTTCGCCACTATGATTCCCCGGCCACCCAATCTGCAAGGTGAAAGCTTTGTCGGACAAAGACAGATATCGCGCTCAGGCCGCGGTCCATCCGCCATCTAGCATCACCGCCGAACCGGTGATCATTGCGGCTGAATCCGAAACGAGAAAAGCAGCCGTATCAGCGACTTCGGAGGTCGTCACCAGGCGGCCCGCTGGAATGGACGCATCCACCCATGCCCGCATGTCTGGATCACTGAGTGTTTGCCGGGCGAGAGGCGTATCAACGAAGGTGGGGCAAAGGGTGAGAAATCGCAGGCCCTTTGAGGCAAATTCGACGGTCAGCGCCTTCATCATGCCTTCGACGGCGTGCTTGCTTGCGCAATAGACACTTCTGTTCGGTCCTCCCACATGCCCCATTTGCGACGAGATGGTGAGAACGATGCCGTTGATGTCTTTGGCGAGCCACTCCGAAACGAGTGCCCTGGTTACAAAGAAGACGGCTCGTACATTAATGCCGAAAACGTCATCATATGCGTCTTCATTGACATTGAGGAAGGGCACGTTGCGCGCCATGCCCGCCGAATTGATCAAGACATTTGGCGTCGGGATATCAGAGAGCGCACTGCGAAAACCGTCCAGATCATTGGCGATATCGCAGGCGATAATGTTCGTCGATGCAATGCCGATTGCGGACGCCTTGTCCTTAAGTTTCTCTTCGTCCCGTCCGGCCATTAACACAGTGGCACCGTGCTCATGAAGCCTTGCTGCGATTTTTGCGCCGATGCCCGAGGATGCACCGGTAACGAGCACCGTTTTCGACGACAGATCCTGCATCGCCGCCAACATTATTCGGCTGCATCGGAAATACCTGCAGGCATCCCGTAGCCGACATTGCGTCCGCCATAACGCCGGACCCGGATGTTGCACTGTTCTGCGTGGCCAACGAACCCTTCGAGAATACAAAGGCGGCTGCCGTATTCACCAATCAGGGTTGCGGCTTCATCTGTCAGGACTTTTTGATAGGAATGGGTTTTGAGGAACTTCCCGACCCAGAGGCCACCCGTATATCGACCGGCTTTGTTCGTTGGCAGCGTATGATTCGTCCCAATAACTTTATCGCCGTTTGCAACGTTTGTGCGCGGCCCTAGGAACAAAGCACCGTAGCATGTCATATGGTCGAGGAACCAGTCATCGCGATCGGTCATCACCTGCACATGTTCGCTGGCGATATCATTCGCAACGTCCAGCATTTCCTGATAATCGGCGCAGACAATCACTTCACCATAGTCTTCCCAGCTTTTCGAAGCCGTTTCGGATGTTGGTAAAATGTCCAGAAGGCGGGTGATTTCGGCCATAGTCTGCTCGGCCAAAGGGCGGCTATTGGTTAGAAGCACAGCCGGTGAATTGTATCCGTGTTCTGCCTGTCCCAGGAGATCGGTTGCACAGAGTTCCGCATCGACCGTTTCGTCTGCAATCACCATCGTTTCGGTCGGACCGGCAAAAAGATCGATGCCGACACGGCCAAACAATTGGCGCTTGGCTTCGGCCACGAATGCATTGCCTGGTCCGACGAGCATGTGAACCGGATCGATTGTTTCGGTGCCAATTGCCAGAGCGCCGATCGCTTGAATGCCGCCGAGAACATAGATTTCATGCGCGCCGCCGAAATGCATGGCGGCGATAACCGCGGGATTTGGTTTGCCTTGGAAGGGAGGCGTACAGGCAACTATACGCGGCACCCCGGCGACCTTGGCAGTCGCAACAGACATATGGGCCGAGGCAACCATGGGAAACTTCCCGCCGGGCACGTAACATCCCACGGATTGGACCGGAATGTTCTTGTGGCCGAGAACAACGCCTGGAAGTGTCTCAACCTCAATATCCGTCATGCTCGAGCGCTGTGCCTGCGCAAACCGCACGACCTGTTCCTGCGCAAATCGGATATCGGCGATGTCCTGCGCGCTGAGCTGATCAATGAGGTGATCGATTTCCGCAGGCGACAAGCGGAAACTCTCAGGGCTGTATTTGTCGAATGTCTCGCTCAGTTCGCGAACGGCTGCATCGCCTCTGACTTCAATGTCGTGCAGTGTTTTTTCAACAGTCTCGCGGACCTTGGCGTCATCGAGAGCGCGGGCATCTGCTGCTTTTCCGCGTTTCAAATATTCAGGCATTGCTATCTCCATTAAAGCAGGATGGTGGTTAGGTCGGGCACAAGCACCAGAAGCGCGGTTACAAAGGCCATAACGAGGACAAACGGTAATGCGCCTTTGAAAATCTTGTCGAGGGACATGTCCTCGCTCAACGACGCTTTGACGACGTAAACCGAGATACCCAACGGAGGGGTCAAAAGCCCCATTTCAACGGCGATGACGGTGACGATGCCGAACCAGATCAAGTCGCCCCCGAGTTCGGTAACCACAGGCAAAACAAGGGGCAGGACAATCAGCATGATTGAGGTTGAATCGAGGATCGTACCCATCACCAATATGATCAGCACATATGCGAGCATGAACCCGAAAAAGCCCAAACCGGCATCGGTTATGATCGATCCGATTTGCATCGGAATGCCGGTCAAAGTGAGCATGCGGGAATAGATGCTGGCGGCGATGATCAGAAACAGAATGGACACGGTGACATGACCGGTTTCGACCATTACAGATCTGAATTTCGCCCAATTGAAGCGTCGTTTTGCAAGCGCGATTATAAATGCACCCGCGGCACCGGCAGCGCCTGCTTCAGTCGGGGTAAAGAAGCCGCCGTAAATCCCGCCCAGTATGAGCCCCATCAGAGAAACGATTGGAGCGACCTTGGAAAGCAATTCCGTGCGCTGGAATTTCGGAGCGCAGTTGGAAATGTTATTGCCAACAAATTCAGGCATGTACCTGGCCATGAATAATATGGCCACACTGAAAGCCAGTGCGAGCACCAAACCGGGGATAGCCGCTGCCACAAACAACGCACCAACGGATACTTCAGCGAGGAAGCCGTATACGATGAGCAGAATGGATGGTGGAATAAGCATGCCGAGGACTGAAGATCCCGCCACGACGCCGACAGCGAATTGACGCGTATATCCGTGGGCGACCATTTCCGGAACGGCGACTTTCGTGAATATAGCGGCGGATGCGATTGAGACGCCTGTTATCGCAGCAAAAAAAGCATTGGCTGCAACGGTCGCAATGCCGAGCCCGCCCTTTATCTTCCCAACAGCGGCCTGAGCCACGTCGAAAGTGTCCTTGCCCAGGCCCGATGCGCCCACGACGAGGCCCATCAGGACGAAAAGCGGGACGACACCGAAAACATAATCTGAGATCGAACCGGTGGCCGCGAGCGCCAATGTTGAAAGCGCGAGGGTTGAGGACCCTTTGAGCAAATAAATTCCCCAAAGCGCCAGGACGATCAAAGCAATCCCGATATGCATCCCGAGGTAAACAAGGACCAGCATCAGGCCCACAGACATGACCCCGATGCCGGTCCGGCTGATTTCCAGGTAGGGAGCGAGCAGAAACGCGGCTGTGATTAGCCCGAAAACAGCGAGACCGATCCAACCGGACCGGGCGATTGGTTGGCTTGATCGAGCAATAGCCAGCGCCCACGACGTTGCCTGACTGGCGAATGCGACAGCTGCAAGGCCGCTTCCGAAAACCACAACCGCCTTGATCGGCCAGGTTGGAAATGTGAAGTCGCCCCGCGCGCCGTAATAGTCCCCGGATTGCCAGGCGCTGAACGCATCGGGATAGGTCCGAATGGCAATCATCAGGAACACAAGCGATCCGAGCCCGAGAAACACGCAATTCAAGATGCCCGCAGCTCTCGGATTGGCGATTTCGAAGCTTCCGATGAAGAGATCAGCACGGGTGATGCGCCCCGCAAGCAGCGTGCTCCCTATTTGAAGAAACACGATCCCGACAATTGAAAACCCGACAATCTCGGCAACACCGCGTATCGGACTGTTCAATAAAGTCCGAGCCAGAATGTCACAACAAATCAGCACCATTAGTGCGAAGATCCATATGGTGCCGACGCGGTTGGTTTCGTCGGCAGCTCGACCAATCAGGACCAAAAGCCTGTTCTGTCGCTGGAATTTTGGTTCGGCCGCTTGCATGTCGGTTACCGTCGTGTTGCGGGACGTGCGCATCGTGACTGCCTGAGTCTGTGAGAGCTTCAGTTTGTCCATGCCCGTTCGGGTGCACCGACGCGATCAACGACCTTGCCCATATACGCTTCGAGAACAGTCGTGGCTTCGAGGCCCTGGGCATCCAGTTCCTGAGCCCATTGCCCGGCCAAATCCGGCAATCCGTCGATCCATGCTTTCCGGTCGGCTTCGCTCAAATGAAGAACAGTCAAGCCGTGATTGGTCTGCATATCGGCGAGGAAACGGTCGTACCGCGCCATGATCTCTTCGGCATGCAGCCTTGTGTATTCTTTACCCAAGTCTCGAAGGATGGATTGCGCTTCGGCGGGCAGGCTCTCAAAGGTGTCTTTGTTGACCGCCAGGCCGCCGGCAAAGACAGACCCGATATTCACATGGGTCATGTAAGGGGCGACTTCATAGAGCTTGAATGGATAGGCGCCCGTGACCATGACGATCACGCCGTCCGCGACCCCTGTTTGAAGTTGGGTATAGTAACTTGGAAGTCCGCCATCGACGGCAATTGCACCCGTTCCCTTGAGCCAATTGGCGGCCAGCCCCGGCGCCAGTATCTTTTTGCCCTTGAGGTCGTCGAGGCTGTCGACCGGCTCAGTCGTGAATAAATGATAGGTCTCATTTCCCTGCGCGCCCAAAAACACCATACCGCGCTTGTTCCATGAGGCGCGAAGGGAGGGGATCTCCTCGTGGAGTTCGTTGATGATTTCAAGCTGCGTGACGAGATCGTTGGTCGTGAACGGCGTGTTGAAGGCAATTTGCTGTAGGGGCATTTTGGCGGGCTCCCAAAGAGTGCCAACCCAGCCGATATCAGCGAGCCCGGTTTCCACTGCTTCCAGAGTGTCTTGGAGCTTATAGAGAGCTCCGCCATATCCTTCCGTCCACTCGATACGAAAATCGCTGCCTTGTGCCTTGAGGCGCGCATTCAGCTCAGGCTGCACATGGTTCTTCATCGTGCCCACCCAAGGGACTGTGGTCGGATGGCTTGATGCAATCGTCAGATTTCTCGTTTCCGCGAATGCGGCGGATGTGGCCAGGACGCCGATCGCAAGTGTCAAAAGTCTCATATCTACCTCCCAAGATTTTATAAGATGAGACTTGCATAAATATATTTTTTTAGCAATCACATATTTTATTGATTATCAGCAGAGGTAGAGAAAATCATGGAGCATACCCAAAATTCCGAAGCCGTGGACCGCATGTTCATGTCGGCCCGCTCGCAGAATGGATGGCAAGACAAACCGGTGGATGTGGAACTTCTCAAGAAAATACAGGAGCTTGCCCAAATGGGCCCGACAAGCGTCAACTGTCAGCCTTCGCGGCTGGTCTTCTTGGTCACTCTGTCGGCGAAGGAACGCATTAAGCCCATGCTTGCTCCCGGCAACGTGGAAAAGACGATGACAGCACCGGTGGTAACGATCGTTGCCTACGATCTGGATTTTGTAGAGACATTGCCGTCGCTCTTTCCGCACAAAGACATGCGGGAAATGTTCGCCGGTAAAGCCGACATGATTGAAAGCACGGCCTTTCGAAACGGGACTTTGCAGGGCGCTTATCTTCTCCTTGCCGCTAGAGCATTGGGGCTCGACTGCGGCCCCATGTCAGGATTTGACAACAAGGCTGTCGATCAGGAGTTCTTTAAGGGCACAAACATCCGGTCAAATTTCCTTTTGAACCTCGGACATGGCGATCCGGCAGCGTTGTTCCCGCAATCGCCCCGTCTCGGATTTGACGAAATCGCGGACGTTTTGTGACAAGCAAAAAGCGCCGCTTCGATTGAGGCGGCGCTTTGTGGATCCATTACGGATTGTCTCGAATGGTTCAAGGGGTTTCCGATATTTCATAATTGGTGCCGAAATCCTCGGGGGGCGTTGGACCCCACAGATAAAACCCATCCTCCGGTTCGTAGTCTTTTCCATCCCAATTCATGCCCGCCGGGACAAAATCCATATCGGCGGAATATTCCGAATAACTGCCCCATGGATCCCGGACGTAATGAAAGTAGTTGGATCCCAAGACATGGCGTCCGACACCCCAGCCTTTTTGATACCCTTTGTCGGCCATCTGCATCGCGCCAAGTCCGACCTCCTGGATGCCGGGGACATCCCAGGAGATATGATGAATGCCGGGTCCTTCGCTGTGCACGAAAGCGATCATGTGATGGTCGGATCCGTGGACCCCATGCATGAAGGCGATAATGTCACCCGTGCGGTCGGATAGGCGCAATCCAAGGATCCTGGCGTAAAAGTCGATGGATTTCTGCACGGAATGCGTGAACATCAGGAGATGAGCCATGCGGCGAGGGCGAACAGCCCCGGCAATTTTCCGATAAGGCGCACCGCGCTCTCCCGGCACTGAGCTGACATACTCTCCATGTGCTTTTTCAGAAAGCGACGTTTTGGGCGCAACCCTAATTTCGATCAGCTGGTGGTCAGGGTCCCGAAACCAAAGTCCATTTGATTCAAACCCTGATGGGGGATCGAGCAAACGGATTTTTTCTCGTTCGATGCGTCGCTTCAGCGGATCAATGTCTTCGGGGTAACAGCCGAAGCTCAGATGATGGACGCTTTTCTTCTGGCTTTCGGTCAGCATCATCCAGTCATGGTCAATGCCGTCCGTTTGAAAGGCGAGGCAGTTCGAGCGCTCCAAGACATTCAGTCCGAATGCATTGTAAAAGTCGGAAGCTTCTTTCAGGTCCGGGACACTCATCACGAATGTATCGAGCGAGTGAACCCCCAAAAGACCCTTGGTGACCTCCGGCTTGATGTATCCCCCGGCTATGGTCATTCAATGTCCTACTCTTTCGCCACTGGTGAGACCCGGTGCGGCAGCAATCCTGTTCTTAAGGACACCCATTCCTTCAACCTCGACTTCGCAGATATCGCCGGGTTGCATGTAAAGTTTCGGCGTGCGTGCGTGGCCAATCCCGGACGGGGTGCCGGTCACGATCACATCCGCAGGTTCGAGCGTGATCGCCTCCGAAATCACAGAGATCAATGTCGGGACGTCGAAGATGAGCTGGTCAGTATTGGCCGATTGCACCGTTTTGCCGTTTAGACGTGTTTCGATTTTCAAATTACGCGCGCCCTCAGGAAGCTCGTCTGCCGTAATGAAGTCCGGGCCGAATGCGCCGGTTCCGTCGAAGTTTTTGCCAACGGTCCATTGCGGTGACTTGAATTGATAATCCCTCACCGATCCGTCATTAAAAAGGGCGTATCCTGCCACATGGCCGAGCGCATCTTCTTTGGAAATGTGACTTCCGCCAGTGCCTATGATGACGGCGACTTCGCCTTCAAAATCCAAGGTGTCCGAAAGATCAAGCGGGGCGATCATGTCTTGATCATGGGCCACCAGCGACGTTGTAAAACGCGGAAAAAGTGTCGGATAATCGGGCTGGTCATATCCGGATTCCGTCGTGTGATCGGCGTAATTGAGGCCGACGCAAATGATCTTCCCGGGGCTCGGAATAGTTGGAAGATAGGAGAAGTCACCCGTCAGTGGCGCGTTCATGAGGGTTTTTGAAGCCGAGTCCAAGCCCGCCATTCCTTTGGATATCAGATCTTCCAGGCCACCCGGATAAGCTGGTGAACTTTCCAAAATGCCGTAAAGGTCATCGCCCATACGCAGGCCAAGGCCCCTTATGCCGTCTTGTTGATATGTAAAAAATCTCATCGCTTCACCTCTCAGAATTTTGAGGGAGCCTGCCAAAGAAATCTGTTTTAGTCAATAAAATATATTTTATTTAGAATAGTAGACTTATTATGGGTTTTCGCTACATTACGCATTAACACCAAGCGTGCGAAAGAAATCGATATTTTGGAGCCATGTGAATGTTGGACACCCCTAAAAGCAATCGTGCTGATGTCGTCTTTCAGGCGATTAAGTCCGATATCCTCACGGTGCGGCTCAAGCCATCGGAGAAACTGAAAATCAATGCCCTGACCGAGAAATACGATGTCAGTCTCGGTGTTGTTCGGGAGGCGTTGTCCCGCCTTGTCACGGAAGATCTGGTCCAGGCGGAACCTCAAAAGGGCTTTCGCGTCTCGCCTATTGACCGAAATGATCTCATTGATTTGACCGAAGCGCGCATTTCCATCGAGCAAACATGCTTGAGCATGTCCATTGAGCAGGGCGACGTCAAATGGGAAGGCTCGGTTATCGCCGCTTTCCATTGTCTTCAAAACACGGATGACAGAGCCCCGGGCGAACCGAACAAACTCAGTGATGAGTGGGTGGAAGCGCACAGTGATTTTCACAACGCTTTGGTCTCTGGTTGCTCGAACTCCTGGCTTAATCGCGTGCGCCACATGCTTTATGAACGCGCGGAGCGCTATCGGCGTCTGTCGGTCCCCCTCGACCGCACCGACCGGAACGTTGCTGCTGAGCACCAGGCGATCAAGGACGCGGTTTTGAAGCGCGATCAGTCATCGGTTCGCGCTCTCATTCGCTCTCATTTGCAGACAACAACCGACATTTTCCTGAAGAGTGGTATCGACTTTTAACACCTGCGTTTTCAGGTTTTGGTGGGGGCTCGCCGCAGAGCCATTGATGGTCTCCCGGCTCGCCCGCAGTGTTTGAGTGCGGGGGCAATCCCAAAACTCCACCCGCCACCACATGGCGGAGAGACGTCCCTTCGCGCACCGTTCGGTGAACAGAGTGTTCAATCCCTTTTTCGCGGAAGATCGTGTGCGATCTTGAGAGGTGGCGGATGAGGTGCGTCGGCACCGAACCCGGAACACTAACGCGATTTTACGAGCGGATGGCGGCGATGCTGACGGAAACCGATGGAATGCTTTTCAAGACCGAAGAGGACGCAGCCTATTCGATCCGCCAGAGCGACATGCCGGACGAGTTCCGTATTCTTCTAAGCCAATATCCCCGCGACGATTGGGAGGGCCATCCCGGCTTTCATCAACCGACGCGAAACTGGCTTGGCGCCCATTTGATGTTTCGCCGATTGACCGGCATCGTCCGAACCGATCTCGAGAGCTATCTCGACCGCAAGCGCCCGCTTGAGAATACGCTTGTGCGGCTCAGCCATTATGGCGACGCGCTCATCCGCAATCTCCACGGTCACCATCATTTCGAAGATACGAGCTATTTCCCGGAATTGCTGGCAGCCGACCCGCGCTTTGCGGGTGGTCTTGAAATTTTGGAAAAAGACCATGAGGTTCTCGATCAGGTGCTGCATGATTTTGCCGATGGAGCGAACGATCTGATCGCGGGATTTGAAGCGGGGTCCGGTCTGGAAGATAAGAAGATCGGCCAATTGCACGACCTATCGCGCGCGATTGATAGATTGCTCGCTCGCCACCTTTCCGACGAGGAAGAACTGGCGGTTCCGATCATTCTGCACCACCGACTGCGCGGCTAACGGAAAGAGATGGAGATGAAAATGGCAGACACAATAGATATCTCGAAGGAAGAAAACCAGACGGATGCCGCAAAGCGCCGGGCGAGCGGTGAATTCGTGCGCGGTGTCAGCCGGTTTCGCCATGTGATTGGCGAGAGTGCGGAGTTTCCGGCAGAAGCGGGCCGCTATCATCTTTTTGTCGCGCTCAACTGCCCCTGGTGCCATCGGGTGACCCTGGCGCGCGGAGTGCTTGGTTTGGAAGACGCAATCTCTATGGATGTCGCCTATCCGAACCGCACCGGGGATGACGATCCGGCGGGGCCGAATTTCTGGCAATTCGCGCCTTTGAGGCCGTCGCCGCTGACTGGCGCACCGCTTCCCGAATGCACGGAAGAGACCGCAACCGGGGAGGGCTATCGGCTTGCAAAAGAGATCTATGCGGCCGAAGGCTCCGATGAGCGTTCTGTGCCGATCCTTTTTGACAAGAAACAGAAGCGCATCGTCTCGAATGAGAGTGCCGAGATCGTGCGCATGCTCGCCGTCAACGCCAAGGCCCTTGGAAGCACTCACGCGGCAGGAGACGCGCTCGATCTTTACCCCGGCGGCGAGGCGCATGCCGCCTTGCGCGCCGAGATCGATGAGGTGAACGAATATATCTACGTCAATATCAACAACGGGTCCTATAAGGCGGGGTTTTCAAGCGATCAGGTGGTTTATGAGACGGCCTTTGAGAATTACTTCAAGGCGCTCGATGCCCTTGAAGAAAGACTGGCGTCGGACGGGCGTCCGTTCCTGACGGGGGACAGGTTTACCGAGGCGGACCTGAGGCTTTTCCCGACGCTCTACCGCCATGACCCGGTCTATTATGTGCGCATGAAGTTAAACGGCGCGCGGATCCTCGACTATCCGCATTTGTGGCGCTGGCTCTGCCGCGTCTATGCGCTGCCGGGCGTCGCTGAAAGCGGCTCGCTTATTCATTGCAGGCAGGGCTATTTCGGCCGCACCTGGAACCGGACTATTCCCAAAGGCCCGATCAAGCCGATGCCCTACCCAGAGGCGTATGGGTTTCCTGAACTGGCGGGGTAGGGTGGTGCGTTGGAAAAACAGCGGTGCCAGTTCTGTCTAGTGCGGCGAGCGGTTTGCTACGGTGAAACACAATCGCAAAACATCAGACGACGAAACAAGCGTATTCCGGGGGCGACATTTTTGAGGCGCTCAAAGATGACATCTCAACGTT
>JBCDCZ010000147.1:0-11119 GCA_039180865.1 Pseudomonadota bacterium | reverse complement strand
TTGAATTTACCGCTAGTCAGGCAGCTTTCACATCACCCTACGCGCGACACCCTCAGGGGCGGGCATAAAAAGTTAAGGCCGTTTGCCACAGAGTAGTGCAAGACGCAAGTCTTCGCAGTCATGCTATGCCCAATTAACGCACAATTGTACGTAGTGCCTACAATAAGCTGCGTTAAATCATGGCCATACCGCCATTAACATGAAGCGTCTGCCCGGTGATGTACCCCGCATCATCGCTTGCGAGGAAAGCCACAGCGGATGCAATCTCTTCGACTTTCCCAAGGCGCCCCGCAGGGACTTTTTCCATAATCGCTGCGCGTTGTTTGTCGTCCAGTTCATCGGTCATCGCTGTTTCAATAAAACCCGGGGCCACGCAGTTAACGGTGATCGAGCGGCTTGCAACTTCATAGGCAAGCGCTTTCGACATGCCGATGATTCCTGCTTTTGCGGCCGCATAATTGCCCTGGCCGGGATTGCCGGTAACCCCAACAACGGACGTGATCTGGATAATCCGGCCAAAACGCTTTTTCATCATATGACGCAACACGCCGCGGGAAAGTTTGAAGGCCGCGGTCAAGTTAACCTTCAGGACATCGTCCCATTCCTCGTCCTTCATGCGCATGAAGAGATTGTCGCGGGTAATCCCGGCGTTGTTGACAAGGATATCAACCCCACCGGTCAACTCGGTTGCAGCCGGAATAAGTCCATCTACGGCTTCAGGATCGCCCAGATTGGCAACCAAGGGAAAGGCCCGTTCGCCAAGCGCGGACGCGATTTCTTCCAGCACCGGTTTTCTTGTTCCTGTCAATATGACTGTCGCACCGTCAGCATGCAGGCGCTCCGCTATCGCACGGCCAATACCTCCCGATGCGCCCGTCACCAATGCTGACTTTCCTGAAAGATCCATCATGCCTCTCCACAATCCCTATTTTTTACGAAAACAGCGCCTTGGCCGCTTCGAGGTCTTGCGGCGTGCCGAAGGCCGTCGCTGAAACCTCCTTACTCATGCGCTTGAAGATACCGGTCAGCACCTTTCCCGCGCCGACCTCAATCTGCTTGGCGACCCCGTTCTCGATCATCCATTCCATACTTTCGCGCCAACGTACTCGTCCCGGCACCTGAGCGATCAAACCTGCGCGGATTTCCGTTGGCTTTGTAACAGGAAATGCGCGCACATTAGCCACAAGCGGAACCGCGGGTTCTTTGACGGCCACCATAGCGAGCGCCTCGGCCATGACGTCAGCCGCTGGTTCCATTAAGCGGCAATGAAACGGAGCTGATACGGGTAGAAGCAGTCCGCGTTTGGCCCCGCTCGATTTGGCAATCTCTATCGCCCGTTCGACGGCGCCTTTATGCCCCGAGACGACAACCTGTCCGTTCGCATTGTCGTTCGCCACATCGCAAACACCGCCCTGCCCGGCTTTCTCGACTATCTCTTCAACTGCAGCGACCTCCAGCCCCAGAATGGCGGCCATCGCTCCCTCTCCGACAGGAACTGCCTCCTGCATCGCCCGGCCACGCATCCGCAGAAGCTTGGCGGCATCGCTGATTGAGATGCTGCCTGCTGCGGCAAGTGCCGAATATTCGCCAAGGGAATGACCGGCAACGTGAGAGACGTCTTCGGCCAGATCGAGGCCCTCCTGCTCAAGAACGCGGAAGGCGGCGAGACTCACGCACATCAAAGCGGGTTGCGTGTTCTTCGTCAAAGTAAGCTCGTCAGGATCACCATCGAAGATCAATTCGGAGAGCGCCTCGCCGAGCGCATCATCCACTTCTTCGAAAACCGCGCGGGCCGCCGGATAGGCTTCGGCAAGCGCCTTACCCATACCAACTGCCTGACTGCCCTGACCGGGAAATGTGAGCGAAAGTGTCATGAAAGGGGTCCGTTTCGTCTGCTGCGCCGCACTGCCGCCGAAAGGAATGGATCGTATTGTCTAACGCGGGCGGGGATCGAACGAGTGCCGAAATGACCGCAGCTTGTCAAGCGACGCAGCAGATCTGATCTGGAGTTGCCCGAAAACGAAACTGAAAAGGCCCCGGGTAAACCCGGAGCCAGGATTACATCATACGGATGGATTTCGCTGAAGACCGGATCAGGCTGCAGCGACCTCATCGAGGAATGCATCGATCTCCGTCTGAAGCTCATCAGTTTTGCGACCAAGCTCAGCGGAACTGCCCAACACGCTTTCCGCGGATTGTGCCGTTTCGCCCACGCTTCCGGCAAGCTCCGAGATTGTAGAGGAGACCTTTGTCGCACCTTCCGCTGCCGCCTGAACGTTTCTGGAGATTTCCGATGTCGCAGATCCCTGCTGTTGGACTGCACTTGCGATCGTCGTGGTGTACCCGTCGACCTCTTCCATGGTAACAGCGATTTCGGCCATTGCTTTTGCAGAATCATCGGTTGCGTGCTGGATTTCGGTAATCTGGCTCGAAATCTCTTCCGTTGCTTTCGATGTCTGATTAGCGAGCTCCTTCACCTCGGCAGCAACGACAGCGAAGCCTTTACCGGCCTCGCCCGCGCGAGCTGCCTCAATCGTCGCATTGAGCGCGAGAAGATTGGTTTGTTCGGCAATAGCCTGAATCAGCACGACGACTTCACCGATCTTAGTGGCCGATGAGGCTAGGCTTTCGACCTTCGCGTTAGTCTCTCGCGTCTGTTCCGTGGTTTTGGAAACCATTGTCTTGGTTTCATGCACCTGACGGGCGATCTCCTCAATGGAAGCATTCAACTGTTCGCCGGCACTGGCCACCGTTTGCATGTTCCCGTTGACCTCTTCAGTGACCCCCACGGTCTGACTGCTTTGTTCAGAGGTCGCACGTGACGTTGCAGTGAGCGTGCGTGCCGTCTCATCAAGGGATTTTGCCGTATCGCCAACATAGGTCAACGCCGACTGGATCTTTTCACGGAAGGCGGAAACCGCATCTTCAAAGCGATTTTGGCGCTCGAGCGTTTTGGCGTCAGCATCCCGTTGCTGGGCACTCAGGTCGTTCCGTTCGCGCGCTTTGTCCCGTAGATTGGAAACGGCCCTTGAAACCTCGCCGATCGGATCGGTCCGATCCTCATGAGGGACGTCTACATCAAATTCGTCGTTCGCGACGCTACCTGCGACAGATGCAATCTCCTTCAGCGGACGCAGAAGCATCGAAATTGCAACGGCGGAAGCCGCCAGAGCCACCACGGTCACGAGGACAAGGGCGACAAACAGCCAGAAAGCAAGGCTGCCGACACTTGCATTAATCCGGTCCTTTTCCACGCCCGCGTAAAGAATGCCGATGACATTATTGGAGCGATCAAAGATCGGTTCGTAGATTGTATAATAGGGTTTGCCAAGAATGACGGCTTCGCCTCGGAACGTCTGACCTTTCGTCAGAACCGGATAAACGGCTCCGCCCTTGCCGAGTTCAGTTCCAACCGCCCTGTTATTATCCGGCTTTATGATGTTGGTCGTCCGGCGCCAGAAATCCCGGGTCTCATCGTCCCAGGCAAAGACGGTCGCGGTCTCACCGGTCATCCGCCCGATGCTATCAATCATTGAATGATCTTCGAATTCGGGAATAGCAGCCATTTGCAGGCGTTCCACATTCCCATCTCTCCACGTGACGTCTACGCCTTCGTAGTTCATGGAAAAAATCGTAGCAGCCGCACGTAAGCTTGCATCTTGAGAGCTCTGAGCCTGTTTGACGGCATCCTGAACTTTGAGAGAGTAGGCAACATAACCAACGATCGCGATCGCGGAAACGAAGAGCACGCCAATCGTGAACAGGAGCGAATAGGTTACATTCGAGCGTAGGGATCGAAACATGACATCAGCCTTTAGTCTGAAAGTGACGTTTGGACGATCACGCATATGTGGTTAACACTTCGCTAAGTCAGTGTTACTTCTTGCCTTACAATGACAGATATCACGTTAATGCCCCGAAAGCTTTGCTTAAGGGATTGGGGCGTCTAGCTGAAAACGGACCACCGATCCTAGAATTGGCCTTGGTCACAGAAAGTTTTGTCCAACCCAAACGGCCAATACGACGCGAAAGGGTTGCAAATTCCGGCAAATGCCGTCATAAGCCCGCCAGTCCGCGAGCTGGGGGCTGAACGGAAAGTCCAAATCGGACAGGTTGGTAATTCAACCGGTTTCCCGTGTCTCCGCTCTCCACCGGTACTCATCACTGCCTTTCTTTCGCAAAGAACGGGTGTGAAGGGGCTTCGCGCTTGCGGCGATATGAGAAAGAAAGGCAGACATGGCACTCTACGAGCATATCTTTTTGGCACGGCAAGACGTTTCCGCGCAACAGGTCGATCAATTGATCGAACAATATAAGGGTCTCCTTGAATCAAGCGGCGGTTCCGTTCCAAAGACCGAGAACTGGGGACTAAAATCCCTGACCTATCGGATCAAGAAGAACCGCAAGGCGCATTACGCTCTTATGAACATCGACGCACCAAGCGACGCCATTCACGAGATGGAACGCCAGATGCGAATAAATGAAGACATTTTGCGATTCCTCACCGTTCGGGTTGAAGAGCACGAAGACGGTCCATCCGTAATGCTTCAAAAGCGCGACCGTGACGATCGTCCGTCACGCGGTGGACGAGGTGACCGGGGTGATCGCGGTGATCGGGGCGACCGCGGTGATCGGGGCGATCGCGGTGACCGTGGCAATCGCAGCGAATAAGGAAGGTAACGAAAATGGTTGAAATCGCACAACAGGCCTCTCGCCGTCCTTTCTTCCGTCGTCGGAAAACATGCCCGTTTTCAGGACCGAATGCTCCGAAGATTGACTATAAAGACGTGCGTTTGCTGCAACGCTACATTTCCGAGCGCGGCAAAATCGTCCCGAGCCGGATCACGGCTGTCTCTATCAAGAAACAGCGCGAATTGGCCAAAGCGATCAAACGCGCACGCTTTCTCGGGCTTCTGCCATACATCATCAAGTAGGATGAGTTAAGGCTGCCCGAGAGCGGGCGGCCAAATACAAGTTGGGCCGGGCAGCAGTTTTGGAGATCCGGCTCTAACCGCAACGCGGGACAGCGACATGACAAGACAGGCCCCTCTCATCGCCGCGATATCCGGCATGGCATCCTTGCTTCTGTTTCTTGCAGCAGCGAGGGCGGGTTTTCTTGCGCTTCCGCTATTTCTGCTGATTCCGCTTCCAATTGTGATTGCGAGCCTTGGATGGGGCACCGTCGCAGGTTTTCTGTCCGCTTTTATGGCATTTGTGGCAATTGCTGTCATCACCGATCCACGCATTGCACTGTTCTACGGTTTTGATTTCGCTTTGCCTGCCGCCTATCTCGCGCACTGCTTAGGTTTGTCGCGCCGTGACGACAATTCAGGCGCCGTCGAATGGTTTCCAATATCGCGCGTTTTCTTTCGGATGGTTCTGTATGGTGCCTTCGCCGTTGGATTGAGCCTGGCCTTCAGCGGCTTTGATCCGGAAGTCCTTGAACGCGCAATTTCCGAACAGCTTGTCAAAGCGCCGCAAAATCTCGGTGATGGAAACACTGTAAGTCCGGATGAAGCCGCCCGATCTCTCGTGGCACTTTACACATCGCTCCTTCCTTTTGCCGCGCCTGTGATGTGGCTCTTGATGATTGGCTTCAACCTCTGGCTGGGCGCGCGCATCGTGAAACGCTCCGGAAAGATGGACCGTCCCAATCTTGAGATCAGCGAAATCTCTTTGCCCCCTTTAGCTCTGCTAGCCCTTGCGATCGGCATCATTCTTGCGCTGGTCGATCCTCCGCTTTACTTCATCGGCGCCTCGCTCGTTGCGACCTTGGCAATGGCCATTACCATTCTCGGATACAATACGGTTCATGTCCTCCTTGAGGGCACAGGACGCAAACCGCTGGTCCTCCCTATCCTCTA
This sequence comes from Pseudomonadota bacterium, assembly GCA_039180865.1. Lineage (GTDB taxonomy): Bacteria > Pseudomonadota > Alphaproteobacteria > Rhizobiales > JACESI01 > JBCDCU01. The sequence goes on along the minus strand of JBCDCZ010000147.1, from coordinate 5,255 downwards.
TCTCGCCACGATATTCTTCAGCTTCCCGTTACTACTCATGTTTTTGTTGGGACTCGCTGATTTCGGCCTCAAACTGCGCGACCGATACCGGGCGCAGCAAAACCAATCAAACACCTAAGGAGACGTCTATGGAAATCATTCTCTTGGAACGCGTTCAAAAACTTGGCCAGATGGGCGAAATCGTCCGGGTCAAGGATGGATACGCACGCAACTATCTTCTGCCAAAAGGCAAAGCGCTTAGAGCAACCGAAGCAAACAAGAAACGCTTCGAGAATGAGCGCGTGGAGCTTGAGGCGAGAAACCTCGAACGCCGCAACGAGGCGGAAGCCGTTGGCGGGAAACTCGACGGCTACACAATCGAAGTGATCCGGTCCGCCGGTGAAACAGGACAGCTCTATGGCTCCGTTTCATCGCGCGACATTGCTGAAGCACTTGGCGAAGACGGTTTCAAAGTAGCCCGCAGTCAGGTCGCCATGGAACAGCCGATTAAAACAATCGGTCTTCAGGCGGTGCCAATTTCGCTTCACCCTGAAGTGCAGGTGTCGATTACCGCCAACGTTGCGCGCTCAAGGGACGAGGCAGCGCGTCAGCTCGCTGGTGAGGACCTGTCGCAGCGCGAAGAGATCGAACTCGACCTTGAAGTGTTTGATGGCGAACTCGACGAGTTCTTTGAGGAAACCCCGGAAGAGGTTGTTGAAGAAAGCGAGACCGCTGACGCCGAAAACGGCGAAGAAAACAACACTTAAGTCGTGTCGAACGCCGCTTGACACACAGGACCCCGCCAAACGGCGGGGTTTTGTTTGTGTCATAGCACCAATCGCGCTGCCGTTTTCAACACGCTCATGTGGACAACATCACCTGCGCGCTGAACAACTGAAAAAATAAAATAGTTTTGCACTCTGGCGACTTTTTTCACACCAAGTGAACGGCTATCAAACCAGTCGCGCAGGGTGGGACGGCGATATGGAACAGGCTTCAAAAATTCAGGCAGCGAACGACGGCCCGGAGGGCGTCGATTACCGTTCCCAGCCAGCAAACATCGAGGCGGAGCAAGCGCTGCTTGGCGCTATCCTCGTGAACAACAATGCCTTTGAACGGGTGTCGGACTTTTTGTTGGCCGAACACTTTTACGAACCCGTTCACCAGATGATCTATGAAGAAGCCGCCAAGATCATCCGCATGGACAAGATTGCAAATCCGATCACCATCAAAACGTTCCTTCCAGCCGACCAGATGGTTGGAGAGATCACGCTCGTACAATATCTCGCACGCCTTGCAGCAGAAGCGACAACCATCATCAATGCCGCGGATTACGGACGTGCCATTCACGATCTGGCGGTCCGCAGATCGCTCATCAATCTTGGCGAAGACGTCGTCAACACGGCCTATGACGCGCCTGCTGATTTGACACCTCTCGCTCAGATCGAATCGGCGGAAAAACGGCTTTACGAGCTTGCCGAAACGGGCGGTCAGTCGCAGGGATTTGTTTCGTTTTCCGAGGCGCTCACCCAGTCGGTCCAGATGGCGGCAGCTGCCTATGAACGAGACGGGCAATTGTCGGGCTGCGCAACCGGGCTTTCGGACCTTGACCGCCGGATGGGCGGTCTGCAGCCATCCGACCTCATCATTATCGCGGCCCGTCCCGGTATGGGTAAGACGTCTCTTGCAACCAATGTCGCCTATAACGTCGCCGCGGCTTACGAGCCCGAGATTCTGGCTGACGGGACCACCAAAGCCAAGAACGGCGGCATGGTTGGTTTCTTCTCACTGGAAATGTCGGCGGAGCAGCTCGCCACCCGTGTCATCTCAGAGCAAGCTGAAGTTTCGTCGTCAAAGATCCGCCGCGGAGAAATCTCGCCAGCGGAATATGACAAACTGACATTCGCCATGCAGAACATGCAACAGGCGCCGCTGTTCATTGACCAGACCGGTGGTATTTCGATTGCCCAATTATCCGCAAGAGCAAGGCGCCTCAAGCGACAGCGTGGCCTTGATGTTCTGATTGTTGACTACGTTCAGTTGATGACGGGCAGCGCCCGCGCAGGCGACAATCGGGTTCAGGAAATCACTGAGATCACAACCGGACTAAAGGCACTTGCGAAAGAGCTTTCGATCCCGATTATCGCCCTCTCCCAGCTCTCAAGAGCTGTTGAAAGTCGTGATGACAAACGCCCGCTTCTCTCGGATCTGCGTGAATCGGGATCGATCGAACAGGACGCCGACGTTGTTCTCTTTATTTATCGCGAGGAATATTACCTTCAGAATAAAGAGCCCCCGCAAGACGACCCGGGCTATGCCGAATGGTTCGCCAAAATGGAGAAAGCGAAAGGTATCGCTGAAGTGATCGTCGCAAAACAACGTCACGGCCCAACTGGAACCGTCCCCTTGTCATTCACCGGCCAATACACACGCTTTTCAGACCTTGCGGATCCCTCGCGCTTGCCAGACAGTTATTGATCAGACGGGGTTGCACCCGCTACCAATGGGCTGACACTGCCGGTAGGCTTCCACCATGACACGATTCAACCCAATTGACGGCCCTCTTTCCGAGCTTGCACCGGGTCTGCTGACAATCGACCTTCCGGCGCTTGCAGAGAACTGGCAGCTTCTAGACCGCATGAGTGGCGAAGCAGAATGCGCTGCGGTCGTCAAAGCTGATGCCTATGGGATCGGACTTCTGCAAGCGAGCGCAGCCTTGCGGGATGCAGGAGCACGGACATTCTTCGTCGCCACAACCGCCGAAGCTGTCGCGCTCCGGCAGAAATTTTCAGATGTGACCATTTACGTGTTGAACGGTCTTCAACCCGGCAAAAGCAGTGTGTTTCTCGAGCACGAGCTTTGCCCGGTCTTGAACAGCCTGGAAGAGATCGAGGAATGGGCATACGATGGTAATAGCGCGCCAGCAGCCCTTCATATCGATACCGGAATGAACCGCCTTGGCCTGCGCGAAGAAGAAGCGGGCGCACTTGCAGATGATGCAAAGCAGGTTTCCTGTCTCAGGCTCAATCTGATCATGAGCCATCTCGCCTGCGCTGATACCCCCTCCTCTTTGATGAACGGCTGCCAGCTTTCACGCTTCCGGGATGCTGCCGGTCTTTTCGAAGGGGTCCCCCGATCGCTCTCAAACTCTGCGGGTATCTTCAACGGATCCGCGTTCCACTGCGATCTCGTGAGGCCCGGCATTGCGCTTTATGGCGGGGCAGCGCTGAAATCCCACGAGGACGACTGCCCGATGAAACCTGTTGTCACCGTCACGGCGGCAATTCTTCAGATTCGGGACGTAAAAGCCCACGAAAGCGTCGGGTATGGTGCTGCTGAAACCGTGGAAGCACCGCACAAGATCGCAGTCGTAAGTGCTGGATATGCGGACGGATTTCTGCGATCGGCAGGATCCACAACAGCTGAAAAAGGAGCATCAGCTTACGTGGGTGGCAAACATGCGCCTCTTATCGGCCGGGTCTCGATGGACATGATCGCAATCGACGTAACCGAAGTGGACGGTTTGAAACGCGGCGATCGCGTTGAGCTCTTCGGCCCGAACGCTTCGATCAATCGGCTGGCGTCCAATGCGGGCACCATATCATACGAGTTTCTCACCGGGCTTGGGCACCGTTACCGGCGCACGTACAAGAGTTAGCTTCACTCCAAGGAAAGGACGCCATCGTGGCGAAGAAAAGATCACGCTTCGTGTGCCAGAATTGCGGCGCGGTGACCTCGCAATGGCAAGGGAAATGCGAATCGTGCGGCGAGTGGAACACGATTGTCGAAGACGTTGACATAGCCGGGATTGGCGGCGGTCCCGGTAAACCGATGCGGAAAGGTCGAATCATTCCCCTCACGGAGCTTTCGGGAGAAAGCGAGGATGCACCGCGCATTGCTTCGGGCATTGCGGAACTTGATCGCGTCACGGGCGGAGGGTTCGTGCGGGGATCTGCCCTGCTTCTTGGTGGCGATCCGGGGATCGGAAAGTCAACCCTGCTTCTCCAGGCGGCAGCCGCGCTCGCATCAAAAGGCGAAACGGTTGTCTACATATCCGGCGAGGAGGCAATCGATCAAGTCCGACTGCGGGCACGCCGCCTCGGGCTACAGGATGCTCCGGTCCGGCTCGGCGCTGAAACAAGCGTCGAGGACATTCTCGCAACGCTGGACAACGAGAAAAAGCCAAGCCTTGTTATCATTGATTCCATTCAGACGCTTTGGACGGAGCAGGCAGAATCCGCGCCGGGCACCGTCACCCAGGTACGCACCGCCTCACAGGCGATGATCCGATATGCGAAAAAATCGGGCGCGACGGTCGTCCTCGTTGGACATGTCACCAAAGAAGGACAGATTGCCGGCCCCCGTGTTGTCGAGCACATGGTGGACGCCGTTCTCTATTTTGAGGGCGAAGGTGCGCATCAATTTCGTATTCTTCGCGGCGTCAAAAACCGGTTTGGTCCCACTGACGAAATCGGCGTCTTCGAAATGACCGGGGCCGGCTTGTCGGAAGTGGCGAACCCTTCCGCAATGTTTCTCGGTGAACGCACATCGTCCGCCCCGGGATCGGCCGTATTTGCAGGAATGGAAGGCTCAAGACCAGTCCTTGTCGAAGTGCAAGCACTGGTCGCCCCGTCAACGCTCGGCACCCCGCGCCGTGCCGTGGTCGGCTGGGACAGTGCCCGGCTTGCCATGGTCCTTGCGGTCCTCGACGCCCATTGTCACGTTCGCCTTTCAAATCACGATGTCTATTTGAATGTCGCTGGCGGTCTGAAGATCAAGGAACCTGCTGCTGATCTTGCAATCGCCGCAGCGCTTACGTCGTCTCTTGCGGGGGCGGCATTGCCATCAGACGGCGTCTACTTCGGTGAAGTCAGTCTTTCAGGTGCAATCCGTCCTGTGCCCCATGTGACAAACCGCTTGCGCGAAGCAGCAAAACTTGGTTTTGAACGCGCAACCCTGCCCTCCTCCGGCAATAGCGACAAGTCCGGTCCGATATCCCAACGCACTGAAACGGACAGCCTGGTTGAAGTCATTACGGGTATCATTGCGACTGCTCAGAAGGACACAGGCTAGGATACATCTTTGAAACCAACAAAATTGTGCACCAATCTGCCGAACATGTCGAAACCATCCGCTTTGCAATTTGCGCTTTTGGAAAACTTGCCCCATAAGAGCGCTCGACTTCGTCATTCGGTCTGATCGCTTTCAGGAACAGGGAGTTCGAACGACCATGGCCATCGCCATTCTCGACATTGTTGTCCTCGTGATCGTGCTCT